>JAISFS010000152.1 GCA_031263485.1 Deltaproteobacteria bacterium | reverse complement strand
TTGGTCGCGAACTTCTCCTGGGTGGCTTCGAGCCGAACCAGCTTATTTTCGACCTCCCCGATCCTTAGGGACTGTGCCATTTCGAAAGGCGTGTAGAATCCCTGGGGCGGGAGCGAGGTTGACGGCCCGCCGGCGTGTTCGGGCCGGTCAACCTTGATTTCCGGGTTCTGTTCGACCATGGGCAGGACACTCCTTTCAGCTGGAATATTACATGAAGTATTGAGAAATGTCAAAAATATCAAAGAGAATGAGAGAGCGGGCAAAATCTTTCAGACTGAAATAAGCCTCCAATCACTCGCACCCAGGATTACCCTTCATAACCCCTATCTCAACCCATACTCCACGAGGTGCTAATAATCTAAATGGTGGAAAAATAACAATAGAGAGCTAAATACAAAAATCTGTATTGGCACTATTTTAAGTTATCAAAAGTGTAATCATATCATATCAAGTTCCAAGAATTATTTAAAGGCTGAATGAGCATTAATAAGACAATGTACTATATAATAGCAACATAACATAATTTTTAATTAAAATATATCTAATTTGATAAGGCCACTTATTAGTATCCTTCACAAGGAGAGGCAGGTATCCGTTCACTTCCACTCGAAGTGGTTAGCGGATACGAGTGTCCCTTGCGCTTGGCTCTTCCAAATTCTCCATTGCCTCGTCTATAATCAGAAGTTCGGGGGTTCCTGACCGTCAAGTCCGCTGGCGGCGGCTCACGAGGCGCGTTGTCCAGTGGCCTGCGACCGCTGTCGGCGCGGAAACTGGCACCGATACATTGCCGGAGGCCTTGAGGAGCTTCCTTGAGATTACCGCATTGCCCTTCCGGGGATTCCTCCAGGGTGTCGGAAAGCCAGCCGGTGACCCCGTTACCTTTTCGGGCAGCTCCACAAGGCATTCCGGCAACCGTCAGGGTTTTTCCCGGTTTTCCGGGGCCACATCGGCCTTCCGCAGCCACCGTCAGCCTATCTGGGCTTACGGCCTTCCGGGGATACCGTCATCGTTTCGGAGCCATAGGCCTTTCGGAGCCACCGCGTACTTCCGCCGAGGCTTCAGGCCTTACACGGCCACCTCCGAAGCCTCTCCAGGGGACCGCCTGTCCGCCTCTCGCGTGCCGCTGTCCCGTGCTCCCCTGGCCCTCGGTCCTTCGGGCCGCAGGGGCCGGGAGATCCTTGTCCCAGCCTGTCACGGCGCGGGGGCCAGCGGCCCCGGCGTCTCACGCCGCCGGGCGCGTCCCGGGGCCTTCGGCCCCGGCCGCGCTTCCTGCGGCTTCCCGCCCGGGCCTTCCCGCCGGAGGCTCAAGGGGGCGCACGCGCCCCTCGCCCGGGCTGCCGAATCATCCCCTGCGGACCGGGGATCAGGCGCATGTCATCCGATCCGGGGCCCGAGGCCCCCCGGGCCTCCGGCCAGCTGTGATTATGCCTTTCGCGACCAGACTCATCAGGGGCATAGACTCCCTGCGCCCCTCACGGAGATGGGCAAGACGCATGGGTTACCGGGAGGTGCTCGCCCTGAGCCTGCCCCTGGTGGCCTCCACCCTGTCCAGCTCCGCCATGATGTTCACGGACCGGCTCTTTCTGAGCCGCTATTCGCTGGACTCCATCGCCGCGGCGCTCCCGGCTGGGGTCATGAAGTTCATGCTCACGGCTTTCTTCTTCGGGACCGTGAGCTACACCGGCATCTTCGCGGCGCAGTACGTGGGCGCGGGCCGCCCGCGCCGCGCCGCCGATTCGCTGTGGCAGGGGCTGTACCTGAGCCTCATCTTCGGGATCGGGCTCTACTCGCTGTATTTCCTGGGACCCTGGATCTTCGGGCTTTCGGGCCACCCGCAGGAAGTCGTCGAGCTGGAGCTCGTCTACTTCCGGGTGCTGGTCCTGGGGACGCCGGTGGAGCTCATGATGGTAACCACCGGCTCGTTTCTGTCCTCCGTGGGCAGGGCCCGGGCCGTCATGTGGGTGAACATCCTGGGCACCGCCGTGAACGTGCCTTTGGACTACCTGCTCATCTTCGGGGTCGAGGTCGGCGGAATCGTCGTCATCCCGCCCCTGGGGGTCCTGGGGGCGGCCCTGGCCACCGTCTTCGCCTGGTTGTTCGCCTTCGCGCTCCTGTCGTGCCTGGCCTTCGGCGGCGCGATGGAGCGGAGCCACGGCACCCGGAGCTCCCGGCGGTTCGATTGGGGGCTCATGAGGCGCGTCATCCGCTTCGGCTTGCCATCGGGCGTCCAGTTCCTGATGGAGGTCTTCTCCTTCACCTTATTCGCTTTCGCTGCGGGCAGGCTGGGCGGCGAGATCCTGGCCGCCAACAACATCGTGCTCTCCCTAGAGTCCATGAGCTACATCCCCATGCTGGGCGTGGGGCAGGCGGTGAGCATCCTGGTGGGCCAGAGCGTGGGCCGCGGGGACCCCGCGGAGGGCAGGGAGGCGGCGGTGACTGGCATCGTGCTCGTCACCCTCTACATCTGCGTCATCCTGTACGCCTTCCTGGCCTACTCTGGACCCATCATCGGCGCCTTCATGCCCCGCGGGACGGACCCGGCCGCCATGGCGCGCATCGTCGCGCTGGGCACGGTGCTCCTGAGGTTCGTGTTGCTCTACTCCTTCTTCGACGGGGTCTACATCTGTTGCTTCGGAGCGGTCAAGGGCGCGGGTGACGTGAGGTTCCTCATGTGGGCCATGGGCCTCTGGGGGATCGTCCTGTTCGTGGGGGTGGCGGCGCTGTTCATGCTCGATGTCGCGACCATCTACAGCCTTTGGGCCGTGATGGTAGCCTACGTGCTCCTGTTGACCTTCACCGGCTACTGGCGTTTCCGTTCCGGCAAGTGGATGAGCTTCAGGGTCATCGAGAAATAGCCTTCCAGGGTCTCCCGGAAACGGACGGGGCCCGCCCTGCGGCCGTGGAGGGCGGTCTGCCGGGGCTCGGGATCCGCCGGTGCCCCCCTGCAGGCGCTTCCGGCCGAAGGGCGTCTTCGGGTATAACCGGTCGCCCGGACGACTCCGGGCCGAGGCCGAAGCCCGAAAATCCCGGGAGGGCGCTGAATCCTGTGATGCCTTCGTGCTTTCCCGCCGATGAGCGCCGGGCGTGCGGCGCTCACCCTGGGATGCTCCGGGGGACATGTTTTCGAACTTGATTCCACTGCAAAAACCCTCCCCCTCGTCAGGGAAGCGGAACGTTATGCGGCCATCGGATTGACACCCTTGAGGTCTGTGAAAAATGCCCCTCCAAGCCTGAGGAGAAGGGCAAAGCACACGCCTATCAATCAGGACGGACTTTTCAATGCCGGATTGGACGAAATATCGTCTCTGCGGTCAATACAGATGCGTTAGGGGCATCCCTTGAATGGAAAGGCGCGTTGTCTCCGTGAAGTCCAATTCATACTTTTTACACATACCTCACCCTTGCGCTAAAGCCGTAAACCGCCACCCATCTGCGCACCCTTTACCCGGACACTCTGCCCTCAAATGACTGCCAGGAGGTGAGGGAGGAGTTTTTGCAGTGGAATCTTATTTCGGTTCCGCCATGTATGACGCCACCGTAATAAGCCGGCGAGGGATTCATGATGAAGAGCCGGATGGGGCTGCGGCGGTCCAATCAGCCCGACTGGGCAGTCATGCCTCTATGCCTGGTACGTTTTGCCTTCCGTTCAATTTCCCTGAGGTTAATGACCAGTGGCCGATGCCTGCCTCGGGTTG
>JAISFS010000147.1 GCA_031263485.1 Deltaproteobacteria bacterium | reverse complement strand
CGAGGGCGATTCGTCCGATTCAGGCAAATCGCCAGTCGAGGGCGATTCGTCCGATTCAGGCAAATCGCCAGTCGAGGGCGATTCGTCCGATTCAGGCAAATCGCCAGTCGAGGGCGATTCGTCCGATTCAGGAATATCGCCAGTCGAGGGCGAGTCGTCTGAGGCCGACTTATCGCCTGCCGCGCACGATTCGCCTGTTACGGGAGAATCGACTGATGCGGCCGATCCCTCTGAAACTGACGGGTCGCCGCTTATGGGGTCGGGGACGGCTGGGCCTTTCCCCCGGTCTGGGTTGGAGTGGGCATCCTCACGGGCGGGGTCTTTTTTCGGGGAAGGGGCTTGACCCTCTTGATCGCCGGACAGGTCGCCCGGCAGGGGTTCAGGCCCGCCTTCAGGAAGGCCGGGCGTTTCCGGCGCGAGAGCTTCCCCCTCGCGGGGGAAGAGCCCCCGCGGCAACGGACTGCCGCCGGAGTCGTCTGGCTCGCAGGGCATGACGTCCGGAGAGTCGCGCCCGCCCTGGGGGAGGCCGGGGGAGGGCGCGGCCCCCCGGCCCGGCTCAGTGTCGAATAAGCTCATGTGCCGGTAGGGTCAGCTGTAGGGCGGGCCCGCAGGGGCCCAGCATGACGGGCGCGGGCGCGGGGACGCAGCGGCGCCCCCGCGCGGGTCAGATGTCGAGTCGGGTGATAAGCTCGTCGATTTTCTTCAGGACGGCCGCCCGCTCCTCGTTGGCGGCCTCCAGCTGGGCCTGGGCCTCCTTGAGCTCCGCCTCCAAGGCTCCGGCTTTCTTCTCGGCCTCCCTGAGCCTGTCGACCAGTCCCTGGATTTTGGCTTCCAGCAGATCGAACTTTGAGAGATCCATATGCTACTTTACCGTTCCCGTTTAGAGTGTCGGGCGCAGGCGGAAAGACATCTTTACGCTCAAGCCCAACCTAAATAATCATTGTTTGCCGCTAAAATCAAGATTTTTTTCGCAAGTTGTCCCTCCGTGTCTCGCTTGCCCCGAAGGGCTGCGCCTGCGGCAGGGAAAGCGCCGGAAAACAACGGGTTTCGACGGATTTCTGAACGGCATCGGTAGCCGGGGTTCAGGTCGAAAACCAGATGGCCGCCAGGATCGGATCCCGTCTCGGTCTCCGGCAAGGCTTCAGGAAGCGGCTGGATGACGCTCGCCTTCGGGGACGGTTCAGGTCTGCGGCGGGCAGGCAAGGGCGGCTTGAGCGAAACGGCGGGACTGCCGAAAGAGATGTCTCACGGGTTTCGGGGCTGGAATGTTCCGCGTCCGGTTTAGGCGGGCGGAAGAAGGCAAGGGAAGGCGGATAGGGTTGAAAAGGCGGGGCGTGGCCGATTCCGTGAGAACAGATGCGGAAGCGATCGGGCGTGATTCGCCAGCCGGAAGAGGCATGCGGGAAACCGGGCGATTCGGAATCGGCGACGGGTGAAGGCAGGCGGCTCAGGTCAGGCCAAGCGTGACTGGGCAGGCTGGATCGGTCGGGACCGGAGTTGCGGGCGGATGAGGCGTCAAAGACGCCCGAATGCCAAGGCTCACGAAAGGGGCAGTGTTTTACGGGGGCGGGGAATTCGGACGGGTCCGGAATTCGGAGGGCTCCGGAATTCTGAGGGTCACGGAACGCGGGAAGAGGATTGGAAGACTATCGGCGAGGGAGAAGTGACGGAAGGTGGTGGGACTGACAGGAAAGGGCCCGGAAGCGGTCCCTTGAAGCGAGCGGAGGCGGAGCCGCAGAAAATGCAGCCGACATCTCGCATGTTCCTCCGCTCATGGCGGGCGGCAGGAAGGCGTTCGCGTCAGATGGGGCTTCAGACATTCTGGCGACCGCGTTCCGGGCAGGCGGTAATGCCTGGCGGTTCGGGGATGGGAGGAAGCTTCCGGGCCTGCGGGAAATGGGCCGGATGTCCATTTGAATCCGGGGGTCAGGGCAAAATGTTGCCTGCGGACAGCCAAAAACTCTGGCATGCCGTTCCGAACGGTGTCGGGGAAAGCCAGACCCTCGGGAGTTTTTCCGGGAGTGCCCGCGCGTTCTTGGGCATCGTAACCTGCTGAATCGGGCAGAAGATTTCGCTCGGCAAGACAGGGCAGTGACGCCAGCATCGTCTGCCGGCCAATGTCGATGACTTATCGCGAAACGTTTTCTTGCGCGTCATTGCCTTGGACACGCATCATATTGCGATGCCCGGAAAGGTTTCATGCGCCGGGGTGTCGATAATCAACATGATCGCGCAAGGCGGAAAAACATAGCCTGGTCAACGCAAACGCTAATGTTATCAAGGGTTTATCAATAACGGTGTATGCGCAAGAAGTGTGAATCGAAATTCACGGAACGCACTTCTTCATTAATAATCTTGCCCCTGACGCGTCCGTATAGGCCGCAAGCCGATATTTTGCACAATCCAGCTTGAAGTACAGCCAGATTGGCTGATATGCCCTTGCCCCTCTCATCGGGCGCGGAAGGGTTTTCTTAACCGCCCTCGATAATGAACTTCATCAAGCTGTTGATATCGGTAGGAAGTTGTTGATATCGGTAGGCATTGGTCTGTCGAGGGTGTCGGAAAGAATCGTGGGCCTGCGGGACGTCTTGAAGGCGTCATACGCGACATGGCATTCCCCGACGGGGATTCCGGGTGTGGCGCGTCTTCGGCGGGACCTTCCGCGGGGCGGCGAAAGCCGACGCTGGAGTTGCCCGGACCAGCAACGGATCGGGACGGCGGGCGCCTGAGCAGGGAGGCGGGGGCAAAGACCTCTGTACGGCTAAATGGCGGGCCTTCGGACCTTCCCGGTCGCGTCACTGCTCAGGTGGATTCGGCCAGGAGGGACAAGGCGTTTTCCAGGAGGGACTCGGGGCGGTCGCCGTCCTGCGGGAAGAAGGCCTGGGACTCGTGGAAGACGAAGCCGGGCTGGCCGACGACCCTGCCCGCAGAGGACCATTCGTTCAGGCTCTTCTTCAGGACGGCGATGCAGCGGTCAAGATCGTCCATGACCGCCTCGGGGACCGCTACGGCGAAGATCCCGTAGGAGACGTGGCCCAGCTCCCAGTAGTCGCTGGCGAAGTGCAGGAACTGGGAGGCGATTTTCCTCAGAAGCGACTGGGTGTCCTCCGGCGTGTGGGTCAAGGAGTAGCGGCCCAGTCCGGAGACGCAGATGATCTTCAGGCACAGGGCCTGGTGCTGGACGCCCATGATGTCCATCAGACGCTCCAGGCGGTCAAGAAAGTTCGCGCGGTGGGGGAGCCCTGTCTGGAAGTCCAGGCGTTTGAGCTCGTTAACGCGATCGTTCAGGCGCATGTGATTCGCGTGGGCGGAAAGGCGCGCGGCCAGGGCGGAGAAGAACTCCAGTCGGGGGGCGTTAAGTGTCTGGCCCTTGGCCCCCGCGAGCACGAGCCCGCCCATGGGCTTTCCGTTGTAGACGAGCGGCCAGCCATAAAAGGAGGTGGGCTTACGGATGGGCTCCGGCTGACTGAAAATGTAGGTGAAATTCTCGCCGGTGTTCAGGCGGTCCTTGGCCAGCGGCAGGAGGTGCGTATGCACCCAGCCGGCCAGGCCCCCGTCCATGGGGTGGGCCTGCTTGAGCCCCGGAACCTCTGGCCAGGAGGCGCGGATATAGTATTCGGAAGTGACCTCTTCGAAGACCTCCGTGATGAAGGCCCAGGAAAGCCCGGACCATTCCAGGATCTGGGGCGGCAGGGTGGCCAGCCAGTGGGAGTCTGGATCCTGGGATGCCAGGAGCTCCTCGAGTATTCTCCAGAGGGCGAAAGGATTGTCTTCGCGATCCATCCTTCTCCTCCTCCTGCGGTGACCCTGGCACGGGGGAAGCGCCCGGGGCCTTGCCGCGATATCCCCTGGCCCGCGCCGTGCGGCGCGGGCCAATCCGCCAGGGGGACGGAGGGGCGCTACTCGGAGGGCCGCTCGTCCGCCGCTTCGGCTTCGGGTTGCATGTCTTCGGCTTGAGCGGCCTCGACCGGCGCGGGCTCTGTTTGAGCGGCCTCGGCCGGTGCGGGCTCTGTTTGAGCGTCCTCGGCCGGCGCGGGCTCTGCCTCGGGCGTCCCCGCCGATGCAGCCTCGGCGGCAACGGCCTGCCCGGCTTCGCTCTGGGGAGCGTCATCGGGCGAGGCCATCGGGGAGGTGCCCTCGGCTTCCTCGGAACGCGGCCTGCGGCCGCGGCGCGCGATTTCCGGCTCGGCGGGCGGCGCGGGGGGCTCGGGCTCCTTCTCGGCCATGACCTTGAGGCGGAAGGTGCCGCTCACCTCCGGGTGGAGGCGCACGGCGATTTCGTAGTCGCCGATGCTCTTCACGGGCTCGGTTATCTTCAGGCGCCGACGATCCAAAGTCACGCCCTCGGCGGCGGCCGCGTCCACGATGTCCTGAGGGGTGACGGCACCGTAGAGCTTGCCCTTCTCTACGGACTTGCGGACGACGGTCAGGGTCAGGGCCTCGAGGGACTTCTTGAAGGCGAGCGCGTTCTCCTTCTCGGCCCGGGAGCGCTCGTCGAACTCGGCCCGCTTCTTGGCGAGCCTCTTGAGGTTGCCGGGGGTGGCGGGCAGGGCGTAGGAGCGCGGCAGAAGGTAGTTCCGGGCGTAGCCCGGCGAGACCTTGAGCACCTGTCCGGCCATACCCAGGGCGGACACGTCTTGGGTCAGGATAATTTCGATCATGGCTTGACTCCTCCAGGTCTGGAACCGGCTAGGCCTGGCCGTGGTGCGGCGCGGAGGAGCTCACCATGGCCGTGTAGGGCAGGAGGGCCATATAGCGCGCGCGGATGATGCTCTTGGTGATGAGCCTCTGGTGCTTGGCGCAGTTGCCGTTGATGCGGCGGGGGTTAATCTTGCCCCTCTCCGTGATGAACTGCCTCAGGGTCTGCACGTCCTTGTAATCGACCTGGGAGATGTGGTCGGCGCAGAAGCGGCAGACCTTCCTGCGGTGGAAGGTCTTCTTCTTGCCCCGGCCGCGGCCGCGGAAGCCGCCCCGGTCATCGGAGCCGCCCCCGCCGGAGAAGCCCCCGGAGTGGTGGTGCTGGGTCTGGTTTGGCTGGTCAAAGGCCATTATGTTCGCTCTCTTTCGCTTGCGTGTCCTGGTTCGAACTCAAGAGGTCCCTTGGCCCGGCGGCGAGCCGGGCTTGAGGCGGCGAGGAAAACAGCGGGGACGCTAGCCCTCGGTGCCGGGCTCACCGTCGGCAGACTTGGCTTCCGCCTCGGGCGAGGCAACGGGTGCCGTCTCGGCGGCCATGGCCTCCGCCTCTGGGGTGGGCTCGGTAGCGGGTGCCGTCCCGGCGGCCTTGTCCTCCGCCTCGGGCGCCGACGCGGTAACGGGTACCGCCTCGGCGGTCTTGTCCTCCGCCTCGGGCCCGGATTCGGGGGCAGACTCGGCGGCCTTGACCGTCACCTCGGGGGTCTTGGGGGAGGGCGGGCCCGTTGCGGCCCTGGCCTGCTGGCCGCCCCGGTCGCGATCGCGATCACGATCCCGTCCGCCGCGGCCTCCTCGGTCCCTGTCGCGATCCCTGCCCTCGCGGCCTTCTCGGCCTTCCCGGCCCTCGCGGCCTTCCCGGCCCTCGCGGCCTTCCCGGCCCTCACGGCCTTCCCGGCCCTCACGGCCTTCCCGGCCCTCCTCGCGCGCCTCCTCCAGCTGAGCGGCGCGGGCTTGCTCCTCGGCCTCCTTCTTGAGGCTCTTGGCGAGCAGCCTCTCCCTCTCGGCCTCGAAGCGATCGTCCGTGAACTTGTAGTCAAGCACCAGGGTCAGGTGCTTGAACACGGACTCGTGGATCTTGAGGTTCCTCTTGAGCTCGGCCTCCACGGCGGGCTGGCCTTGGAAGTCGTAGATGACGTACTGGCCGTGGAACTCCTTGTTGACCGGGTAAGCCAGGGTCCGGCGTCCCCAGTCCTCGAATCGGACGATCTTGGCGCCCCCCTCGCTCAGGATCCCCTCCACCTTGGCCTTGAAGGCTTCAAGGTTGGGAGGGGACAGGTCGGGCGCAAGCAGAATGAGGGTCTCGTACCTTCTTGGATGCATTAAATTGACTCCTCGTGGTCTTAAGTGGCCCCGGAGGTCGCGGTGGCCGCCTGGGCGGCCAGGTTCCGGGGCGGGGAGACGCCCGCAGGGCGGGCTCAGGTAAACGGATATTATACTTGGCCACCCCCTTGCGGTCAAGGGGGCTCTATCGGCCCGTCAACCGTCGCCCTTCCCTGGACCTATCGGCCGTCGGCGCCGTCCCGGTCTCCCGGTCGTTTCCTGGGCGGTGCCGCCCAGGAGGTCTTTCTTCTAAACTTGCGCGCGTTGGAGGGGCGACCGCCCTCCGACCGTCCCGAGAGGCGAACCGCCTTCGGAGCGATGCCCCAACAGGGGCTGGGCCGCAAGCTCGCCTCAAAAAGAGCGGAGTTGTTGAGCAAAATTCTGGCAGTTCCTTTTCGCCTTCTTTAATAAAGAATCATGAGTCGTTTTCGTGGGCATCACTGGCCTTGATCACTGTCTCATTGTGATGGCTTCAAAGGTTTCATGCGCCGGGGTGCTGATAATCGACATGAACGTGTTGGAGGGGCTGGACGGATATCTTTCCAGCACCAGGCTTGACCAGGACGGATGCGTTTGACTCCGGGAAGATGGCGTCTGAAATGCTGAGCGAAGGTGTTTGCTAATTCGGACGAAAATGATATTATTTTTGAAATAATGAGGGCTGTGGAAAAAGCCATTCCAAGCCTGAAGAGAGGGGCAAGGGTACATAATCAACAAGATTAGCCGAACTTCATACGACGGATTGGGCGAGATATAGATTCTATGATGCGTTCGCAAAAAGTCAAAAGTATCCTACAGAGGGGGCAGACCTACCCGCCTGCACCCGCCACTCACTCAGACATCCGGGTTCCGATGCGCGGAGCCGCTAGGCCGGGAGACGCTGCTCGGACCCAGCGGCTCGGGGGCTGACGTCCTGAGCCATTGCGCGGAGGCACCGGTCCGACGACCGTGATGGGGGGTCGGCCATAGGAGGCCATCGTGGGGCGCCGGGAATCTGGAGGCTGTGGGGAGGAGATGCATGTCACTTTCTCGTGACTTTTTGCAAACGCATCATTCTATGACTGATAAAGATGCTTCAGAGCATGATTATGGACGGAGAAGAGGGTTGTCTTCGTGATGTTCAATCCAGACCTCTCCTTACACATTCCTCAATTGAGAACGGAGGCAGATTTATGGACACTAACGATTACGAAAAGTTGCTGGCTGAAATCGCTCCGCTGGACCTCGTGACCCTGACCAGACTGGAAGCGGACCTGGCCCGGTTGCGTCAAGAGCGCCAGGCTGAAAAATTCGCCCGGCGGCGACCCATTATGGAATTTACCTCCTTGGCAATCGAAAGCCTTGGCGAGCTCAACCCCGAAAGCTATTGGGACGACCGGGAAAAAGAGTTGGGAGAGTCGCGGACCTCATGGGCCGATCGGGAAAATGAGCTTGACCGGGAGCGCCGTCCGTGAATTGGGTCGAGCGCCTGACGGGCCGGACTGTGGCCATTGATTCCGCGCCTCTGATTTATTTCATGGAGCGTCACCCAGTTTATTTCGAACTGGTTCGCCCTTTCTTTGAAGCTTTAGGACGGGGAGACTTCAAAGCTTTGACTTCGGTTGTTACCGTCACCGAGGTGTTGGTCCATCCCCTTCGCCATGGCAGTTTCAACCTGGTCAACATCTACCGGGATTTTTTTACGCAATACTTGCCGGTCATCCCGGTCACGGTGGAAATAGCCGAACTCGCCGCGAGATTACGGGCCGAAAACGGTTTGCGCACCCCGGACGCCATCGAGGTTGCCACCGCCGTCAACCAGGGCGCTGGCTTCTTCCTGACCAATGACGTCCGTCTGGATCGCCTAAATCAGCTTGAAGTGTTGGTGCTCTCGGATCTCAACGATTGACCGGACTGTCACCGAGCAACTAATTTGCCCGGTCCCGGCCTGTTCTCCTGCGCGGCCTTCTCGCCGCGAGGGACTGGACGGCCCCGGGGCCGGCGTTTTGTTGCGGGCTCGCGGCGATCCTTCCCGGAACCGTCTCCCTGGAGGAGCCCGAGGTCGATCCCGCGCGAGAGGACTTCGGGGACCCGCAGGGAACGCCGCGCCGTGCACCGCATGCCTCGTCAGGCGCATCGCCGGGCTCGCGCGGATCCACGGCCTCGACCTCATCGAGTTCGCCTCCCAACACCTCCCGCCGGGACGGGCTTACGGGCGGCTGGGGCATCATGGCCAGACGGATCCCGCTCGCGGACTTCTGCGGGCCTTTCTGGCGCTGGGGGATTAAAAATACGCTCCAACCTGATAACGAAAATCGGGCCGCTGCGCGGCCCGGGAGGCCGATCCCGACCTGCGGGCACCCGAGTTTCGGGCATGAGGAACCGGCCGCCGGCCGGAGGGGTGCTGATACCAAAGACACTGCGGAAGCGGTGGATCGTAGCCTTATCGACATCGACCGGCTGTCCGCGGAACGTGTCCCGGGGATCCGGGAGGAAGATGGGACTCCTCGACCCTTGGAGGCGTAGGCACGTTCGAGCCGTTCGGCGATGACTTCCCCGCCCGTTGCATTCAGGCCGATGTCAATTCCTCCGCGTACATCAATTCAGTCGATGGTCCGCCGCGAGAGCGGTAGGGAGGGGGGGCTCCCGGACCGGAATGTCAGGGTGGCGGGGATTCCGCGGAGAAGTTGGCCGACGGCCACTGTCTCGGAGTCGGGATACCCGAGCCCGGCTCCGGGAGACCGCCACCTGCATCCGCAGGGCTGGAAAGCGGGGACGCGGGGCCGCCTGGGGCAGGAAGGGCGAGGCGCACGACAGGGCGAACCTGGGCCGACGGTAACGGTTCCAGCCGTTCTGACGCGAGCTGTTTTGGGATGCGCGGGAGCGATTTCTTCCGCGCCGTTGAGCGCCTCGCGTGCGGCATCGTCTTTTGGCCGAACCGCTCCAACATCGAAGGGGGGAGCCATGGCACCGCTGGGCCCGGCCTGACGGATCAACGGCAAGGCGTGCCGGATAAGCCCTTCCCCGGCTGCCGTCCCCGGATCGCATATAAGCCCTCGGGCTCCCGGAGCCCGGGGGCCCTTGTCACCGCGACCCCGCCTGCGGAGCGGGCGGGGCGTTTTCGACCGCCCGCATCTTCCCGTTGCGCCGCTCGTTTCGGCTACGGCTCCGTCACGGAGGGTCCCGTGAGCCCGAGAGCACCGAAGGAACGCCAGCCCGCCGTCACGAGAAGCGTCCAACCGCAGGCGAGACGCCCCAAGACCGAGGTCGGTCGCAAGACCGCAAATAAATCTTAGGGAGCGGCATCGGCGGGCTAAAATACAGCTTCTAGGAGCCTGTCGCAAAAATCGCTTCAGTATTGGCATGAATCTGGTGGTTGCGGAGAAATCGCCTGCTATCTACCACATCTGGTGCCATCCCCTTCTTCCAAACCCTTTATGGAACAGGCTCCTATTCTAGATTGAGGGAAAAATGGACATTTTTCCCAATTGATTAGAATGTGGCTCAAAGTTGCCTAATAATATGCAAATATATAATATTGGTTGACTTTGCGGAAAAGTCAGATTAGAATATGCACTGTAAAGAATCCGCTTTCCGACCTCCCCGGGAGGCCGGGGCGGTCCTCGACGGACCGGGAAAGGCCTTTCCGGAGGCTTTTCGGGCGCAAAGGAGGTGGCGTCCCCTGCGCAACTACAGAAGAGAGTACTCCCGGACAAGGCCTTCGGCCCGCTCCAAAAGCCGATGTCCTGGCGAGGCCCCCGGCCGCCTGCGGGTCGGGCGGGTGGTCATGGTAGTGCTGGGCGGGGCGCTGTGCCTGGTGTGCGCGCTGTGGCTCCTCGCGCCGCGGGCACCCTCGGCGGGGGCCGAGGGTCCGGGGGGCGCCGCCCCAGTCGTCGGTGACGCCCGCGAGGCCCCGATCAGGCCCTCCAGACCAGCGAAGCCTCCCAGGGCGATCCCGGTGAGGACGGCGCTCCAGGGCGTCCTGGGCCTCTGGGCCCAAGGGCTGCTAACGGGCGACTACGCCAGGTTCCATGCGGCCCTGGCCTCCGACTGGAAGGCCAAGGACGGCCCTGCGGACATAGCGGCCGTCTACAGGCCCCTGGAGGCCTGGAGGGAAGCGCTTAGGAATTTCCCCGCCAGAGGGAAGCTCGTGCTGCTGCAGTCCGAGCCCTACCGCGCGGACATGCCGGACTCCCCGGGCACGGCGCAGCTCCGCGAGAATGTGGGCCCCGAGAGCCCCTGGCTCGTGCGCGGCGAGTGGCGCACCGGGAAGACCGCGCTGAATTTCACGCTCATCCTCGCAGCCGATCAGGGGGAGTGGAGGCCTGCCGGGCTCCTGGTGGAAATATTTGAAAAGTAGCCTCCCGGCGATTCCGGGCATATCCCATCGGCTTCAGGAAGCCTGGAGCGGCCCGGCGACCGGCCTGGGGACAGGGATGGGGGCCCCGGTTCTGCGGAAAGGGGCGTTGCGGCCGCCTTACGGTGATCGAAGGGCTTGAATTGCCGTCGGAAAAGCCGGCTTCCTGATTCCGGGACACCCGAAAGGCGATGCGGGCGGCATGCTCGAACTGGGTGCGCCCGGCCAGGCCGAAGCCAAGGAAGTCCCGGTTCCGCGCGGCGGGACGGGCGAATCCCCGCCTGTACCCGGCTTCCCGTCGGCGCGAGGGTGCCGGGCGGTCCGGGCGGGTGCGGATTCCGGGCGTCGGCGGAAGGCCGCAGGCGGCGCGGGCCGTTCATCGGCATCGGAGGCATCGGGCCGTCCGGGGTGACAGGCGAAAGGGACGGGCGAAAGGGACGTGCGAAATTAAGGGGGGACGCCGTTAAAAGCGTCCCCCCTAGATTTTTTTAAGGGCCTTCGGTCTTCGGCGTCTTAAGCTCTTCCGCTCTCAGCCTCTTCAGTGTCCCGGAGCGCGTCATACGCATCGGGCCGACGCGTCGCGTGTGCCCGGTCCGCGACTCGCCGGACGCGTCTGTCCGGGCAATTCCGGTCGGCGCGGCGTGCCCGGCCTTGGACGGTTGCCGCGAAGGCCCAGGGCGATCCCGCTCAGTAGCTGTTGATGAAGTCCTCGTAGGCCGCGAGGTCCAGGAGCCCGTGGCCGGAGAGCACGAAGACGATGTTCCCCGGGGTGCCGGCCGCCTCGAGTTCCAGGGCCTTCATGCACGCCGCCGCCAGGGCGTGGGCGGACTCGGGGGCCGGGATGATGAACTCCGTCCTCGCGAACAGGGACGCGTAGCGGAACAGCTCCGGGCTGCCGATGGCTTCTGGCTTCACCAGGCCGCTTTTCACGAGGGCGCTCACTATAGGCGACGCCCCGTGGTACCTGAGCCCCCCCGCGTGGATGGCCGGAGGCTGGAAGTCCTTGCCCAGCGTGTACATGGGGAGGAGCGGCGTTAGCCCCGCCACGTCCCCGTAGTCGTGGGCGAACTTGCCGCGGGTGAGGCTGGGGCAGGACTCGGGCTCGGCGGCTATGAGCGTAATCTTCGCGCCGTCCTTGATTTCCGGAACGAAGGGAGCGGCCATGCCCCCGAAGTTGGAACCGCCGCCGTGGCAGGCGATGAGGTAGTCAGGCGCGACTCCGGCCGCCTTAAGCTGGCTCTTGATCTCCTGGCCTATCACAGTCTGGTGGAGAAGCACGTGGTTCAGGACGCTCCCCAGGCTGTAGTTGGTGTCGGCGCGTCCGGCGGCGTCTTCCACGGCCTCGCTTATGGCGAGCCCCAGCGTGCCCAGGGCGTCGGGGTCGGCGGCCTTGGCCCTGCGTCCGGCCACGGTCAGATCCGATGGGCTGGAGAGCACCTCGGCGCCCATGAGGTTCATGATGGTGCGACGGTAGGGCTTCTGCTCAAGGCTTATCCTCACCATGTAGACGCGGATGTCCAGCCCGAAGGCCCTGCCGGCGATGGAGAGCGCGGTGCCCCACTGGCCGGCGCCGGTCTCGGTAGCCAGGCGCGTTATCCCGGCCGCCTTGTTGAAGTATGCCTGCGCGAGCGCGGTGTTGGTCTTGTGGCTTCCGGAGGGCGAGACGGACTCGTTCTTGTACCAGATTTTCGAGCTCACCCCGAGTGCCTTTTCCATGCCGACGGCGCGGACAAGGGGGGTCGGGCGGTAGCGGGAGAGCGCCTCCAGCACCGGCTCGGGAATGTCGAAGCGGGGGCGGGGGGAGAGCTCCTGCTCGATCAGGGTAGGCGGGAAGATGGCCGAAAGCTCCTCGGGCTTGACGGGGGCGCCCGCAGGTGTCAGGTAGGGCTCCAGGGGATCCGGGAGATCGGGCAGGACGTTGTACCAGGTGCGGGGGATCTCCGCCTTGGGCAGGTTGACGGTGGTTGTTTCGAGGGGCATGTGGTCTTTGGATCCTCTTGTGCGGCCCATGGCCGCGTAACGTGAAGGGCCCGCCCAGGGCCCCGGGGGAGAGCCGCGATCCGGAGGTCCGGTCGCGGGGCTTCTGGACTCGACAGGGGCTCGGACGCGAGGGGAAGTCAGAGGCAGTGCCAATGGTGGGGTGAAAAACCCGATGCGTGGGCAGAACGGGAAAGCGGCTTGGGATCCTCAGACCACTGCGGCGGCTCCGCTCATGGCTCCGGGCGTCAGGCCTCCGAGGGGTTCCGCTCATGGCTCCGGGCGTCAGGCCTCCGCGGCGGCTCCGCTCATGGCTCCGGGCGTCAGGCCTCCGCGGCGGCTCCGCTCATGGCTCCGGGCGTCAGGCCTCCGCGGTGTTGGCGCTCCGGGTCAGACCATCAGGCATCCGTGAGGCCCGCGATTAGCCTGGCTGCGGCAAGCACGTCCGGAGTCTCCAAAACCCCGGGGGGGGGAGGCCCCGAACCGGTACCGGAGCCCGTGCGGACCAGAATCGTCCTGCAGCCGGCGGCCAGCCCCGCGCCCAGGTCCGA
>JAISFS010000051.1 GCA_031263485.1 Deltaproteobacteria bacterium | reverse complement strand
ATTCGAACTTCCATGTTCGGGATGGCGAGATGATAGGTCTTGTCGACATGGCTTTTTGGAGTGCCGCCTTCGGCCTTGTCGACCGTCAGGTAGCCAGTCGCCAACAAAGTGCTTGCAGGGGAAATTTTCTTGGTTTGAGGATAAGAGATTGAGACGCGGAAGTCACTGCTATTGGAAAAATTATTGAAATAGTTTTCGTCTTTTATCTGTAATTCCTGCAGAAAGCTCGGGGCACCGGTATCATACCAATAGCGGCCAAATCCGAAAGAATCAAAAAAATACAATACCGATACGGGGTTCAACACTCTGTTCTTTCCGTCCCAACTGTAGCCATCGTACCAGTCCAAGAGCAGGGAAAGAATTTCTTCAGGCGAATTGGGACACCCGAGAGACTTATCGGTCTTAAGCAATTCATATGCCTTGTTCAAATCATCATTAAAATTGTTTTTAATTTCATTTTTAGTAAATCCGCAAATTTCTGAATATTTTGGATCAAAAGAGATATCCCCAAAACGATTCATACCAGAAAAAGATGTAAACTCTTCGAATCTTGTGATCCCTGTGATGAATACGAAACGTGTCATTTCAGACGCGCCTTTAAGGGAGGCATAAAATACTGCGAAGAATTTGCGCATTTCATTCAGGGCTTTAGGGTCATTTAAATTCATTACCAGCGGAAAGTCATACTCATCAATCAAGACTGCAACGTCTGGAATTTCAGCCGATACGATATCATCCGCTCTTTTCAGGGGAATACTCTTGTAATTGTCATAAAGTTCTTCAATTAACTCGCCAAGGATAGCTCCGCTTCCGGTACTGCCAAGAACGACTCCTGATTGTTTGGCAATTTTACCTAACCTAACTGATAAATTTTGATCTAAAGTCTTTGCATCTATTCCATAATTACTCATGTCCAAGCGAATCACATGGGAGCTTTTCCAATCGTAACCAGAATCATCACTCCCAATGTCTAAGGTATTGAACTTTTCCTTGTCTCCTTTCAGGATATGCTCAATAGTGCTGATAAGAAGGGATTTTCCAAATCTTCTTGGCCTGTTCAACAGAACTGTATCGAACTTGTCGGTTAACAATGTCTGGATTATGCCCGTCTTATCGATGTAGATATCGCCATGACGAATCAACTTTGAAAAATTTGTATGACCTGGACGGCCAAGCAAATTCAAATTATCGACATCGTTGTTTCCCACAGTTTTAGCCTCGCCCGTCAGACTCTCCATCAAACATCGCGCACACGTGAGAAAGCCGTTCTGTTATCTCTTTCACGATGACAATGACAAGGAAAATCGCGATAACAACATCACGAAAATCATTCTGTCCATAACAGACGGCTAGATACCCCACCGAATCGACATAGGAAAACCCATATGAATAATAGCAATATCATAACATTATTTGGTTGTCAACAGCAGTCCGGCTGACTTTTTCAATCAAGCCACTTCGGCCTCAAGCCACTTTGGCCTTGCCTGGCCACGTCCGGTCTCCGCCACTCTCCGGTACCCCGGACGGGAACCGATGCCAATGAGACAAATCATGCTTATCTTATGACGGAACTGTAATAAACCGGTGTGGCATTCCGGGCGAGGTTTCCACCCCCTTCACCGGGCTCCAGGGAGTCTGCGGACAGCGAGGACAATATGTCAAAATTCAGCATTATATTGCATCTAAGTGAATATAAAATTAGTTCAATAAATATTTTATCTTAATATTATATCTGTTTTCTATTGATATGCTCTTGGATGTTCCGATCTGTCCGGGCCCTCCCCCCGGCGGCTGTCCGGGCCTTCCCCGCAGCTGGTTGGCTTTGGCCCTCCTTTCAGCGGCTGGCCGGACATTGGTGAAGGGATACTTTTAGTGTAGCAACAATTCCGTCAAGAAATAAGGATAGATGGTTCGTTTAGCCGACCTTTCAGCCTCCCTGAAGCTAATGACCAGGGGGCGTTGTCTGCCTTGGGCTTGCCGTTCCTACATTTTGCGGTTCCGTCATGATTAAGGGCTGGCGGTGCCGTTTGCGGACGAAACAGTGGGGTGTTCGCCCCCGATAGCGGGTAGCTTTGCTTCTTTCCCCGTCTGCCTTAGGGCAAAGACCGGGAGCTGTCTCGACCTTCCATGATTAGTCGTAGGGCTTGTCACGGCTCCGTAGCATTTGTTTTTGTCTGATGGCGGGAAGTTCGTGTAGGGGGACTATTTTTCGTTTTTTGTGAGGCAATGGATTTCATCATATTGCTTTGTCAGTGAAAATATGCAATAGTTAGCCGAGGAAAAGCCGGGAAATTACTTTTCCTTGGTGAAGCGGGCAGCCCTATTTTTCGCTGAAGGCGATGGTCTATTTCAATCCGCATATCGTCTGCTCCATGATGGTGCCATGTGATTCAATCCACTGCCAAAGAATTCAATATCGAGGGTCCATGTTTTCCGGATGAGCATTACATGATACCTGCTCTCGTGCGTAACCCCGATATAATGCCGCTGATAGACGAAAAGAGATTTTTCGTCATCCACTCCCCGAGGCAATCGGGGAAAACCACTTTACTGAATGCGTTATGCGAAGAAATTAACGGTGGAGGGAAATATTACGCTTTGAAGGTTTCGGTAAGCGCCGTGGAAGCGGCAGAAACAAAGCACGAGGCCTTTGACATAATATCCGGAGCGATACAAGACGCCGTTAAAATTTCAAGTTTGCCGGCCATGGAGTCTTTGGCGGTCGATTTCCCCTTGTTTCCGGAGATGGATATCGGTCGGAGAAAAAAAAATATTCTTCAATATATGTGTGCGCGTCTTGACAAGGATCTGGTCGTGTTTTTCGATGAGGCAGACGTCATACCAGAAACGTCGATGATAGCTTTTTTGCGTCAAATCAGGGAAGGATATCTTTCACGAAAGGAAGACAAGGCGAAATTTCCCAGATCGCTGGCTTTCGTAGGTTTGCTTGACTTAAGGGACTACCGCCTGACGGACAGGCCAAACGGCCAACCCAGAAGGCCAGGGAGTCCTTTTAACGTCAAGAGAGCATCATTGTCGATTCCTAATTTTTCCGAAAACGATATCCGTTCACTTTATAGTCAGCACACCGACGCATGCGGACAGAAGTTCGATGAAAGTGCCATAGAGCGGGCATGGTATTGGACCGACGGTCAGCCTTGGCTCGTGAACGCGTTGGCTTCAGATATCGTGAAGATTCAATTGAGAAATCAATTTTCCGAGATCGTCACCGGAACACACGTGGATACGGCCGCAAACAAATTAATTTTCAGCAGGGAACACCATTTCGATTCTCTTTTGGAACGTCTAAAAGACCATAAAGTCAGGAGGGTCATGAGTGCCGTGATAGCCGGTTCCCAGTTGACTTCAAGCATGATTGTCGATGATCCGGTCAACACGATTTTCGATGACGACATCCAGTTATGCGTGGATGTCGGGCTCTTGAAGTACGATCCTGACGGACCTGCCGGTTATCTGCCGGCAAATCGGATATACAATGAAATTTTTCTCAGGACTCTTGTGTCAAGGATGAATCTCAATATCCCGGAAAAATTCGTTTCAAAATGGTATAGGGAAAATGCAATCGATATGAACGGACTGATGAAGGCATTTCAGCGTTTTTGGATGAAAAACGCCGAGTTGTTGACGGATAAAGCGAAAATCGATGTTGAATTCGGCGACAGCATCAGTCGATATCTGGAAAGGGAAGGATTGGCCTTCGCCGAAATGGGCTCGGAAAACAAATTTATCGTAAACCTGAAGAGATCTTTGGTCAGGATTGTCGATGAGTCTTCGTGCGTGCTGGTACTATATGCGTTTTTACAGAGAGTCCTGAACGGGGGTACCGCTACCGTCAATAGGCATTACCCTTTGGGCAGAAAAGCAGTTGATTTATTCGTCGAATACGAGGGACACGCCTATCCGATTGAAGTCAAGATCAAAGGACATATGACATCGGCGAAAAGCATCAGGCAACTTCAGGGTTATATCGACCGTTGCCGGGCATCTGAGGGATGGCTTGTTGTTTTCGACAGGGGGACAAAAAAGCCCATTAAGGACAAAATATCGAGCAATACCGTAAAAAGCGGCAAGGACACGGTGTATGTCGTGAACTGTTGAAATGCCGGGACGTTAAAAGCTCAGGAAGCGGCACCGGCCGACCGAGCGAGACCAGTCCCGTCAGTCCTGTTGCCCCCGTTCGATCCGCGCGGTCTCGGCGCTTCCGCTCTCGGCCAGCGTCCTGAACCTGCCCACGCTGTCCTGCATGCTCTGGAGTGCGCCGTCTTTGAAGCGCTCTATCTCGTCCAGGGAATTCATGACGTCCCGGAACGAGTCCTTCAGGCGTTGGACGGTCGCCTGGGAGCCGCCGGGCCCGGGGCCCGAGAGCGTGGATCCCTCCGCGCCAGCGGCCGCCGCAGCGGAGTCGAATTCCCGGAGCTTCCTGAGAGTGATCTTCTGGTTATAGAGGGCGCCAGCCACCGCGGCTGAGGTCCGCAGCGTCGCGAGCGTCACCGTAAGCGCCCGATCCACCCCGCGGATAAGCTCCGCGTTGTTGCGGGAGACCACCTCCATGGCGATGATGCCCTGGTCGTTTACGACGAGCGTCTGCTGGAGGTCGATGATCCGCTGGCGCAGGGGGAAGAGCACGTCGTTCTCGATGAAGCTCACCTTGTCCGGATCGGTTCCGGAGTCCTTCAGCGGGGCAAGGCGCCGGGACACGCCGTCGTCCAGGAGGAGCCCCAGCGCTATCTCGCGTCTGAGCTTCTGGCTGGCCTCCTTCACCTTGGCCTGTTCCAGGCGGATCGTGATGTTGTCGTTCTTGAGAGAGTTCCTCCCCTGGGCCAGGGAGCGCGAGATATCGGCTATGGAGTCCTCGGATTGCTCGAAGCGGCTGAAGTATTTTTTCGCGGGACGGAATAAGCCCATAAACCCCTTGGCGTCAAAGTCCACCCCCGATGGGTCCAGGGAGCGGATGACGGCCCCCAGTGCGCCGAGGCCCTTGGCGGCTGACCCTCCCCCGTCGCCCGCCCGGGCGAGCTCGCCGGCGGAGGCGAGGAATCTGGCCTTTTCGGCGGCGAGTCTCATGGATTCCTGGCCGAATTTTTCGATCACGTTGGTGATCTTCAGACGGGCTTCGGGGCTGTCGTTGGCATCCATGACCAGGGCGGCGTTCTTCTCGGCCGCCTCCGCCAGGGCGGGATCTGCCGCCGCGGCTGCAATGGAGGCTTCCCTGGCCGTTGACGCAGGGACATCGCCCGGCGCGGAAGCCGTCCCCGCATCTGTCGCCGCCGGGACGGCGCCCGGCGCGGAAGCTGTCCCCGCATCCGTCGCCGCCGGGGCGGCGCCCGGCGCGGAAGCCGTCCCTGTCCCCGTGTCCGTTGCCGCAGGTGCGGGTGAGCCGATGTTCAGCTCCCGGCGGATGGTGTCCTCGTTCTGGACGGTCAGGGAGAAGAGGGCCATATAGTCTCGCTTTCGGTGATGTCCTGACGGTCCTGCGCCGAGGGATGTCCGGAGGACCGCAGGCTTTCGGGGGACATTTCCCGATGCGTTACCCTGCGGATCCCTCGACCTTTCCGGGGCCTTGCGGACTCTCGGGAACTTACGACGCGGCGGAGCGTATGATGGCTCCGGGTCGTCCGCCACTCCGGATTGGCGGCATGGTTGCCCCGGGAAAACCATGGACGATACGTCATTCCGGTCCGGTAAACCCGGTAAGGCTACGGCATCTCGAATCCCGAAGGTTCAGGATCATGTCGGCCTGTCGCCGCAGACAGTTACGGCGACAGGGACCCGCCCGGGACACCGGGGCTTCAGTCGGCGGCGGCCTCCTTATAGAACTCCAGGTCCTTGACGGCATCGTCTATGCCGCGCACGAGGGAATCGGTGCCGGACTGCTCATGGCCCATGGTGGAGACCGCCACCAGGAGCTTGTCCAAGGCGGCGAGTCCCTTGCCGCCTTCGCTCACCCTGTCGGATACCTCCGAGATCACGTGATTGTATATTTGCTTGCGGGTGTCGAACTCGTCACGGGTGGTTCTCGGGTCGTTCAGGATCTTCTCGTACTCCTCCTCATCGAAGGAGTTTACGCTGTCCAACACGTTGCCGGCGGTCTTGACCAGGTAGTTGCCGACGAGATCGGCGGCGGAGCTGAATTTCGTGAAGGCGAGTTCCGTCGGCTGGAATTTCTTCAAAAGGGCCTGACGGATGGCGTACTTCTTACGCTTGAACATGTCCAGCTGGTCCGCCATCTCCAGGAGATCCGCCCGGAAGGTCTGGCTGTGGGAGGAGACGTATCCGTTCAGCTCGTCTATGCGCCCCTGGACTGGATCCCCTCGCCTGCCGCCTCCCACAGCGCCCATGCCCCTGGTGAGTGCCTTCCAGTTGACGAAAACGAAGGCGATGGAGGCGGCCAGAAGGACGGCGCAGGCGGGCATGGCGTATAAGGGCGATTCCAGAAATCTGCCCAGGAAAGGCTTGGCCAGGAGGATGGGATAAAGGGCGGCCACCCCCGCATCGAAGGCTAAGAGCTTCAGGGCTTTCTTGAAAGACATGGCAAGCCTGGCCTCCCCGTAAAGGGCGCACGTTTCGGGCCCGGCGAGACGCCGGGCCGCCGGTAGACCGGAGTATCCGGAAGCGGCGGAAAATATTTGCAAAAACCTGAAGTTATTCTATTTGGTCGTCCGTGCTAAGTCAAGAAAGCCGCCCCGGGGGCCGTCCGGAGCGCTCGGGGCGTCAGGGCGCCGGACGCGTTCGGACGCTACGCAGAGGAGGCGCTCCGGTCGGCGCGGCATCGATCCCGCCATCCTCAGGGCATGGCTCTCATCGGCTTGCCTGCGGCGTCAGGCGATAAAATCCGCCGCCAGTGGCGTCCTGCCCCGCCGTCCGATCACTCAGCCCGGTTCCGCGGCTCGGAGGGACTGACTGCGGCAGAGGCCGTCCGTGACGGCTCATGCTTCGGGGGCCGGGGGCCGCCGATGGCCCTTTCCCATTGGCGGCCCCCCCTTCCAAAGGGGGAGCGTCACCCGGAAGGTCGAGGGTGCCGTGAAGCCCAACGTCCCCCCGTAGGGTGCCAGAAGCGTCCGGCACAGCGAAAGCCCCAGGCCGGTGCCGCCCTTTTTGACGCGGGTCGTGAAGAATGGCGCGAAGATCCTGGCAGCGTCTTCCGTGGTTACGCCGGGGCCGTCGTCAGTGACCTCCATCGTCCCGTAGCCGACTTCCGCAGTCAAGGTGACGGTGGCGAGTCCCGCCCCGGCCTCCCGGCTGTTGGCGAGAAGGTTCAGAAGCACCGTCTCCAACGCGTCCCTGTCCACGGCCAGCAGGAGCTCTTCGGTCCCCGACGCCACTGTTGCCCGGAAGTCAGGAGACGCTCGGGCGCCTCGGGGGGTGGCTACAGACTCGCCTTGCCCTGCCTGCCCGTCTTGCCCGCCTTGCCCTGCCTGCCCGTCTTGCCTGGCTCGGTCGGTTTCCATGTCCGCGTCTGTAATGCTCCCTCCGCAATCGCCTTCGCCCGCCGGGATCGGCGAGGACGCGCTCGGCATTAACGGCAACTCCCCCGGCTCCCCGGAGTATCGCGGGTCCCCGCCATCGGCGGAAAGCCTGGCGCACAGCGCCCGGGCTATCTCCATGGCGTCCGCCCTGGCGTCCGGTGAGGGGCCGGTCGCCTCGGCCCGCGCCAGGGCGAGGAGTCTCGCGGCCAGGCTCTCCAGGCGGTCGAGATCGTCTACGACGTTTTGGCGGAAACGTTCCCGGACGGGGGGCGGCATCGCGCCCGAGTCGTCGTGCAGGAGCTCCAGCGCCCCCTTGAGGGAGGAGAGCGGCGTCTTGAACTCGTGGGAGACCCCCCGGGCGAAGGCCTTGAGGTACTCCGAGCGGCGCTTGAGCCGAAAGGCCATGAGCCCGACGGACTTTTCCAGCAGGGCCAGCTCCCTGGGCTCAAGAAGCCCCGGGGCCCTTTCCCGGAACTCGGCGTCCTCCCTCCGTGCCGCCTCGCGGGCCCTTGCCGCCAGTGACTTCAGGGGACCGATGAGCCTGAGCGACGCGAAGAGCGACAGGGCTACCAGGAGCGCGGCGGCCGCGAGCGATGCCATGAGGAGCCGCGAGCGGTCCTGCCATAGGGCCGCCGC
The DNA here is from genome assembly GCA_031263485.1 of Deltaproteobacteria bacterium. Taxonomy (GTDB): domain Bacteria; phylum Desulfobacterota; class Desulfarculia; order Adiutricales; family Adiutricaceae; genus JAIRZX01. Next base: position 9,327 of record JAISFS010000051.1, on the reverse strand, counting down.
GGAGGCCCGTGGCGCCTTGGACAGGAGGACGGCCCCTATCAGCCTGCCGCGCCTGAAGACCGGGCAGGCAACGGAGACCCTGTAGTCCGTCCGCCCGGGGCCCGGCGCCGCGCCGGTCGGCTGTCCGCGGCGGACGACGGCCGTGCAGGACCCGTCCAGGGCGCCTTGAACCTCCTCGGTCCTCGCCATGGAGAGGCCCCTTGCCTTCCCCTGGGATGCCACGGTCCCGTGAGGGTCCAGGATCACGATTTCCGTGAGGAGTTTGGACGCCGCCTCCTCCAGGATCGGGCGGACGCGTTCCGCGGCCAGCGCCGCCACGGGATCCAGGTCCCGCAGCGGCGGGGAGTACAGCGGCCCGTCCGGGAGCGGGGGGGAGCTTACCGAGAGGCCGGGCGCGAGCGCGACACTGGTCTGCGGCAGAGGGGAAACCCGCCTCGGGGCATCGGCATCTGCGCCGCGGCCTGCGGGGGCGCTTGCGGCCTGGGGGCCAGCATCGGGCGGAGGCTCCTCCGCGGGCCCGGTCGAGGGCCCTCCGGCTTTGGGCAGGTCTTCCCGAAGCCCTTCCGTTTCAGGCCTGGCCGGCGTCGGCGGTCGCAGGGGCGGCCATTCTGCAAGGGACATTCCAGGCGGGAGGTTCTCCCCGGGGGCCATGTTCCGGAGTTCGGCGGGGCCGACGGGTCTGCCGGGCGGTCCATAGGAGGGATAAGCCTGCTCGTCCGCGCCGGACGCGACGGACGTGCCGGAATAGTCTGCCGCGGGAGCGTTCCAGTGCCTGATTCCCCAGTCGGGGCCGGCCAGGCCTTCGACCGCCAGGATATAGGCGCCTGCAAAGATGACGGCCTGGGCGGCGAGTTCCGACTCCGTCTCCCTCAGAAGGGAGTCGTCGTAGAACCGGAAGAGCCAGGCTCCGGTGAAGGGAAGGACAAGGGCGGCAAGGTTCACGGCGAGCAGGAGCGAAAGCACGCCCGGGCGCCTCGTTCCCTTTGCCTGGCTTGCGGCGGAGGTGCCGGCCATGCTTATGCCCGTGCCTCCGGCACGGTTGCCGTTCGCGTCAGGGACGGGGTTTCCGGACGTGCCTCCGCAATGGTTCCCGGACGCGCCTCCGGCAGGGTCTCCCGGAGGCGACAAGCATGATTTTCCCGCGGCGCGACCGCAGGGCGGCAGGCGGCTCCGCCTCGGGGTCCGCGCCGCATTCGCCGGGGCCGCCGGGGCTCAGGCCCCGCCCCCTGCGGAGGCGCTCTCAGGGGAGTCCTCGCGATCCATGCCCATGAGCGCGTCCGCGTAGGCCTCAGAATCGAAGGGCCTCAGATCCTCGTAGCTCTCGCCGATGCCGATGAAGATCACGGGGATCCTGTGCTCGTGGATGACGGAGACGACCATGCCCCCCTTGGAGGTGCCGTCCAGCTTGGTCACGATGAGCGAGTCCACGCCTATCTCGGAGTGGAAGGTCTTGGCCTGCTGGGCCGCGTTGCGGCCGGTGTGGGCATCCAGGATCAGGATCGTCTCGTGGGGGGCGCCGGGCACGGACTTGTTGGCCACGCGCTTGATTTTCTTGAGCTCCTCCATGAGGTTGGCCTTGGTGTGGAGCCTGCCCGCGGTGTCGATGATGACCACATCGGTGCCCCTGGCCTTGGCGGCGGCCAGCGCGTCGAAGACTACCGCCGCAGCGTCCGCTCCGGTGGGCTGGGACACGAAGCCGCAACCCAGCCGCTTGGCCCAGATGCCCAGCTGTTCCACCGCAGCCGCCCGGAAGGTGTCGCCCGCGGCCAGCATCACGGTCTGTCCCCGTTCGGTGAAGGTGCGGGCCAGCTTCGCGATGGTCGTGGTCTTGCCGACGCCGTTCACTCCCACCACCAGGATTACCCGGGGGGGATGGTCGGGTACCAGGTCCTCCTGGGGCACGTCCATCAGCTGGACCAGCGCGTCCCTCAAGGCGAGTTTCAATGCCTCAGCGTCCGCCAGCTCGTTTCTGGCCACCTTGGCCTTCACCTTGGACAGGAGCTCGTCCGCCGTTGCCGGGCCCAGATCGGCCGTGTAGAGGATCTCCTCCAGTTCGTCCAGCACGTCCTCGTCTATAGCCCGTGAGCCGCCGACCACGGCCTCGATGCGACCGGCGATGGCGTCCCGGGTATGCGCGAGCCTGCTCTTGAGCCTGGCGAACCAGCCCTTCTTCTCAGGCTCGGCCGGCTTGGCTTCGGCATCTGCCTGGACCTCGGCGTCCTCTTCGGCCTTGGCCCTGGCCTCCTCTTCGGCCCTGGCCCTGGCCTCCTCTTCGGTCCTGGCCCTGGCGACCGCCTCGACCTTGGCCCTGGCCTCCTCTTCGGCCTTGGCCCTGGCGTCCGCCTCGGCCCTGGCCTTGGCGTCCGCCTCGGCCCTGGCCCTGGCCTCCTCTTCGGCTCTGGCCTCCTCTTCGGCCTTGGCTTCGGAGGCGGCGCGGCTGGCCTCCTTGACAGCATCGGCTTCCGCAGCCTTTGCGTCCAGGGCGGCCTCGCGCTCCCCGTCTTTCTGATCTACGCCTTCCGCCTCGTCGGAATCTACGGCATCTACGCCCTTCGAAGCCTCAACGGCCTCCTCTTCGGGACGGGGAAGGACAGGCTCCGAGTCCGTGTCCTGCGGTTTGGGGCCTTCCTTGGCCTCATCCTTGGGCTTACGGCCGAAAAGCGAGCCGAAGAAGCCTCGTTTCTTGGGGGCCTCGGCTTCGGCTTTCGTTTCGGCATCGGTTTTGGCTTCGGCCTCGGTCGGGCCGGGGGGGATGGACCGGGCATCGGTGGCCTGCCCCGCGTCCGGAGGGGCCCCGGCGCCCGCCTCGGGAGGGACGGAGGGTTCGGGAGGCGGCGTGGGGGCGGCCTTGGGGCCTTTTCTGCGGAAGAAGTCGAACATCAGCGGGTAAGGGCCTCCGCCTGGGACATGTTGACGCTGACCAGCCTGGAGACTCCGGGGGTCTCCATGGTGACGCCGTAAAGGGTGTCGCTTATCTGCATAGTCCTCTTGTTGTGGGTGACCATGATGATCTGGGAGGATTCGGCGAGCCTCCGGAGGAGCCTGTTGAAGCGGTCGATGTTGGCTTCGTCCAGCGGCGCGTCGGCCTCGTCCAGAAGGCAGAAGGGGCTGGGCCTGATGAGGTACAGGGCGAAGATGAGCGCGAGCGCGGTGAGCGCCTTCTCGCCGCCGGACAGGAGGCTCATGACCGTGATCTTCTTGCCCGGGGGATGCACGCGGATCTCGACTCCGGCCTCCAGGGGGTCCTGGTCCTCGACCAGCCTCAGCCAGCCTTCGCCGCCCTCGAAGAGGACGGGGAAGATCTCCTGGAATTTCTGGGAGACGTTCTGGAAGGTCTCGGTGAAGCGGGCGCGGCAGATGGCGTTGATGCGCTCGATGCCGTCCTTAAGGTCCCCTATCGCCTTCTGGAGGTCCAGGTACTGCGTCTCGTAGAAGCCCACCTTCTTCTTGAGCTCCCGCTCCTCCTCGATGGCATCCAGGTTGACCTCGCCTATCTGGCCCAGCCGCTCGCGGAGCTTTCTGGCCCTCTCCTCAGCGTCCGGGGGTATCGGCTGCTCGGCGTAGTCCCGGGGGTCCAGTATCTCCGGCGGCTTGATCTCGGGCTTCGCGGGGATCGGGGGCGTTGGCGGGGCGGCGGCTTCGGGATCCTGCGGCGCATCGGACGCAGGAGCGGATCCGGCGACGGGACCCGACCCCGGGCCCGCCCCTTCGCCCGGGGCATCGCCGGGGCTTGCAGGGTATTCTATCCCTTCGGAGGCGCCTTCCGCTATCCTATCTTCGACGGGTTTTCCGGACCCGGGGTCACGGGGGGCGGAGGCGCCAGCTGACTCCCCCGGGACCTTGCCGCCGTCCGTAGCGCCGCTTTCGCCTTCGGCGGTCGCGACCCCGCCTTCCGTCACCGGGCTCGCGTTTCCGCCTTCACCTTCCGTTGCCGGGCTCGCGTTTCCGCCTTCACCTTCCGAGGCAGAGACGACGTTTCCGCCTTCACGCCCAGAGACAGAGGCGACGACTCCGCCTTCGCCTCCCGCGTCCGACTCGTCGGATTCGGGGTCGGCAGTCGCCTCTTCGGTTCCGTTGCCCCCGGAGGCGTCGGCTTCGTCAGCCTCATCACCGTCGTCCTCCCCCGGGATCCGGAACTCCGCGTGCCAGTCCTTGAGCATGTTGTCCCGGATCCTCGCCAGCCGGTACTCCGCCTCCATGAGATCCTTCTCCAGGGCGTTCAGGCCGTCCTGGCCCTCCTCGCGGCTCTTGCGGGCCGCACGGAGCTCGTCCTCCTTCCCGGAGAGTTGCGCCCTGATGGCGTCCTTCTCGCCCCGGAGGTTTTTGAGCTTCTCACGGGCCTCCTCGATCCGCTCGGGCATGCCCTCGGTCTCGGACTCCAGCTTGAGGATCTTCTCGCCGAGGCTCTCCTCCTGGGCGGCCAGCCGCTCGGCCTCGGCCTCCAGGGACTTCCTGCGGGAGTCCATGCTGCCCAGGAAGTCCATGACCCTCTTGAGCTCCCGGCGGGCGCCCTCGAGCTTTTCGGCGGCTGAGGCGGCATCGAGGGCGGCGGCGGCCTCCCTCTCCTGCAGCTCGCCCAAGGACTCCGCGGCGCTTCGGGCCGCGAGTCCCAGGGCCTCGGCCTCGGCCACGGCATCGGCCAGCCTGGCCTCCAGCTCGTCCCTGTCTTTGAGGAATTTCTCGCGCTTGGCCGCGGCGGCCTCGATCTCCTGTTCCACCCGCGCCCGCTCGGCGGACAGGGAGTCGGAGCGGATCTTCAGGCCCTTTTCCTCGGAAACGGCCTCGACCAGGCGGGCGTCCGCCTTGGAGACGTCGGAAACGAGCGCGTTGCGCGCGGAGAGCTTTTGGGCCAGCGCGTCTTCCGCGGCCTCCAGGGCCTCCCGGCGCTCGGCCGCGCGGGCGTTGGTGAGCTCCAGCTCACCTTTTGCGGCCATGTAGTCCGCCTCCGCCTGCTCCTTCTCGCGGAGGCGGGCCAGCACGCCCTTGGACTCCTTGCCGCCCTTGGCGGAGACGGGCTTGGCGCCGCCGGCCACCACGGCCCTTGAGATGAAGCTCCCGTCCCGGGTCAACGCCACCGTGCCCTCGGGCAGAGACTCTGCGAGCCTTTCCAAGGCATCGCGGGGGTCGACGTCCGCATCCGCGCCGCCGTCCGCTCCGGTCGCGGCTTCAGCCGCGTCCGTCCCCGGCGTCCCGTCCTCAGCGCCCTGCGGGTCCGTCGCGCCCTGCGGGTTTGCAGCGTCCTGCGGGTCAGCAGCGCCCTGCGGGTCAGTCAAATCCGCCGCTTCCCCATCTGGGGTCCCATCGGTCACGGCACCGGCGGCCCGCGTGGCGATTCCTGCCGCTCCTGCCTGAGCCGCCGCCCCGGAGCCTGCGGTCGGAGCGGCCGTTGCGGGGATAGCGGGGCCGTTGTTTCGCTGGCCCTTGTTGCCCTTGCCTTTCTTGCCCTTCTTGCCCTGGCCGCGGCGGTCGGCGCCGCCCTGGACGGACGCTCCCGCCGCCGGGCCGGATGCTCCGCCGCCGGACGTCGGCCCGTCGGGGTCCCCTGTGCCAGGGCCGCAGACGGGCAAGCCGGGGAGCTCGGCCAGCTCGATCTTCCCGCCCAGCAGGGCCTCGGCCAACGGACGGTCCCCGAGCTCGCGGCGGATCACGAAGCCGTAGACGCCGAGGCGGTTTTCGCGGGCGGCCTTGAGAGCCGCCAGGGCCCCCCTGAGGTCCTCCACGAGCACCCAGCTCAGCCTCGCGCCCAGGTAGGCTTCCGCCGCCTCCTCCGCGCCTCGGGGTATCTGGACGCTCTCCGCCACGGGGCCGATGACGCCCAGGTCCCTGAGTTCCGGGCGGGCCATCAGCTCCCCCACCTCGTGGGGGTGCCATGAGAAGGACGTCTCCAGGCTCTCCAGGGTCTCCAAGCGGGCTTTGAGGCCCGCCGCGCGGCTGTCCGAGCGGGCGGCGTCGGCGCGGGCGTCCTCGGAGGCCTTGCGGGCCGCGGTAGCGTCTTCCCTCAGAAAGCCCGCCTCCTCCTCGACCGTCGCCAGGTCGTCCTCCAGGCCCCGTTTGAAGCGGGCGCGGGACTGGGACTTCTCGGCGGCGGCGGCGAGGGTGTGCCCCATCTCGTTCTGCTCGAGCTCCAGGGACCTCCTGCGGCCCGTCAGATGCTCGGCCAGGCTCTCGGCCCCGGCGACGCCCTCGCCCGCCCGGGCGAGCGAGTCCCTCACGCCGTCCGCCGCGCGGGCAGCGGCCCGGGCCTTGATGTCCGCCTGCTCGTGGGCGCGGCGGGCCTCGCCCAGCCGCCCCTTGGCATCGGTGGCGGCGGCGGCCAGGGATTCCGACTCGCTCGCGAACGCGGAGGCGTCGGACTCCAGCCTGGCCCTGTCCAGCTCGAAGGTCTCCCGCTCGCCTTCCTGGCCCGCGAGTTCCTTGGCCGCGGCCTCGCGGCGCTCGGTCGCGTCCCCCCTGGACTTTCTGAGGTGCTCCAGCTCCTGGGTCGCCTTGGAGTGGCCCGCGTCCAGCGCGTGGAAGGCCGAGAGCGCGTCCTCGACCATAAGATCCGCCCGGGTGTCCTCCAGCTTCAGCGCCTCGGCCTCGAGCTCAAGCTCGGAGGCCCTGGCGATGAGCGAGGCCGCGAGCTCCCGGGCCTCGTCGCGGCCGGCAGCGAGCCCAGCGCGGCGCTCCCCGTGCTCCAGATACCCCCGCGCGGCAAGGGCCAGCTCCAGGCGCCGGAGCTCGTCGCGCACCGCCGCGTGCCGGGTCGCCTTCGCGGCCTGGCGGGTCACCTGTGCCAGGCGCTTGGTATTCTCGGCCATCATGAGCGAGACGGTCTCGAGGTTCCTGAGCGCGGATTCGATCTTCCGCTCCGACTCCCGCTTCTGCTCCTTGTAGCGGGTGATGCCGGCGGCCTCGTCCAGGAGGAGCCTCCGCTCCTCGGGCCGGGCGTCCACGAGCCTCCCCACCCGCTCCTGCTCGATTATCGCGTAGGACCTGGTGCCCATGCCCATCTCGATGAAGAAGCGCATGACGTCCTTGAGCCTGGACGGGGAGCGGTTGATGAGATACTCGCTGTCCCCGGTCCGGTAGAGCCTGCGGGTGATGGAGATCTCGGCCATGCCGCGGTCGGTGTCCCGGGCCAGGGTCAGGATCACCTCGGCCAGCGCGGACGCGGGCTTGCCCCTGGAGCCGTTGAAAAGGAGGTCCTCCATGTTCCTGGCGCGCAGGAGCTTCGGGCTCTGCTCCCCCATCACCCAGCGGATGGCGTCTATGATGTTGCTCTTCCCGCAGCCGTTGGGCCCCACCACGGCGCTGATGCCCGTGCCGAAAGGGACCACGGTCCTGTCGGTGAAGGACTTGAAGCCGACCATCTCTACGCGCTTGAGGTACGTCATGAAGCTGGGACCGAAGGCCTCCGGAAGCGAAGACTGGGGAAAGCCGGGAAACCGAAGGAAAGCCGGGAGAACTTAAGGAAATGCGGGAAACCGAAGGAAAGTCGGGAAAACTTAAGGAAATGCGGAAAAGCCGGGAAACCGAAGGAAAGCCGAGGGGAAGTTCGGCCATGCCATGCGCACGCCCGCGCACGGGTCATGGCATCCGGAAAGTCCGGAGCGGTCCAGAAGGGTGCGGGGCCGAAGAGCGGCGGCACGGCGCTCAGGCTCGTGACCGCGACCCCGGCGTAGGGCTCCGACCGTCCTGCCGGGCCTTGCGGATGGAGCGGTCGTGCCGGAGAGCCTCCGTCCGGAAATCGCCATTATGGCATATGGTGCCCTTTCGGGAAAGATGCCACCGGCCATGTAGTTGATCGTTGCCGGGCGGCACGGCGCGCGGGGACCTGCCCGTTCGCAGTGCGGTTGCACGGTCTCCCGGCGGGAGGCTACCACTGTCCCCTCGGCGGGAGGCTTCCCCTGTCCCCCAGGAGGGAGACGTCCCCTATCCCCCAGGAGGGGGGCGGCCAGGTACCCAGGCGGGAGGCGTCCCCTGTCCCCCTGGAGGGAGGTGACCCCGGCCCCCGGCGGGAGGCATTCAGGGTACCTCGATGGCTATGGGGAGGGGCTAATTTATAGGGCTTGGAGGGGCAGGACGCAAGCGTCCTGGGTTGCGGGCCGCCGTCTGTGCTGGCGTTTCGGCGCGGTCAAGGCGGTGCCGCCGATGGCAAGAGCAGTTTCAGGGCTTGATGCCGAGCCGGATGCAGAGGGCGTCAGGGAGGTGGGGGGAGTGAGGAGGACGGCGGGCGGTGGCGGAGCCAATGTTCGGCGTGGGGCGTTGGGCCGTAAAGGGTCCGTTTGGGGAACCGAGCGGGACGTTGACCCGCATAAAAAAGGGGTTCCAAAGGAAGACCTTCGGAACCCCCCGTCCTTGGTCGGGACGACTGGATTTGAACCAGCGGCCCCCTGAACCCCATTCAGGTGCGCTACCAGGCTGCGCCACGTCCCGGCGACCGGCCCCTTGCGGGGCCCCGGGTGCCCCGAAACCGTGCGCGGCGTCCCCGGAAGGGACGGGAGCGGGTTTTGAGGCGAAAGGTATATTAATACAAACGCGGGTGAAAGGCAAGAAGAATCGGGCTGGTGGGGCTTTGCGGGCCGGTCGGGCGGGCAGGGGCACAGCGCGTTCGGCGAGGCTACGACGGCCGTTCAGTCCTCCTCCCGGACGAATGCCTCCTGCAGGGAGGGGACGAAGTCCGGTCCATATCCCGACAGTCCGTTGCCGGGCGCGTTCGGCGCACCCTCAAATGGCATCACAGGCACCTGCCCGGAACTGGCGATAGGGAAACAGGAAAAGTGCTCGTAGATCTCCTCCGGGGTTGGCTTTTCGTCCAGCGAGTCCAGCCAGCTGTCCGTCTCCGGGCCCTTAGCCGCCGCCTCCATAACCTGGACAATCCACGGCCCCTGCCACAGATCCCTCCTGAGTTCGTTCACCCATCGTTCCAGGCGCTTAATGGATGTCGGGCGCTTTTCCTTCTGGCGTCTCCTCCATCTCCTGGCGTCTCCTCCATCTCCTCCGGATATCTCTGACGGAACCGTGTAAGGAGGTCAGGAAATCAAGATGGAGAGCAGGGGGAGGGGGCGGCGACCGAAACAAAGGGATTGGGCAGTCATAATACGATATTGGGTACGTCTTCCTCATACTCAACTCCCTGATGTCAAAGATTGGGAGAGGTTGCCAGTCCAATGTTGTCGCGCCGGCGTATTACGATTCCATCATATGATGAGCATGATTTGTCTCTTTAGCATCGGTTCCGCCCGGGGTACCGGGGAGAGGCGGTGACTGGGCATGGATAGGCAAGGCCGAAACGGCTTGAGGCCGAAGGGGTTTGATAGAAAAGTCAGTCGGACTGCTGTTGAC
>JAISFS010000041.1 GCA_031263485.1 Deltaproteobacteria bacterium | reverse complement strand
GAGCCCGCAGGCTCGACGGCCCGCCCTGGCCTGCCAGCGCCGGTCGCCTCCCCTGTCCCGGCGTAGCGCCCGGCTATCGGGGTTTTCCGCCAAAATCAGGTTCACGCTCCCGACGGACCCTGCCGGCGCAAGGCGACATGACGGCGCAGTTACGCAGCGGGTGATCATGCCGGGCCGACGCGAACGGCCGATGGCAAGTGAACCTGCCGACACATCCTTTCGCGCTCATCCCCGCCTCGCGGATGCCCGGGCGGAGCCGCGATTGCGGATCTCCCGCGTTCCGGGCAACGGCTCACGTAAGGCCCCTGAAGGCCCGGACCGCGTTCACGTCGCCGTTAAGGCATCTATTCTGAACTCGCGTACGGTTTCGACAGGCTCGCCTGACACGCTTATGGCCCCCCCGGGACACGGACATCACCCTAGCGTTCCCTTTGAAATACACCTGGGCGCACGATCCGCACGAAGCGAAGGCGCACGATCCGCACGAAGCTAAGCGGTACCCGCAGGCGAGTTTAGCCAGATCCGTCGCGGATCACGCGCTCCACAAGCGCGGCCACGGCCCCCGCGATCCTCGGATCCCGCGGGATGGCGGCGCAAAGCCGAAAGGCGCAAGATGGACCCGGAATTCTCCTTCAACCTCTCATACGAGGCCATAGCCGTAATCCTCTTCGCCTCCATGGCCCTCCTGATGCTGACGGGACAGAGGGTCTTCGGGGCCATAGGCTTCGTGGGGGCTGTGGCGGCGGTGCTCATCTGGGGGACCGGCGGCAAGGAGATGGCCTTCAACGCCACCATCATCGTGATGAAGTGGTACCCCATGGTCACGCTCCCGTTGTTCGTGTACATGGGCTACATCCTGTCAGAATCGGGCATAGCCGGGGATCTGTACCGGATGTTCCACGTCTGGCTGGGGGGCGTCCGCGGAGGTCTCGCCCTGGGCACAGTGGTGCTCATGGTGGCGATAAGCGCCATGAACGGGCTCTCGGTGGCCGGAATGGCGGTCGGGGCGTCCATCGCCATGCCGGAGATGCTGAAGCGCGGCTACGACAAGCGCATGGTCTCCGGGGTGATCCAGGCCGGGAGCTCGCTCGGGATCATGATGCCGCCCAGCGTAGTCATGATCCTCTACGGCATGATAGCCCGCCAGCCCATAAACAGCCTGTGGCTCGCCGGCATAGGCCCGGCCTTCATGTTCGCCGCGCTGATAGCCCTCTACATCGCCGTGCGTTGCCGGATCCAGCCGGAGCTGGGGCCGACGCTACCCAAGGAGGAGTGCGATCTCCCCCGCCGCCAGAAATTCATGCTCCTCCTCTCGGGGCTCATCCCCCTGGCCATCGTCTTCTCGGTCACGGGCTGCTTCCTCCTGGGCGTCACCAGCCTGGTCGAGAGCTCGGCGGCAGGGGCTCTCGTTTCCACCGTGGCTGCCCTGGCCAAGGGACGCCTCAACCGCAAGGTCATGAGGGTGGCGCTCGTCCAGACGCTCTCCGTCACCTGCATGTTCATGTGGATCCTGATGGCCGCCTTGTGCTTCTCGGCGGTCTTCGACGGGCTGGGGGCAGTACACGCGGTCGAGAACCTCTTCCTCCGGGAGTGGGGCCTGGGACCCTGGGGCATACTAATACTCATGCAGGTGTCGTTTCTCCTCATGGGCATGATCCTCGACGACACCGCCATGCTCGTCATCGTGGCCCCGCTCTACATACCGCTTGTGAGATCCCTGGGCTTCGACCTGGTCTGGTACGGGGTACTCTACACGGTCACCTGCCAGGTGGCCTACATGACCCCGCCGTTCGGCTACAACCTCTTTCTCATGAAGGCCCTGGCGCCCAAGAGCGTGACGCTGGCGGACATCTACAGATCGATAGTGCCCTTCGTGCTGATCATGCTCCTCGGACTCGCGCTCATCCTGGCATTCCCGTCGATCGCAATGTGGATCCCGGAGCGTTTCAGCTGAAAGGCGCTCCCGCGCTCGCTGTACGCCGCAAGGGCCCGGGGTGCCGCCGGCAGTTCGATCCGTTCCGCAAAGGCCATGGCCCCGTCTCGCCGCAAAGGGAGACCCAACGGAGACTTCGGTGCGAGCGACTGTTGCGGTACTGTTCCGGGGCGCGGCGCTGTTACGGGGCGCGGGACGGTCGGGCCCCGGTAACGGGGTGAGCGGCACCGGCCGGGATTTCGGAAAGGAGCGCCGGAATGGCAAGGACTCTGAAAAGGCTCATGGCCCTGGCTTCGCCTTCGCGGGCGGGGGACAGGCTCGCCGGGGTGGCGGCGGCGGACGCCCGCGAGGCGGCGCTCGCCAGGATGGAACTGGCGGAAGTGCCGCTCGCGAGGTTTCTGGAGGAGCCCCTCGTCCCCTACGAGGAGGACGAGGTGACGAGGCTCATCGTGGACACCCACGACCGGCGGGCCTTCTCGGAACTGTCGGGGCTTACCGTGGGAGACTACCGGGATCTGGTCCTCTCCGACTCGGCGGACGAGGAGTTCTTCCGGAGGACGGCGCCGGGGGTGACGCCTGAGATGGCCGCGGCCTGCTCCAAGCTCATGCGGGCCTCGGATCTGGTAGCCGCTTCGGCCAAGGTCCGGGTGGTCACGCGCTTCCGGGACACGCTGGGCCTGCAGGGGAGACTGTCGTCGCGGATCCAGCCGAACCATCCGACGGACGACCCGAGAGGCATAGTCGCGTCCGCGGTTGACGGCCTCCTCTACGGCTCCGGCGACGCGGCGATAGGCGTGAACCCCGTCTCGGGATCTCTGGCGGTGCTCTCAAGTATCCTGCACGCGCTCGCCGAGCTGATCGAGGCGCATTCCATACCCACCCAGAGCTGCGTGCTGACCCACGTGTCGGACGCGCTGGAGCTCATACGCCGCGGCGCCCCGGTGGACCTGTGCTTCCAGTCCGTGGCGGGCTCCCAGAAGGCCAACAGAGGCTTCGGGGTAGACCTGGCGCTTCTGGGCGAGGCCAGGGAGGCCACGCAGTCGCTCGGGCGCGCTCCGGCGGGCGGCCAGGTCATGTACTTCGAGACGGGACAGGGCTCGGCGCTCTCCTCCGATGCCGCCTTCGGGGTGGACATGCAGACGATGGAAGCCAGGGCATACGCCGTCTGCCGGGCCTTCGACCCCTTCATAGTCAACACCGTCGTGGGTTTCATGGGACCGGAGTACGTGGCGGATGGCCGCGAGCTCGTGCGCGCGGGCCTGGAGGACCACTTCTGCGGGAAACTTCTTGGACTCCCCATGGGCGCGGACGTCTGCTCGACCAGCCACATGGACGCCGGACCGGACGATTTGGACGCGTTGCTGGGCCTGCTGGCGGCGGGCGGCGTAACTTACGTGATGGGCTTGCCCGGCGGGGACGACGTGATGCTCAACTACCAGTCGACCTCCTACCACGACGTCTGCTGGGCCCGCAGGCTCTTCGGGAAGAGGCCGGCGCCCGAGTTCGAGCGGTGGCTGGCGGGCTACGGGATAGGGCCGGAGACGGGCACGCCCCCTCACGGCGCGGGATCGCGGCCCACGGCGCGGCTGTTGACGGGCGTCTGAAGGAACGGTGCCCTCAGGAGTGCGGCAGGCAACAGGCGTCCCGCACCGTGCGGGACACGGCGGCTCGGGACGCATGGGACAGGGCGACCCGGGACGCATGGGACAGGGCGGCTTGGGACGCATGGAACACGGCGACCGGGCGGATTCAGGCGCGAGGACCCGCGCCGTGCGGTATTTGACACTGGAGGGCGCGACATGTCGGAAAAGGAAGGCAATCGGGCGCCGGAGAGCCCTGATCGGGAATCTCTTTCGGAGCCCTCTCAAGCGGCCTCCCCCGAAGGGGTTCGCGGGGGCGCGTCCGGGACTTCCCCGACCACCCTGCCCGAGGCGGTGCGTGAGGCTTCATCGGGAGAAACGGCCCGTCGAGAGGAGTCCGGCGAAGCTTCCGTCGATGCCTTGCCTGGCGTTCACGGCGGTTCCGTGCCTGCCGCATCCCCCTTCGGTTCTTCCGCGACCGCCGCCGTTGTCGCGGGAGACGGGGCGGGGGATCTCAGGGCCGAACTCAGGCGGCACACCCCCGCCCGGGTTGGACTGAGGCGCGTAGGGGTGAGCCTTTCCACGAAGGACTGGCTGGCCTTGAGTCTGGACTGCGCAGGGGCATCGGACGCGGCTCGTAGACCCTTCGAGCCCGGCAGGGTTAGCGAGGCACTCGCCAAGGGCGGGGTGAGATCCGTAGTACTGGAGAGTCGTGCCCGGGACAAGGTGGAGTTCATCTCCAGGCCGGATCTGGGGAGAAGCCTGTCCGAGTCGTCTGCGGGGATTTTGGAACGCGAGGCCGAGGCATTCGCGGGAAGCCCTCCGGACCTGGCTTTCGTGGTTTGCGACGGGCATTCGTCCGGCGCGGTCCACCTGACGGCGGCGGCGCTGGTCCTCAATTTCCTGGAGAAGGCGCCGTGGATTACGAGCGAGATCCCTCCCTGCTTTTTGGTAGTCCGTGGGAGGGTGGCGGCGGCCGATCAGGTGGCGCTCGCCCTGGAGGCCAAGCTGGTCATCAACCTCATCGGCGAGAGGCCGGGGTTGAGCTCGCCCGATTCGCTCGGGGTGTACATGACTTACGGCGCGTACCCCGGCATCCCGGAAAGCAGGCGCAACTGCATCTCCAACATCCGTGCCGATGGCCTGGGCATCAACGAAGCCGCCCGCAGGCTCTCGCACCTCGTCCAGAGCGCCATGGCACTGGGCCTTACCGGCACGGGGCTTAAGGACGACATGCCGGAAGGCTACCTGCCCTTCGCGGCGGGGCGGCGGTTCGTGGAGTGAGGGGAGGGGCGTCTGTTCGTGGAATTAGGGGAGGAGTGGAATTAGGGGAGGAATTGTGAAGTTCGGTTACGCACTTTAAGACTGCCCTCAAGAATAGCGCTTCATGAAAAACGGAGGGAAGGCGCTCCGGGAACGGGAAGTCGTTCAGCGGTTTATTGCCATAGCGACTGCCCATCACAGCCGGTCGCTCCGCCCCGGAGCGCCTAGTCCCGAAATTCGAGCGAGTCAAGGAACGGCGCACATAGCCTGGCCGCCCCGGACGTGCCGGGGACGCCTGCCCGTTCGGGCCCTTCATCCGGTTGCGCCCCGGAAAGGACGCAGGAAAGGGCGATCAAGAAGTTGTCCTTCACGATGAAGCGCTGGTACAGCACGTCGGATCCGATCTCCGCCCCGTCCTGGCCGACGGGTGACGCGAAGTCGACGTCCGCCGCCTGGAAGCCCTTGAAGGAGTTGGTCCTAAAGCCCGAGAACCCCCCGCCGTTCAGAGTGCCGAACATTTGTCCGGCGGCTTTCCAGTAGGCTTCGTCCCCCTGCTCATCCCTCTGGCGGGCCTCGGCCGGCCCGAAGCCATCGACGGCAGCGACGAGGAGAACGCCCGCACCAGTCTCGGGGTCAGCGCCTTCAGCAACGTCAATCCTTATCGGGAACCCGCCCGAGTCGGGGAAAGGCCTCGAGACGCGGCCAAGGAGCCTGAACTCCCGCGGATAGCGAACCCAGAAGGAAGGGCCGGAATGCCGGAGGACGTCCTCGCTGCGGAAGATCTTCCATTCGGATTGTCCGCAGGCAGAGACGGCCGCCGCCAACGCCGTCAAGGCGCCCAACACGCAAGTTAGCCACAGCGGCGAGAGAGGGGACGATGGACTTCTCATGAAAGCATCTCTTTTCCGCTGCCGCCCGGCCATAGGAGACCAGATCGGCACGTTGGCGCCAGCCCAGCTCTCGGTTGCCAGCGCGGTTCCTGGACGCCTGCTCGGCTCCTGGACCCCTGCTCGCCCCCGGCACGACTAAGGCTGGCAGCAAAGGAAGGACGGCTGGCCGACAGTCACGGGGCACCTGTGCGGCGCAGATAGCGAGCCACCGCGCGTTACTTGCTCCCGGTCAAGGGATCCGTGCCGACCTGCCGAGTTACCGAGCTGGCGGGCTGGTCCAGGCCGGAAACGGATAGCATCATTATAGTCACTAACCTGGTAAGCGTGAAGGGCATCGGAACCTGGAAGCGGATCGTGATCCGAATCTGCCCGGAACCCGCCAGGAGCCTCCCGACCCCATCGGTGAGGCTGCAATCGGTGTTAGGACAGTCGGCTACCCCTTTAAGGAGTCCTGCGCAAGTGGCTTGCCGAGGCTGATATAGTCAGGATATCAGAGGCTACGATAAGCCGCCAAAAGCCTGACCTTGGCATCCCGAACGAACCCGGCCATTCCTGACGCCGAACCCTTCCCTAAACAGGGTATCTCCAACGGTCGCCGAGACGTTCGACCTGTCGCAGGGCTCCACGGTGATTACCCGCACATTCTGCCTGTTCGTCTACGATTCCTGCAATGACCGGCCGTAATGAATAAAAAACATCTTGCCTCTTGATCAATTACCTTATAAGGCTATCCACACGATTCCAGGACCTGGCTTGCCCCGCTTCTTGCCACAATACGGCGCTAGTGTTTCCGTGGGCCCAATCCCGTGCTTACTCTTTTGACATGCGACAAGTCAGCCGTTGGATGCGGACCGGGACGGGCAGTCTGAAAATCGCCGTGCAAGGCACATGGGAAGCCTGTTTTCCGAATCCGGATAGCCGAATCGGGTGTCGGGTGAGCCACCGCTGCAGGTCGGACACATTCCAGATTAAGGAAGTTGTAGTCTGGTGAGATATAAACCGGGCGAATCAAGAAATGATGCAATAAGTCTTGATTAACGGGGAAATAAGTCTTGATTAACGGGGAAATGAATGTTATCCATATGATAATTGTGACGGTCCGTCAAGAGAGTTACCGCCGTTGTTTTGCCAATAGCAAGGCGCACCGTTAAAAGAACCGGCTCGCATCAACCGAAGGAACGGATGCCAGTCATCCATGAACCAATGATCATGATATTGAATACCGCGATTGTCGTTGTTGACAGGCTTACGGAAAAGAACAGCTTCTACAACGACGAGCTAACCCTTAAAGAAACCCAGAATCTTCATTATTTTTCTTAAGGATGCCATCTTGCCTTTTTGCCAAAGCCTCTATTCAGGGATCCCGCAGAAGCATGGAGATACTGGCCGAAGGTGTCCTTCCGTATACAGCAAGCTATTCAAATACACCGATGACGAGAGCATGTCGAACCGCACAGCGCATTGGAGGCGCCCGCTTAAGAAGACGGTACACGCAGGATTGGGGTGCCAACCATGAAATTTAATATAGATGTCACTAAAGTCATGTTGGAATCGTTCTGGAACACCTGCTCCAAAACTTCGGTCATGGCTCTTGTCGCCGCAAGGCATGCGACGAAGGGGCCGCGGAAGCGGGAAAATCCCTTAACCGGAAACAACGGCTGGAAAAATCTGATAATGCCGCTTGAAGCGATGAAAAGTCATTTTGAATCAAAGTTGTAGAAGGAGCATGAAAAAGGATGGTGAATCAGGATTTTCGCGAAAAAAAGGTTGTCGTGGCACTGGTCGATCGCGTTTCAGCAAATAATCTAATCTAATCGCTAACGGATACGGTGAATGGAGTGTTGAGATGAACAAAATCTATCTGCTCACGCCCCGTGACGAGCAAACGAGAGCTCTTTTGCTTGACATATGGGAATCTGCTGTGAAGAAAACCCACACGTTTCTTTCAGCCGATGATATTTCCAGAATCAAACCTGAAGTTCAACAAGCTTTGAATAGCGTAGATCAGATATACGGTTATCGCGATGACAACGGGATATTGCAGGGATTCATCGGAATCGTCGATCAAAAAATCGAAATGCTTTTCATCGACGATAATGCCAGAGGGCAAGGCATCGGCAAGCAGCTTTTGAACTATGCAGGTGGGAGTTTAGGCGTTAAATTTGTCGATGTGAACGAGCAGAATGAGCAAGGAGTCGGCTTTTACAGGCATTTGGGATTTCATGTGATCAGTCGGTCAGAATATGACGAACAAGGCAGAC
>JAISFS010000008.1 GCA_031263485.1 Deltaproteobacteria bacterium | reverse complement strand
GTGCGGGAAGAGCGGTATGAGGCGACTGGCATTCTGCCTGAGGGGCATTGAAAAAATGGCCGGACCCCCGATGGGATCCGGCCATGATAAACGAGAAATCGCGTCAGTCTAAGAAGGCGACGAATGGGACGGTCGCAAGCCTATGCGCTCGTGACCTGAAAACCTAAAGCCTAATTCGGCAACTCATCCTGTGCCATCTACACCGCGCGGGCGGCTACGGACTTGGTTGCGGACAGGTTGAGGCATGCCCGGCGGGGGAGCCGAGAGTTGCTCCGGGGCTCCGTCCGGTCTCAGGCCCTGACTCACGCTCCCGGCTCTGGCTCCCTGTCCAGGCTCTGACCATGGCTCCCGATCCGAACTCAGGCTCTGGCTCCCGCTCCCGGCTCTGGCCCTGGCTCCCCGGCTCAGGCCCAGGTCACCAGGCCCAGCGACAGGGGGTTGCCGAGTTTCTCGCGGCTGGGCATCACGCGGGCCGTGAAGCCGAAGCGACCGGTCTTGACGCAGCTGATGTTGCCCTCGTAGAGGAAGGTGTCAGCCTCGATCTCCTTGATGGGCCGCATGGTCAGGGTCTCCCGGTCGGCGAACTCCCCCTGGTGGTCCATGGTGCCGTAGTAGGCCTCCACCGTCACGTCGTCAGGGATGAGCCCGCCCAGCTTGACCGTGGCGGAGATGATGAGCGACTGGCCCACGAGCTTCTCCTGGCCAGCGGCGTCGCACTTGAGTTCCGCGATCGCGATGTCGTTCCAGGAGGTGCGGAGCTTGCTGCACCACGTGGCCTGTTGGGTCGCCGCCTGGAACTCCTGGGCGGACAGGGCGTGCCAGCGGTCTGAGCTAGCCGTGTAGAAGCGGTCGTAGTACTCCTTCACCATGCGGTGCGAGCTGAAGCGGGGCATGAGGTCGCGGATGCTGTTGCGCATCATCTCGCACCAGTCGACGGGGATGCCGTCCGAGGTGCGCGCGTAGAACTTCGGCACCACCTGGTGCTCCAGGAGGTTGTAGAGGGCCTGGCTCTCGGTCAGGTCCTGGAGCTCCTGGTTGGGGTCCACCTCGCCGTTCCCGATGGCCCAGCCGTAGTCGGGCCCGTAGCCCTCGTCCCACCAGCCGTCCAGGACGGAGAGGTTCAGGACCCCGTTCGCGAGCGCCTTCATGCCGCTCGTGCCGCAGGCCTCCAGGGGCCTGCGCGGGTTGTTGAGCCACACGTCGCAGCCGGCCGAGAGGAGGGAGGCCAGGTGGATGTTGTAGTTCTCCAGGAACAGGATGCGGCTGTGGAAGCGCTCCTCGCGGGAGAAGTGGATGATGCTCTTGATGAAGGCCTTGCCGTCGTTGTCGGCGGGGTGGGCCTTGCCGGCGATGATTATCTGGACGGGCTTGTCGGGGTTGTTCATGATCTTGGCAAGCCTGTCCGGATCCGAGAAGAGCAAGGTCGCGCGCTTGTAGGTGGCGAAGCGCCTCGCGAAGCCTATCGTCAGCGTGTCCGGCGAGAGGATCTCCATGGCCCCCTGGACCAGGTCCGCGGGCGCACCCTGGCGCTTCAACTGCTTCATGAAGGCCCGGCGGCTGAACGCCACCAGCCTCTCGCGGCAGTGGCAGTGGGCCCGCCAAAGCTCGGAGAGGGGGATCTGGTTCACGTTCCTCCAGATGTGGAAGGGGTCCGGGTCGTCCTTCCAGTCCTGGCCCAGGTAGCGGGAATAGAGCCTGGAGATCTCCCTGGACGCCCAGGAGGAGACGTGGATGCCGTTGGTCACGTAGTCGATGGGCGTGTCCTCCACCGGGGTGCGGGGCCAGATGGACTGCCACATGTGGCGGCTCACCAGCCCGTGGAGCTTGGAGACCCCGTTGGCGTGGGCGGAGAGCCTGAGCGACAGGGGAGTCACCCCGAAGGGCTCGCTATCGTCCCGGGGGTTCACGCGACCGTAGCCCAGCAACACCGGCCAGCTGATGCCCAGCTCCTTGGCGTAGTCCTCGAAATAGGCGCGGGCCAGGCCCGGATCGAAGGTGTCGTTCCCGGCCGGGACGGGGGTGTGGGTCGTGAAGATCGTGGAGGCCTGCACCAGCTCCTTGGCGGCGTCGAAGGTGAGCCCGTGGTCCTTGCGCAGGATGTTGATGCGCTCCAGGGCGGAGAAGGCGCTGTGGCCCTCGTTCATGTGGATGACCGTGGGGGTGAGCCCCATGGCCTTCAGGGCCCTCAGGCCGCCGATGCCCAGGACTATCTCCTGGCGGATGCGGTTCTCCTTGTCTCCGCCGTACAGGGCCGAGGTGGTCCCGCGCATGTCGGGGGGGTTCTCGTCCAGGTCCGTGTCCAGGACGTAGAGGGGGATCCTGCCCGCCATGATGCGCCAGACGGCCACCGCGCACATGCGGTCCTTGAAGCGGACGTAGACCTTGACCTGCTGGCCCGCGCCGTCCAAGACCTGGGTGATCGGCATGGCGTCGTAGTCGTTGGGGACGTAGTTCTCCATCTGCCAGCCGTCGTTGTTCAGGTACTGCTGGAAGTAGCCGGTCTGGTAGAGGAGGCCCACCCCCACCAAGGGTATGTTCAGGTCCGACGCGCTCTTCAGGTGGTCCCCGGCGAGGATGCCCAGGCCCCCCGAGTAGATGGGCAGGCAGGTGGTGAGCCCGAACTCGGCGGAGAAGTAGGCCACGCAGGTCTTGCCGGAGCCCAGGGGCGGGGCGGCCATATACTTGTCGAACGTGTGGTTCAGCTCCTGCAGCTCGGACACGAAGCCCGTGTCGTTGGCCAGCTCGTCCAGGCGCTTCTGGTCCACGCGGCTCATGAGTCGCACCGGGTTGTGGTTGGAGTCCGACCAGAGCTTGGGGTCCACGCGCTGGAAGAGGTCGCGGATCTCCGAGTACCAGCTGAACATGATGTTGTAGGCCATCTTCTTGAGCGGAAGAAGGCGCTCCGGGAACCTTGGGACTACCTTAAATTCCAGTTTGGCTTTCAATTGCGCACCTCGTGAATCTGAAGGCTCTCGGGCACCGAGGCCCGCTGGTCAGGGCATTTAGCCAAGATATCAGCCGCGTAAAGGGTAGTCAAGGAACCGACCGGTCGGAATCAGACCGGGGGCATCCCGGAGACCCTGCGGCGCCAGGGATGGGGGCTACGGCGGATGGCTCGATGGGGCATGTTCGGGCAGAGGGTCGCGCCGGAAGGGTCGGTGGGCCTGCCGGGAGGGGTTGCATCGCAGGGTTTGGCGGACCAGCTGGGGAGGGGTTGCGCCGGAGGGTCCGGCGGGTCGGCAGGGGAGGGGTTGCACCGGCAGGCCTGCCGGAGAGTGGTAGCACCGGAGGGCTCGGCGGGCCTGCCGGGGAGTGGTAGCACCGGAGGACTCAGTAGGCCTGCTGGGGAGTGGTAGCACCGGAGTACTCGGCGAGCCTGTTTAAGTTGGAATCCGGGGTAGGGCGGCAGTCGTGCGCTTGGAGGAAGTGTCAGTGAATATGGCGGGGCAGTGAATTTGAGTGAAGAATACGATAGTTTCGGGAAAGATTTCGAGGCTGAGAGGCTTGATCATGAAAGTTTTTCTTGGGCATCGTGGCATTGGGCACACACCATCTTGTGACGGCTTCAAAGGGTTCATGCGTCTGGGTACCGATAATCAACAAGAATGTGCGGGTTTAAGTACGGAAGCTTTTGGGAGAACCCGATGGCTCGCTGGCTTGATGCGAGGCTTGCTTTTTCGGCTGAAAAGGCTGGAGTTTCAGGGAGGAGTCAGGAGCCATCTGGGCGGTCGTGGGATTCTGAATTCCGTACACCGGGTCTCCCCGGCGTTGGCAGCCCACGAGGCTCCGGAGGGGGATACGAGACCCTGCCGGAGCCATCAGTAGTCAGGCTCAGGCATCGTGCGAACCGATCGTTTGTCAAGATCAGCAACCGCCGGCTCGACCGGCGTGCTCGTCAGACGGCATGCGGGCGGATTACGGCGTCACGGAAAGTTCCGCCGTCCAAGAGTCTTCCCCTGTCCGTTCCGATTCAGGCGTCCCGGAATCTTACGGGGTCCCGGAAGGCTCAGACGTCCCGGAATCGTCCTGCCTCCGTAGCGTTTCCGAAGTCCAGGCAGATTGTAGGCCCTCTGGAATTCCGCCGTGCCGGTCATCTCCGCTGGTCTGGCAGGGATCTGCGTACCACGGCGCGGTAGTCGAAATGGATCCTGAACGTCATCCGGTCCATGTCCGCCATGGATTTCGGGAATGGCTCGAAGGGTGCCGCGGCCTTCAGGGCCTCCATGGCGGCGTGGTCCAAGGTGCTGGAACCTGAGCTCTCCTCCACCATGATGACCAGGATGGACCCGTCCGGGGCCAGGGTCATGGAGGCCGTGAAGCGTCCGGGCTGGAAGTTGCTCCTGGCTTCGGGGGGAAGAAGCCAATGCATGGCCACCCGGGACCTGACGGAAGCGTCGTAGCTCTTGAGGAAAGGGGCGGTCTCCTCGAGCCTGACGGTGCCGTCGGAGCGCTCGGAGTCGCCTTCAGGGCCCGGGGTGTCCCCCGGGAGAAGCGGCGTCTCCCGGCTCAAGGGGAAGGAGAGCTCCTCAGGGGGCGGGGCCATGGCGGCGGCGGCCGATGCCATGGAGTCCGGAGGGGGGACTTCCGCCGCAGGGTCGGGCAACGGGTCTGGTGGAGGGGCCTCCAGGGGCATTTCGGCGGCATCCGCGATCATGTCCCGAGTCAGGGCCTGGACCTGCGCCAGGGCTTCGGCCTGTGCCTGCAGTTGGGCCTGGAGGGCGGGATCGGGGGGGGACGAAGCGGGGGAAGTCAGGGCCGCAGACGGGACCGGCGGAGGGGCAAGCTCCGCGGGGTCGGGGATCGCCGGCGTGGAGAGTTCCAGGGTAATCTCCAGGGGGATCCCCAAGAGATCCTCGGAGATGGGTTCCGGGGCGTAGAGGACCGGGCCCACGCGCTCCCAGAGGAGGAAGCCTCCCAGGTGGATCCATGCGGCGGCTACGAGAAAGAGACCGAGCCTGAGGCCGTCGGGGCCGAAAAAGGCCGGGCCGGGGCGCTCCGAGGCCCTCGCGAGCGACATGGCGCTACTCTCCTCCGGAGGGCGGCTTGGGGGCCACCCAGTACTCGTCCTTCTTCTCGAACCACCAGGCGCTGGGGTCGCGGGCCGCCGCGGCCTCGCACAGGGCCTTGCCCTCCTCGGTGCGGAAGCGCTTCTTGGCGAAGCTGATCCATTCGAGGGCCTGGCCGCAGCCGTCCGCGGCCAGCCGGGAAAGCTCGAGGACCATGTCCAGCTGGTCGGCGTCTGCGGCCAGCTTGGCCTCCAGGGTTTCGCAGGCCTTCCACTCGCGGTAGAGGGACTCGAGCTCGCCCTGGAACGGGAGCCCGGAAGCGGCATCCGCGTGGGCCCTGTCCTCCAGGGAGGCCACGTAGCGCTTGTTCATATAATTGAGGTCCCCGGTGCGGGCCTCGGGCAGGTCGTGGAAGAGTGCGAGCTTCAGGATCCTTTCCGTGTCCGGGGAAAGGCCGTGCTCCCGGGCCTTCCACGCCAGCGCGTAGGAGATAAGGACCACCCCGAAGCTGTGCTCGGCCACGGATTCGCGGCCTCTACCCAGGAACTGGTAGCCGGTCCGGGGGGTCCTCTTGAGCATCGCCGCCTCGTAGAGGAAGTCTGCCAGCCTTTCATCGTCCGAACGGATCATGTCTCCCTCTTGTTACGGAACTTTGGTACGGCAGGGAGGCAACCAGAAGCCCAGTGTGCCCCTTTGGTGCCAGTCACGGAGCCAGACGCCTCAGTAACGATACATATTGGCGCAAAATACCGGGAGACGCAACCCCCCAATTATTGAGGACTGCGAGGCATGAATGGGCAAGAAGGGTCAAAAACAATCATGACCGGCCTTTCCTGCAAGCGAGGCCTCGGGGTTCGCAGCCCGAATGTGACAAAGTTCAGCCCGAAGTAGCGGTAGGAGAGGCGTTTAAGACGCGAGATTCAAAGGGGCGGATGGCCGGGTTGCATGGCGCAGTGTTGATGAGGCTAGCACGCATGACGAAACCGCAATATGTCGGAACGGTAATACGGGGCAGGCAACACCACCTGGTCACTGGCTTCTGGGAGGCTGAAGGCATGGCAAAACGTGCCATTTATAGGGGCATGACAACCCATCCGTCCTGATTGGACCGCCGCGGCGCCATATGGCCCTTCATCATGAATCCCTTGCCGACAAATTACGGTGTCGTCATGCATAAGGCGCGAGGTTAGGTTTAACATGTTGCCAGTTGGTAACGTGGACGTAATATGTTAGCCATAGGACATTGAGCCGGGGGCTTCTATGTTTAGGCCTTGGAAAAGGATTGTTGTGACTGTATGACTATCCTGCGAGGAAGACATCATCCTCCGCGTCCGGAAAGGAAATGAATTTCATCATCCTAGTCGATTTGGTAAATCATTCCATCGCGTTAATTATAAAGATCTTTCCTGGTGTTTGTTTTCTTTCCGGAAGTGGCATGAGGGTTGCCCACACTCACCTCACGAGCGGTTATAGGGTAGTCGATTATGATATGCCTTCTGAATACTGCACCAGGTAGCTGGGACCGTGCGCTGGCGTGAAGTGATAAAAATGTTTTGCGGCGAATATTATTTCTGATATAATGCACTCAGCCGACTGTTTCGGAATCGTCGGATAATGCCAAGGTAGTTCGTCACGGTCCAGCGAACACGGGAAAACTTTCCGCGTCTAAGAAACGTGAACATTGCGGAGGGATCATGGAACTGAAAAAATTGCCGCTTTCCGATGAGTCCTTTCGGGAAATAATTGAGGGGAATTATCTTTACGCAGACAAGACAAAATATATCCACACAATGATCAATAAATTCAAGTGCTGTTTTCTGGCACGCCCAAGGCGATTCGGCAAGACGCTCCTGGTCGATACGATCGAGGAGGTGTTTCTTGGCAACAGGGAACTTTTCGATGGCCTGTGGATATCTACCGATAGCGATTACGCGTTCGACAGATTCCCGGTCTTGAGATTAAACATGGCATACACCAAGCTCTCCATCAGGGCAGATCTTGAAGCCAGGATCGAGAGTGATTTGAGAGAGGCGGCGGAAACAGAGGAGCTTTCAATATCCGATGACTCTTATGGAGAGATGCTGGGTCAGTTTCTGAGAGGCGTCAAAAGGAAGTACGGAGTTGGCACGGTCGTCCTGATCGATGAATACGATGCCCCGGTGACCAGGCATATGTCAAACCGTAAACTCGCATCGGATAATAGAGATGTCCTGCATGACTTCTATACCTCCATCAAGAAAAATCTCAAATACATCCGTTTCGCCCTTGTCACAGGTATCACCAGGTTCACCATGACCGCCTTGGATTCAGGTCAGAACAATATCAAAGATATCTCGCTTATGTCAGATTATTCGGAGATCTGCGGGTTCACCCTCTCCGAATTAGATATGCTTTTCTCCGACAGATTCGAAAATACGCTTAAGAGTTTGAAAAAACGCAAAATAATCGCTTGGAATGCAAAATCCAAGGAACTTATTGCTGAAATGAAACGATGGTATGGTGGCTACAGTTGGCTTGGGTCGAACCGTGTATTCAATCCTTATTCCATACTCAACTTTTTTGATCAGAATAATTTTGACGATTACTGGACGGAATTGGGAGTGCCATCGCACCTTGCATGCCTTGTGAGAGAAAACCCGCTTGAATTCATCCAGCCAAGTCTCGGTAGTTACACGTCCATAAAATTATTGAAAATCGAACTCAGCGAGTTAGATGTTGTACCTGTCATGTTTCACAGCGGGTATTTGACTTTAGACGCTCAAGTCCTCAAGGATGTGGAAGTCGATGACAAAATCGAAAAAGTCGACGCTTTCACGTTTAGGATTCCTAATCTGGAAATTCGTTTGAATTATCGTGCAGCAATTTTCAAGGAAGCATTCGATCCAGAAAAGCGATATTTTAGCCTTTTCTCAAGAAACATTCCTAAAGCGCTATTGGAGAGTGATTCAGCGGAGGTGGCCAGGTTAGTTGGCTACATTCTTGCCTCAATCAACTTCTTTCAACACCAAGAATCGGAAGGCTATTACCATTCCATAATTTGTACGGCCTTTATCGCGGCCGGGATCGATGTCATGAGCGAGACTTCCGGTAGCCATGGCCGCCCCGATATGGCAGTATCCTTAAAGGGCAGAGTCCGTGTAGTGATCGAACTCAAATACAGACATGCCGGCAAGACGGATGACGATGAAGACCCTGCTGTGAAAGTCATTGCAACGAAAGACCTTGACTCCGCTCTCGATGACGCCGAGTCGCAGATTAGGAGCGGCAAATACGGCGAGTCCCTCATGGCGATAAGCGACAGGGTCATATGCCTGGCCTTGGCAATCCGAGGGCGTACACAGGTGGCGGCACGTTTCGTAACTCCTCTTGAATAGCTCATCTCAACATGGACAGCCTCGACAATAGGAGTAATTCACGGATCCTCACGATGCACAATGTGCGGTATGTCGGCGGTCTTATGGAAAGCTTTTCGAAGCAGCGAATTATCAAGGCTAATTTCACCTTTCGGTGCTTAAAACGCGGGCCAGCTCCCTTCGTTAAGGGATAAAATGTGATGGACCGTTGGCTCAAGAAGGAAATCGCCCTACAAGTATTCCTGATATTAATCAGGCGGTAATTGATTAGAAAATGATGATACCTCCATAATCATAAATTCTTCATAGGCTAAAATTATGTATGGTTAAACAAGTAGTTAAAAACAAAAGTTGATTCTGGATTGTCATATCCGTAACACATAAGGATGAATAACCAAAACTCCTTGACTGCAGTGAATGTTCTAGTATTGGAAAATCCATCATATTTACCCGCCGAAGTAATATTTCCATGTTACTCTCGTTTGTCGGATTATGACCTCTGTACGAAAGACCCGAGCGATACGGGGATGTCCTTGAGGCCCTGGATTCCATGAGGAAAAAAATCGGTGCGGTTCATCAATCACGGATATATAAGTCAGATGCCTGGAGTCACCGGGTTCCGCTACGGCCGGTGCTGGTAGCCTCGGAAGATATCCTGAGCGCGAAAACGCGGTGACGCGAGGCTCAAAAGTGCGAAAGTCATGGGCTGTTGGCACAAGGGGAGCGGATGTGAGGGAGGAAGGGACAGGCTCGACTCCAAAACAAGACATATACGTGAGGCTTGAAGAGTCGAAGTCAATTTGCACCGCACGCTCCGGAGCCGAAATGTTCCATGTCCGTTGGTTGCCAGGCCGCAAGGTTCAAGACATGAAGGAGCGACAGGACTGCGGAAAGAAGTCGCGGACGGCCCTTCGTCAGTTGCCGTGGTTACTTTCAGGATCTCCGGCGGACCGTAGCCCTCCAGGGCCTTGCGGAGGAATGCCCCGGTGAAAGAAGACGGGTGGCGCACCACCTCCTCGGGGGTGACCTCGCACATCACGGTCCCTCCCCCTTCCTACCCTGGGTTCCATGTTGGTGATGTGGTCCGCGCTCTTGATGACGTCAAGGTTATGTTCGATGACCGTGTTGCCGTGCACGGTCAGGACTTGGAGGACGTCCAGGAGCTTCTTCATGTCCTCGAAGTGGAGCCCCGGTCGCGGGGCTCGTCCAGGATGTTGACGGTGCGGCCCGTGGTCCGGCTCAGCTCCTTGGAGAGCTTCACGCGCTGCGTCTCGACGGCCGAGAGCGTCCGTTGTCGTGGTGTTCTAACTCATGGTAAACGTCGGTGAGGGGTGAGAGTTGCTCCTCCAGGGTTGGGATGTTCCGGAAGAAAACCAGGGCCTCGCAGACGGTGAGGTTCAGGACGTCCGCGATGGAGTGTCCGTTGTACTTGCTCTCAGCGTGTCGCAACTGTAGTCGGCCCCGTCCAGAACTCCCAGGTCACGTGAACGTCAGGGAGGAAATGTTTTCCGATCGTAACCCCCGTCTCTGTAGCAGGCCTTGTAGAGGCCGATTTTCACGTTGAAGGTGAAGCTTTCCGACCGGTATCCCCGCGCCCGGCTCTTAGGGAGCATGGCGAACAGATCCCGTGTGGAAGTGAAGAAGCATATGGTGGTTGAGTGTTGATGGAATTATTTTCTGGGGGAAAGAAATATATTGCCATTCATATGAATAATATGTTCAGGATGGTCTGCTATCCAAGCTTCAGTTTCCCATGCAAGTGAATCGCAAAAAGATTTAAATATCCTGAAATCCATGAATGCAGGGACATAGATTTTGCCTGATTTTACTCTTGATGATATTTTTTTGATCTCTATTATACGTTGCGGGTTCACTGGGCCACTGCTTGTTACCGCTTCAATAAAATATATCCAGTCCTTATCAGGTCTATAAAGAATAACATCCGGCATTTTATCATGGACAGAAATTGAAAAACCCAGCCTTTCTAGAGTCAAATCATTCTTGAAAAGATCCCTTTTTGCAGAATCGCCAAGATATATACATTCTGAAAAAGGAGCAAAGCGAGGGGCAAATTCTTCCAAAATCAACTTTTGTAAAACATTATGTTTCCCGGATGTCAGCATCACAATTTTTTTGCTAATCGTTACGGGCATTTTAGTCATCTGTTTTTTTGATGCATACAATTCCTTTAATGTCTGATGATTGTCAAGAAAATATGCAAGTGCAGGGCTCCAACTGGCAGTTCCATATTTTCGAAAAAGATTTAAGGCTTCCCCAGTCATTCTATACCTAAAATTTGGAGAATTGGTAGGGCTTGAATTATCTTCGATGATAGCGGTATCACGAAAAGGATGTATTGCTTGTTTACGAAACGTTTCTCGGCTGTTTTCTGCATATTTGATGTTATAAAATCTATTGGTGAAATCAATAATGCCGTGAATTCTTATCCATTCGTTTGTTGCGTTATTCCAATCTGTATTTTCATTGATTGAGTTCATTGCAAGTAATGAATAGCAACAAATATCATTTTGTTGTTGTTTGGGCATGCCAATCGAGAGTAGAATTTCACGCGCTTCTTCAATTTTTGACATTGATAATCCCTTTTAAAATCCTATCGCTAAACTCAGTCGAAAAATTATTTGCATTCATAGTTATCTTTCCCATTTGTTCAAGAACATGGCGGTCAGGCATTGGAATTGCGTTAATCTCAGACGAATTGACTTGAGTGGAACCATTTAATATACGGTAATATTTGTCATAAATAGTGGAATTAAAGGTCGTGAAAAGACCAAATGCCAAACATTCACCTATCTCTGTATTATCAATAGTGTCGATAAAGTTAATTTTGTTTTCGGTACTGATTTTGGCATATGCCGGATAATATTTTGCGAGGTAAACCGCGCATTGCAGTCTCCTATATTCCTCAATAGTTGTGAATCGTTTTACAAAAAGGTAATTCCGGTTCATCTGTAACATGCCTGGAGAATCATCTGACATGTACTCATTATTTCTTCCTGCTGGAAAAATAATGCGTCCACTTTTCAAATGGAATGGGTAAAAAAGAGGCACTACATGTTTATCTGATTCATTACGTAAAAGTTCGCGATTTCGATAGTCGATCGTAAGCCCGGTTTTCATTTTTAGGCCAATTGATGGCAGAGAAACTTCTAGACAATTTATTGTCCTAAGAACATCGATTTCCTCCTTTGATGTTGGTATGTAAACAAATTGTTGTTTGCCGGACACAACCACATCATAGGGAACATCAATACGTGTCGTTCTATTAAAACTGTCAGAGCCTGATGACGATGATATTTTTACTGTAACAGGTGTCGCATCTATTTTTTTAGCTTTTACAATCATGGTTTCTTGCAAAACTTGTTCTTTATCGAAGACATTATTCCGGTTGGTAAAAATATGTATATCAGTCAAGCGGCTATAACGCAAGAAATATTCACGAAAACGAGTGAAGTATGCACCTGAAGTCCACGACCTAGGCATTATATAAACCATTTCGCCATTTTGTTTAAGGTTAAAAAGGCCCATAGAAGCAAATAAAAAATAAATATTTGGAGCGCCATGACATACACTTTGCATTGATAATGCTTCGGGAGAATTCTTATTAAGTTTAAAATAAGGGGGATTGCATATCACCCAATCATATTTGAGTGGATTCGCAGAAGCCAGAAGTTTGCTAGAAAAATCACAAGATTGAGACAGAAGATAATTGTCTTTGATGATAGATATATGTAGCTTTAAGCTTGATGTTTGTGTCAAATGTTTCATGTTAGTTTCGAGCAACGGAAGAACTTCACGGTTAGTTTCATAGCATGTCAAGTTAATTTCTTGGACAATGTCATACTGTGTCTCGACCCATTGCACCAAAGCTGCCGAAAGGATTCCGGAGCCAGCTCCCGGATCGAGAACAGATATTGAAGATGATTTTGGAACATCAAATAATGAAGCCATATATTGAGCAATAGATTTTGATGTAAAAAATTGGCCGAGTTTTTTCCGTTCCTCTTTAGTTCTCCGTGAAATGAACTCGTCAGTTTTTTCAACTACGTGATTTAACATGATTCCTCAAAACATGTAACGGGTTGATTAACCTAAGAAAACAATATGCCGCAGGAAATACAATAAACAATCCAAAATCAGAAAAAGTAGCGGTATGCACAACTTCGAACATCTGAGCAAAGACCAAAAAAAACTTTACTCTGAATGTTATAACATGATAAATGTAGCATGTTGGTTTGTCAAGTGGTACTTTATGGCTGTGATAAAAGCCTGTCCTTTCCTTAAGAGATAGGCAAGAGCACAATGAAACCTGTTTGACAGGATTTAATAGTCAGAATGGGCGAAATGTCGATTTTTTGGCGAATGCAGATGCGTTAGGGGCATGATTGGGAATGAAGAAGTGCGTTTGCCATGTGAAGTTCAATTCACTCACTTTACGCAAACCTCAATCCTTAAGAAAGCCTGGCTTGAGAGCTTGATTCTGAGTGCTCGTGCCGAGGCCACTGGTGGGCAGGTTGTGTCTGGACAGAATATACTCTCAAAGCATACTTCAATACTCAGGAGTCGTGGTCGGCCGTCGGGATGACCGATTGGCCTGAAGTGTCCGGTGGCCTAAGCTAATGGCCCCCCTATAGGCAAGGCCAGCAAGACCGACTGGTCCGTGGAAGCATGTCGAGCACGGTCCCCCGTCAGTTGCCGGGGTTCCTCTTGAGTGACTCCGGCGTCCCGTAGCCCGCCAGGGCCTTGCGGAGGAAGGTGCCGGTGAAGGAGGTCGGGTGGCGAGCCACCTCCTCGGGGGTGCCCTCGCACACCACGGTCCCTCCACCGTCCCCGCCCTCGGGGCCCATGTCGATGATGTGGTCCGCGCTCTTGATGACGTCAAGGTTGTGCTCGATGACGATGACCGTGTTGCCGTGCTCGGTCAGGGCCTGGAGGACGTCCAGGAGTTTCTTTACGTCCTCGAAGTGGAGCCCGGTCGTGGGCTCGTCCAGGATGTAGACGGTGCGGCCCGTGGCCCGGCGGCTCAGCTCCTTGGAGAGTTTCACGCGCTGGGCCTCGCCGCCCGAGAGCGTCGTGGCGCTCTGGCCCAGGCGGATGTAGCCCAGGCCCACGTCGGTGAGGGTGGAGAGCTTCTCCTTCAGGGCCGGGATGTTGCGGAAGAAGACCGAGGCCTCGGAGACGGTGAGGTTCAGGACGTCGGCGATGGAGTGCCCGTTGTACTTGATTTCCAGCGTGTCGCGGCTGTAGCGGGCCCCGCCGCAGACCTCGCAGGTCACGTGAACGTCCGGGAGGAAATGCATCTCGATCGTCGCCACCCCGTCCCCGCGGCAGGCCTCGCAACGCCCGCCCTTCACGTTGAAGGAGAAGCGCCCCGGCAAGTACCCCCGAGCCCGGCTCTCCGGGAGCCTGGCGAAGAGATCCCGGATGGGCGTGAAGAGCCCCGTGTAGGTGGCGGGGTTGGAGCGAGGGGTGCGTCCGATGGGGGACTGGTCGATGTCGATCACCTTGTCGACCAGCGCGAGACCCTCTATAGAATCGAACTCGCCCGCCCGATGGCGGCCCCGGGAGAGCTTCACGTGGAGGGCCTTGTAGAGGGTCTCCAGGACCAGGGTGGACTTGCCGGAGCCGGAGACTCCCGTCACGCAGGTGAACACGCCCACGGGGAACGCTACATTGATGCCTTTCAGGTTGTTGGCCCGGGCGCCCCTGACGACGACGCTCCCCTTGTCGCGGGGCCTGCGGCGCTTCGGCACGGGCACTTCCAGGCGCCCCGAGAGGTAGCTCCCGGTAAGGGATTGCCTGTCCGCCATGAGCTTTTCGGGCGTTCCGGAGAAGACCAGCCTGCCGCCGTGCTCGCCCGCGCCGGGGCCAAGGTCCAGGACGTAGTCAGAGGCCAGGATCGTCTCCGCGTCGTGCTCCACGACAATGACGGTGTTGCCCAGGTCGCGCATCTGCAACAGCGCCGACAGGAGACGCGCGTTGTCCCGCTGGTGGAGGCCGATGGAGGGCTCGTCCAGGATATACATTACGCCCACGAGCCTGGAGCCTATCTGGGTGGCCAGCCGGATGCGCTGGCTCTCGCCACCCGAGAGGGTGCCGGAGCTCCGGGCCAGGGACAGATACCCCAGGCCCACGTCGACCAGGAACCCCAGCCTGGACTTTATCTCCTTCACGACCCTGGCGCCGATGGCCTCGTCCCGGGCGGAGAGCGTGAGGCCCCTGAAGAATTCGGCGCACTGGTCCACGGGGAGCTTGGAGATCTCCTCGATGTTCCTGCCGGCGACCCTGACCGCCAGGGCCTCTGGACGGAGCCTCGCGCCCCCGCACTCGGGGCAGGGCTGGAAGCTCATGAAGGCAGCCATCTCCTCCCGGTGCTCCTCCTTGTCGGTCTCCTCCCAGCGGCGCTTGAGCGAGTTCACGATCCCCTCGAAGGGCCGGGTGTAGTAGTAGCGCCTGCCGTCCCGCTCGTAGGAGAACCTGATCTCCTCTTCCCCAGACCCGTAGAAGATGGCCTTCTTCGCCCGCTTCGGGATGTCCTCGAAGGGCACGTTCATGTCGAAGCGGTAGTGGCGGGCCAGGCCCTCCAGCTGGGAGACGTAGAAGCCGCCTATCGAGCGGATGGCGGGCACCGCGCCCTCGTTCAGCGACAGCGTGGGGTTAGGGACGATGAGCTCGGGGTCGAAGATCACGTCCGCGCCCAGCCCGTCGCAGGCGGGGCAGGCGCCCTTGGGGTTGTTGAAGCTGAAGAGCTGCGGGGTCAGCTCCGGGAAGCTCATCCCGCAGACGGGGCAGGCCGCCCGTTCGGAGAAGAACAGCTCCTCCTTGATCTCGCCCGCCGAGTCGACGATTGCGGCGGTCATGACGCCGCCGCCCTTGCTGAGCGCGAGTTCCACGGAGTCCGTGAGCCTGCGGATCCCGCCGGGCTTCACGGCCAGGCGGTCCACCACCGCCTCGATACGGTGCTTCTTTCGCTTGTCGAGGGTTATCTCCTCGGAGAGATCGAGGATCTTGCCGCCGATCCTGACCCTCGCGAAGCCGTCCTTGCGCAGGCCCTCCAGGAGCTTCTGGTGCTCGCCCTTGCGGTCGTCCACGATGGGGGCCAGAAGGAGTATGCGCGTGCCTTCGGGAAGCGAGGAAATCCGGTCCACGATGCTCACCGGGGACTGGGCCTTGATGGGCTTCCCGCAAAGGGGGCAGTGGGGCTCGCCTATCCTCGCGAAGAGGAGCCTCAGGTAGTCGTGGATCTCCGTCACCGTGCCCACGGTGGAACGCGGGTTGCGGCTGGTGGTCTTCTGCTCGATGGAGATTGAGGGGGAGAGCCCCTCGATCAGATCGACGTCCGGTTTCTCCATCTGGGCCACGAACTGCCTAGAGTAGGCCGAGAGGGATTCCACGAACCTCCGCTGGGCCTCGGCGTTCAGGGTGTCGAAGGCGAGCGAGCTCTTTCCGGACCCGGACAGGCCCGTGATGACGGTAAAAGAACCGCGGGGGATGTCGGCGTCCACGTTCTTGAGGTTGTGGACCCTGGCGCCCCTGATGGTGATGGTGTCTAAAGTCAACTGGCGCTTGCCGCAAGGCCCGACTCACGACTGCGCCCGGGGCGCGGGGACGGGAGGCGGGCCCGGAAAAGGCTCAGGGCATCTGCCGTGCGCCTAAGGGTCTGGGAAATCCGGCCCGGGGCCGGAAGGGGCCGCAAGGTCGCGGCCTAAGGGAGGCGGAAGGCGTCTCTGGACGATGCCGGACGCCTTGCGCGGTCGCCATGAAAGGGCGTAAGGCCGCAGACAGGGGGGCAACTGACTCAAGAGGGCCATGCGGAGTGAGGAGTGGGCGGTCAAGGCTCAGGGCCGCAAGGCGTCCGACGGCCAACGATGTTCAGGGCCACTGGCAACTACGGGTCTGGCGGTCGGGGATGCTCGGGGCTCGGTCCGCAACGGGTCCGGCGACCGGGGGGGGGACCAGGGCCGCAGCCCGTAACTGGGTCGGTGGCCCGGGAGGCCCAGGGTTGCGGTCCGCAACGAGTCCGGTTACCGGGGAGGACCAGGCAGCAACCCGTCACGGGGTCGGCGGCCCGGGAGGTCCAGGGCCGCAGTCCGCAACGAGTCCGGCTACCGGGGAGGACCAGGACTGCGGTCCGTAACGGGTCTAGCGACCGGGGAGGACCAGGATTGCGGTCCGTGACGGGTCTATCGACCGGGAAGGCCCAGGGCCGCAGTCCACAATGGGTTCTGCGACCGGGAAGGCCCAGGGCCGCAGTCCTCAATGGGTCAGGCGACCGGGGAGGTTCAGGGCTACGGTCCGTGACGGGTCGGCGACCGGGGAGGCCCAGGGCTGCGGGCCGTGACGGGTCGGCGCCCGGGGAGACTCAGGGCTACGGACCGTGACGGGTCCGATGAACGGGGAGGCCCATGGCTGCGGTCCGTGACGGGTCCGGCGACCGGGGAGGCCCATGGCTGCGGTCCGTGACAGGTCAGGCGACCGGGGAGGTCCATGACTGCGGTCCGTGACAGGTCAGGCGACCGGGGAGGTCCAGGGCTGCGGTCCGTGACGGGTCAGGCGACCGGGGAGGCTCATGCCCGTGGTCCGCAACGGTTTACCGACCGTCCGTAAGGTCATGGCCAGTCCAAAGGGGTGCGCTTGCGGAAGATCTTGCGGAAGGAGGCCTTCGCGGGCGAGGGAAGTGCCCGCTCTGAGATCCCGCCTCAGGACACCGCGAACCAGTACAGGGCCAGCTCGTATGATCTCGCCCCGAAGCCGGCGACGACGCCTGCGGTCGCGCCCGAAAGGAAGCTCTTCCGGCGGTAGCACTCGCGGGCGGACGGGTCGCTCAGATGCACCTCCACCACCGGGACATTGACGGCCAGGAGGGCGTCCCTTATCGCCAGGGAGGTGTGGGTGTAGGCGCCGGCGTTCAGGACGGCCCCATCGTAGTCTCCTTCAAGCTTCTGGATCCTGTCCACCAGCTCGCCCTCGTGGTTGCTCTGGCAGAAGTCCAGCATGAGGCCCATGGAGGAGGCCTTCTGCTTGAGGGAGTTGTTGATCTCATCCAGGGTGGCGGAGCCGTAGATCTCGGGCTCCCGCTTCCCAAGCATGTTCAGGTTGGGACCGTTCAAGACGAGTATTTTCTTCATTTTTGTTTGGAGATGTCCTCGGGGGCGGGCGGAAGAGCCCGGAGAGGCCTCGGGCCGTAGAGGTCCGGGACCGATGCGCAAGACGGAATTGTACCACAAAAGCAGGGTCTGAAACAGGAACGCCGCTGCCCCTGCGAGAGGGCTGTTCCCGGCACCCTCAAGGGGGGACCTTCCAGAGATACCCTGAGACCTCCGGGAAGTGCTTGCGGAGGGGTTTCCCGGAAAGAGTCGGAAAGAGAGTCGGGAAGAGAGCCGGGAAGAACCAGGAAAGGGTCCGCGAGAGAGGGGAGTTGCCCGCCCGGTCGTGGAAAAGCTGTCTTAATGAATCCGGGACATCGGTGCGGGGAACCGTAGGTCGGTTGACCGCTTCCTGTGATTCGCAGGCATGTCGGCCTGCCTGAAGGCCAGGCGGCTCTGCCGACAGGGAAGGCTTGGGTGTCGGCGGTATTCGCGGCA
The DNA here is from genome assembly GCA_031263485.1 of Deltaproteobacteria bacterium. Taxonomy (GTDB): domain Bacteria; phylum Desulfobacterota; class Desulfarculia; order Adiutricales; family Adiutricaceae; genus JAIRZX01. The sequence goes on along the minus strand of JAISFS010000008.1, from coordinate 920 downwards.
GCGGCGCTCGTTGACACGGCAAATTGACTTTGAACTGAGCCGCGATGCCTCCGGACGGCCGACTGGGAATTCGGGACGGGGCTCGGAACCTGAACCGTCCGGACTCCGGTCTGTCCCAAACCGGTCCGCGTCGTCTTCTGGGCGAACTATCGCGTCAAGAGTCGCAGGTCCGTCACGGGTGATTCGTTTCGCCCTGGTCCCATGGTTACCGGGCTCGCCGCAGGTCAGGCTGGCGATGCTTGGAGCGCTTGGGACGGCAGGCCCCTCAGGCGCATGGCGATGTCGGGACATGGAAAAAAACCGCCCCGGGAGGGATGCCCGGGGCGGTAATCGCGGAAAGGAGATTTTTAATGACTTAGATTACGGACTCGAGGACCGGACAGCGCGTTCGGTCGTGCTGAACGGAGCAGATGCAAGGCAATGAAACCGAGCTGGAGTGATCTAAGGTAACGACAGGATAAAAACTGTGATGTCTACGGACAGAAGATGTCAGACTAAAACCTGAGAAGACCGAAAAGGGCCGATGGTTACTGGAGGGGGCTGTAGAAAACCTGAGACGGCCGAAGAGGGTCGGAGACGACCGAAGAAGGCCGGAAGAGGGCCGGAGACGACCGAAGAAGGCCGGAAGAGGGCCGGAGACGACCGAAGAAGGCCGGAAGAGGGCCGAGACGACCGAAGAAGGCCGAAGAGGGCCGGAGATGACAGAAGAAGGCCGAAGAGGGCCGGAGAGGACCGAAAAGGAGCGAACAGAAACCGGAGAAGACCCGAAATCGGGGTCGAAGGGTCCGAAGCGGGACCTATGGCGGAGGGTGCCTGCGGGCCGGAGACTGGCCCGCGGGGAAAGGATGCCGTCAGGCCAGGAAGCCTATCTCCTTCTTGCCCGTGGCGGGGGGGATGTTCTTGATGGCCTGGAGGAGGCT
>JAISFS010000336.1 GCA_031263485.1 Deltaproteobacteria bacterium | reverse complement strand
TTCTTCCGGATGTACCGCCCGGCCAGTTCCCGGTCAACCGAGGCGAAAGCTTCCGGGAGCCTCGCGAGTCTCTTGAGGAACCTCTCGACCGAAGTGAAAAGAAGCCGGAACCTGCCCATCGAAGCCATGTTCGACTCGATACGGGAGGCGTCCTCCCTGGCTACGCTCAGGTCGGGCTCGTAATCCCGGATCAGCGCGCGCTTGATTCTCGTGAAGACTTCGTGGTCCCTGCCGTCCTTTTCCAGGCGGTTGCGGAATTCCCAGAAAGCCCTGGCGGACACTTTCGCCCGTTCGTCATTCGCGGCGAATCCGAGGGCCGTCTTGAGATAGAGGTCGTTTCTCAAGGCCCTGACGGTCTCGCCGTCGCTCAGCCGGTTCTCCCGCTGGTAGGGGGCGAGGCACACCATTACCCTTGGGTCTTTGCGTGGCTTTCCCATGCCGTTGTCCTTGTACCGGTCATCCAAAAAGTCCTCTGGGATGTTGCCGTATACGTATTGTGCGATGTTAAGCTCCAGGCTGCCAAGGAACTCAAGGGCATCCCTCTAGGGCCATCCGTTTGCGATAAGTGACTCTAGGGTTGGTAAGGTAGGGTTGAACAGGCTCATAGGTCACCTTAAAACTTATCCAGAATCAGCCCATAATATCTCTTTAATGGAATAAAGTCCATAAATAAGTCCTAATTATTCACAAAAATTGATCAATTGTTGCTTTTTGTTTACAAATAGCTTTCACTTTCCACAAGAATACTTTTTGCGAACGCATCATGGATGCCACCACCCCATGACGCCAGCTGCGCCGCATGCCTTGCCACGCCGCCAGGGTCGCTCATGTCAAGTTCTCCTCCAGAAGCCCTACCCAATACCGAATGCGCCATCATGGCCGTCTTGGTGCCGTTTTTCCGCGACACGAATCAACTTCGCTGATTATCGGTTGGCCTCTGGATTCATCTTTCAACTTCTCACTTCTCGCTTCTCGCTTCAACAGGAGGCCTCAAGGATCACCGGACCGCCTCCAGGATCAAGATGCCGTTGCGGCAGGCCATCCGCGCCAGTAGATCCGAACACCCCCAGTCACAGGTAACCGATCATCGAGTAAGCTTCCGGCACTGCCTGCCGAAAACATGGAACGGGCCCCCCCTGATGGAGAACGCCCGGACACTTGCGGCAAAAATCCCGAAAAGCTCCGGGGATTCCCGTTTACCCCCGGCATCCAGACGGACGCTCGAGCGACCATCGCAAGGCCACCGAAAGCCCCTTCCATCGCTTGGGCCAGAGCCCCCGTCCGCCGACCAGGCGCAGTTCCTCCTTTCAGCCTACCGGGCGCAGCTCCTCCCTTCAGCCGACCCTGAGATGCGGTATCGTTGGCGGCATCCCCGCCATACACACTTCCCGGCGGATGCCGAAAACGCCTGGCACCGTCTTGAACGGCTTGCAAGGGTCGTCCTCCTGCCGGGCCGTGCCGCAAAACCCCGAGGCGCCAACGACCTGCCGTTCCTATCGGCTTCGGACGTTGTCCGATGGCGCCAACAAATGGATGTAGAGTGCCAACCCCGGAGGCGTCGGGGGCGGCACCGAAACGTCATTCGCCTTGCGTGACAGGCCAAACGGGTCGATGCACCGACGGCACGACTATTGCTTATGCCGATTCCTTCGGTGGCCGCGTCAACGGGTCGGACGTTGACAGTCGATCCTGATGATGGCATAAAAAGCGTGATAAAGAACGTTTTTTCTGATCGATCGCCTGCCCCCTCGCGGCAGTGTCCCTTCCCCCTCGGGCAACGGTTCCTCGCGGCGGTCGGACTCCAATCAGCCGGATACGCCGTGGCATTGCGGCGAGGATGCCGATACGGAACCCGACGCGCTGACCCCGAAACTACACACGGAAGCATCGGGCCCGGAAACGGAGCCCGACCGCAACGGAACCAGGAACGTCACCCGGACCCGGCGGGCCCGGAAAAGGAGACCGGCGCGCCATCGGCGCCGGACAGCCACTCATGCGGGGGCCGCGCGCCTCCTTGGGAAACGGAGGATATCATGAGCGCACAGGGAGCGGACCGACCGCGGTTCACGCTGGCCTTCACGGCGCAGCCCGAACTCAAGTGCCACGTCCTGAGCTTCAGGGGGACGGCCGCCCTGAACACGCTTTACGCCTTCGAGATCACGGCCCTCGTGCGGACCGCCGACCTCAGGGGCAAGGGACCGGGGGACTTCTTCGCCGGCGAGGCCTCGCTTGGCATGCGAGACCTGTCCCGACCGACGCCCCACGGCGGCGGGGCCGGGGGGCCCCAGGCCTTCGAGACCGCCTGGCACGGCGTGGCCACGGCGTTCCGGAAAGGCGGCCGCGCAGGCGACTGGACCATAGTCGAGCTGACCCTGGAGCCCTCGCTCTCCCGCCTCCGCGGCCAGATCCAGAACCGCATCCACCTTTCGGATTCCAGCTGCGGGATCATCAGGGACTCGCTTATCTTCGGCGGCGTGGCGCCGGACGCCTTCACCTTCGCCCTGGACCAGTCAGCCTACCCGAACAGGGAGTTCGTGTTCCAGCACGGGGAGGACCTGTCCCTCTTCGTCCTGAGGACCCTCGAACGGGAGGGCATCGCCTTGAGCTTCGACCAGACCGGCGGGCGGGACGTGGCCCTCTTCACGGACATGAACGCCCAGTTCCCGTCCCTCATGGACGGATACAAGGAGCTCCGGGCGTACGCCTCCGACGTCTCGGGCATGAACCCGGACGCGGGCGGCTCCCAGATTTTCGGGCTCAAGTCCGTCTGCCGGGTGCCCAAGGCCTCGGTGAGGCTCAAGGACTACAACTGGGCGAACCCCAACCGCCCCCTTTCGGTCAGCCTCCCAGTGGCCCCATACGGCCGCGGCGAGATCTACCTCTACGGGGAGAACTTCGACACGGAGGCCGAGGGCAGGCGCCTGGCCGCCATCCGCCGGGACGAGGAGCTCTGCGCGTGCGAGGAGTGGCAGGCCGTGAGCCGGATCCCGGGGCTCATGCCCGGACTCGCCCTGGAAGTCAGGGGCGCCGAGGATCCGGACTCGGACGGCCGTTACGTGATAACGGCGACCAGAATCGCCGGATCCCAGGCCGCCATGGTCGCCGCCGTCCAGGGGGTGGATCTCGGCGTCGGGGCCGGCGAGAAGGACGGCCTCACCCACTCCCTCTCGCTCTCGCGCCTCGAGATCCCCTGGCGCCCGCGCAGGGCCACGCCCGTGCCCAGGATTTCCGGCCAGGTGACCGCCTGGATCGACGGCTCGGGCACGGGGCACACCCCCGAGACGGACGGCTGGGG
>JAISFS010000331.1 GCA_031263485.1 Deltaproteobacteria bacterium | reverse complement strand
ACGACGAGGGGGAACTCAAGGCCTATCTGGATGAGGTCGATTCGGCTTTCAAGACTGTCTGCGGGGTACGGGGGGCGGGCCTCTCGATCGACTACAGGCTCGAATATCCCGCCTACGCCGTCAAGGAGGACGCCCCCGCGATAGCCGTCGCCTCACGGGCAATGAGGGTTTTGGGGATAGAGCCGAGGCTGACCGTCTCGGGAGGCGGGTCGGACGGCAACCGCTTCAACTCCAGGGGTATCACTTCGGTGGGGGTGGCGACAGGCTACGACAAGGTCCACACCGAAAGGGAGGAACAGTCGATCTCTGGGCTAGTGAAATGCGGCGAGCTCGTTTCGGCAATCATCCTCGAGACGGCGGGAGGGGGCTGAACCGAGCGGCGGAATTCTGACAGATGGCGCAAGCCAGCGGCATCGGCGGGCAGGCCGGGCGCGGATGATAGGCTTCGGCGCCGTTGCCGTTGGAGGCCGAGTATTTTCCCGCTCAGGGACGCGCTCCCCGGTCCCGCCCCTGGCCTCAAGGCGTTTTCCGGCGGGGAGGCATGGGCACGCGCTTGATTTCGGATGTCGAAACTCCTATATTGGGTCGGACGCGCATGTGTTTCGCGGTCGTCTTTCGGACGCGGCCAAGGGTCCCGCCGCACGGTTGCATAGGGAGGCTTTTTCCGCAAGGGGATGAAAATGACCGAGTTGAGCCTGGTGGTTCCCGTCTACAACGAGGAGAAGGCGATCCCGGCCTACCTGGCGACCGTCCGGGAGGTCTTGAAGGGGGTCACCGATGACTACGAGGTGATCTTCGCGATGGACCCATCCTCGGACCGTACTGAGGAGATTGTGATGGAGGAGAACGCCCGTGACCCGCGGGTAAAGCTTCTGCGCTTCTCCAGGAGATTCGGCCAGCCTGCTGCGATCTGGGGCGGCTTGAGGTACTCCTCGGGCCGGGCCGTCGTCGTCATGGACGTCGACATGCAGGACCCGCCGGAGGTTATCCCCGAGATGGTCCGCATCTGGCGCGAGGGCGAGTTCAAGGTTGTCATTCCCCAGCGGCGGAGCCGATCCGGGGACAACCCGGTCAAGCGGCTGGTCGCGTATTGCGCGTACTGGTTCATCAATAAGACCGCAACCGTCGAGATCCCCCGTAACGCCGGCGATTTCAGGCTTCTGGACCGCCTGGTGGTGGAGGAGCTGCTGAAACTAAACGAGACCAACGCATTCCTGAAGGGCCTCACCGCGGTGGTGGGCTACAAGTACAGGCTCGTCCCTTTCGACAGGAAGCCCCGATCGGCCGGGAAAGGCAAGTACTTTCTCGCTGGCGGCATCTTCATCGGCTTCAACGGGGTCATCGCCTTCTCCGGGGCCCTCCTGCGCCTCATGACCATCGCGGGATTCGCCATGGCGGGGCTGGCGCTTCTGGCGACGGCAGGGTTAATAGTCGGCAAGCTCTCCGGCTGGTACCAGTTCGAGGCTGGCCTCGCCACGCTTGGCGTGCTCCTGCTTTTCCTTACCGGATGCCAGTTCGTGGGCATGGGAATCCTGGGCGCCTACATCGGCCGCATCTATGAGGAGACCAAGCGGAGGCCCATCTTCATCGTGGAAAGGGCCGTGGGTTTCCGTGGGCATGCTGAAACGGATATTCGTACCCACGAAGCCGCAGGAGGCTTTATCGGGCCCGACTCCGCTGCGGAGGTGTAAGCCCATAAGGCTCCCGTCAGCCTACTTACCGCGTCTCCGAGTCCCCGCCCCGGCGAGCCGCCTTCTCCCATCCCGTTTCCTGCCGTGAGTAGCCCGCCCGGTCGCCATCGCGCCCCAAGCCGTCCGTCCTGCCTGCCGAAGCCCCGTCCGGCATCGGCGGACCGGCACGGACAAAGGACCGCCCCATGATAATCACCCGGTCACCTTTGAGGATCAGCCTGGGCGGCGGCGGCACCGACCTGCCCTCCTACTACCGCGAGCAAGGGGGGGGGTTCCTCGTAGCCGCCGCGATCGACAAGTACGTATACGTGACCGTGCTCCGGCCCTTCAACGAGGGTATCTACCTGAAATACTCCCAGCTGGAGGCGGTCAAGGGCGTGGACGAAATCCAGCACCGGATCATCCGGGAGGCCCTCAGGCTTCAGAACCTCAGGACACCGCAGATAGAGATCACCGCGCTCGCGGACATACCATCAGGCACGGGCCTCGGGTCCTCGGGATCCTTCACCACGGCGCTTCTGAAGGCCCTCTACGCGCACCGCCGCCAGCTCATCCTCCCTCAGGACCTCGCGGAACTGGCCTGCCACATCGAGATCGAGAGGCTGGGAGAGCCCATCGGCAAGCAGGACCAGTACATAGCCGCCTACGGCGGCATCACCTGCTTCGACTTCAACCCGGACGACACCGTGGACGCGCGCCCCCTGGCCATCCCCATCGAGTCGCTCTTCGAGCTGGAGGAGCGGCTCTGCCTGTTCTTCACCGGTTTCACGCGGAGCGCCGGGGATCTCCTGAAGGACCAGAAGGAGCGCTCCGTAGGCGGGGACGCCGAGATGATAGCCAACCTGCATTACGTGAAGGATTTGGGAGTCCGGAGCAAGGAGGCACTGGAGAGGGGTGACGTCTTCGCCTTCGGCAGGCTCATGCACGAGCACTGGGAAAATAAGAAGAAACGGACTGGCGGCATGTCAAACCCCAAGATTGACGCGGCCTATGCGAAGGCCCTCAAGAACGGCGCCGTGGGCGGCAAGATCGTGGGCGCGGGCGGAGGCGGGTTTCTGATGTTCCTCGCCGAGGACCGGTCCAGGTTGAGGAGGGCGATGGCTGAGGAGGGCCTGGAAGAGCTCCGCTTCAGGTTCGATTTCGACGGCGCCAAAGTGGTGTTCAGCTAAGATGCTTCCCGTAGTCATCCTCGCCGGAGGTCTCGCCACTCGCCTGGGCGGCATCGCCAAGGATACGCCCAAGTCCCTGGTCGAGGTGGCGGGAAGGCCCTTCATCTTCCACCAGCTGGAGCTTCTGAAACGGAGCGGCGTGGAGAAGGTGATCATCTGCGCGGGGCATCTGGGCCAGAAGCTACAGAAGGCGGTGGGGGACGGTGCGGATTTCGATTTGGACGTCCGCTACTCGTTCGACGGCCCCAAACCTTTGGGGACAGGAGGCGCCGTCCGCAAGGCCCTCACCCTGCTTCCCGATCTTTTCCTCATCCTTTACGGCGACAGCTATCTCGAGATCGACTACCGCGAGGTCGCCAAGGCATTCCTTTATTCCGGCAGGCTCGCGCTCATGACCGTCTTCAGGAACACGGGGCGCTGGGACAGCTCCAACGTGGTCTACGAGAACGGCGTGGTGAGGCTTTACGACAAGAAGGCCGAGGGAGTAGAGATGCAGTACATCGACTACGGCCTCACCTGCATGTCGAAGGAGGTCATCGTCGGCTGGCCGGATGAGAGTTTCGATCTGGCGGACGTGCTCACCAAGCTCTCCGTCGGCCGCGAGCTGGCCGGCTTCGAGGCCACGGAGAGGTTCTTCGAGATAGGAACGCCCGCAGGCATCAAGGATCTTGAGAAGCATCTTGCCGAACGGGCTTGAGGGCCGCCCGTGAGGTTCCCTACGCCCTCCATCGTCCTCCGCGCGGTCTTCCGGCCCTCCGAGGACCGCTCCATTGAGGGGCAGGCGGTGAGGCAACTCCTGGCTGGCCTCGCCGCCACCTTGGCAGACCTTTCTATCTTCCGGCTTTCCCTCGCCTTAGGCCTGCATCCCATGTGGTGCGCCGTATCGTCGTTCGCGGCCAGCGTCACCGTCAACTTCTTCCTTACCAGGGTCTATGCCATCGGCGAACCCGAGAGGCAGGACCGAGGAATCGCGGTACAGTATGCGGCCTATGTGGCCACTGGGCTCGTCTCTCTCGCCATCGTGCAGCTGATGCTCGGCGTCTTCCACCTGCGGATGGGATTCAAGCCCTTCAACGTGAAACTCGCCTCCGTTCCAGTGGTTTTCGTCTGGACCGTTCTTTCCAGCCGTTTTCTGGTCTTCACCAAGCGGCCCCTCCCGTTGGATGCCGCATTGTCCGATGCCTTCCCATTCCCCGTCGGGGAATCCGAGCAGCAAAGGAGCGAGCCCATGCCAGAGCCCCTGCCACAGGAATCCAGTTCCGGCCCTTCGGCCTCCACCGCGCCTGTCCTTGCGGCGCAAGGCGAGGCCGGCGATGGGAAATGGCCCAAGCGCGTCCCGGTCTTGACCCCCGAGCAGGTAGCGATCCGAGACGACTTCATGCGGGACCACCTTGAGGCCATGGAGACGAAATGGTACGGCTTCGTTACCGGCTTCGACAACCGCTACCCGCTGAAAAGCTTCTTTCCGGGTTGCAGGACGCTCGAGATCGGGGCCGGATTGGGCGAGCACATCAACTGGGAGAGGCATTCCGCGCAGGAGTACCATGCCTTGGATTTGCGTCAGGAACTCTGCGATCGCATCAGGGAGAGGTTCCCGGACGTGGACGCCTTCGTCGGCGACTGCCAGGAGCGGCTTCCCTTCGATGACGGCTACTTCGACCGGATAGTGGCCATTCACGTGCTCGAGCATCTCCCGGACCTGCCCAGGGCGCTCGCGGAGTTCCGAAGGCTCCTGAAGCCCGGGGGAGTCCTTTCCGCCGTCATCCCCTGCGAAGGGGCCTGGGCCCACCGGCTTGCCAGGCGGATTTCGGAAAAGCCCCGTTTCGAGAGAAAGTACCATCAGAGCTATAACTGGCTGATCCGGAGCGAGCACCTTTCCCGGCCGAAGGAGATCATGGGGCAGCTGACTCGTTTCTTTGAGCTTAAAAGCTCGCGCTACTACCCGCTGTTTCTCCCGATCATCAACATCAACCTCACGATAGGCCTCACCCTGGTCAAAAAGGTGGCGGACGATGGCGTTCAGTGACGAATTCCTGGCTGAGGCGGCCAAGGTGCTCGCGGGCATTTCGGCCGCGGACGTAGAAAAGACGGCCGGGTTGCTTGCCAAGGTCCGCGAGGACGGCGGCAGGCTCTTCATTCTGGGCGTGGGGGGGTCTGCGGGCTCCGCCTCGCACGCGGTAAACGACTTCCGCAAGCTCTGCGGCATGGAGGCCTACTGCCCCACGGACAACGTAAGCGAGCTCACGGCCCGCACCAACGACGAGGGCTGGGAAACCGTATTCGCCGAGTGGCTCAAGGGCTCCAGGCTCAGGCGAGAGGACGGCGTGCTCGTCTTTTCCGTGGGGGGGGGGGATCTCGAACGGAACGTCTCGGCCAACCTGGTCCGCGCAGTCCAGCTCGCGAAATCAGCGGGGGCCCGGATCATGGGTGTCGTAGGCAGGGACGGGGGCTACACGGCGAAGGTAGCGGACGCCTGCGTGATTATCCCTACGGTGAACCCGGCCCACGTGACCCCTCATACCGAGGCCTTCCACGGCGTGGTTTGGCACCTTCTGGTCACTCACCCCGAATTGAAGGTCAACCCGACGAAATGGTAGGGCGCGAAGGGCGGGATACGGCCGACGGGAGATCCGAAGGACGCTTCGCTTCGGCGGGTTGCGGGCGGGGTACGTGCGGGCTGAGGCGCGCCGTGTTCTTCGACCGCGACGGGGTGCTGAATCGCGCGGAGGTCGTAGACGGCAAGCCCTATCCTCCAGAGAACGCCGAGTCCATGCGCTTTTTCCCGGAGGCGGGGGGGCTTCTGGCGGGCCTGAAGTCAAGAGGCTTCGTATTGCTGTGCGTGACGAACCAGCCCGATGTGGCGCGCGGGACCCGTACCCTGGAAAACGTCAGGTCCATGAACGACCGGGCGCTCCGCGAGCTTCCGCTGGACGGGCTCTACGTCTGCCTCCACGACGGGCCGGACGGTTGCGGTTGCCGCAAGCCCAAGCCTGGCCTGCTACTCAAGGGCGCTTCCGAATGGGGCATTGATCTCGGTCGGAGTTACATGGTGGGTGACAGGGCCGGCGACATCGGCGCCGGTCGCGCGGCAGGGTGTTGTACCGTGTTTATCGACTGCGGCTATTCCGAACCCCGTCCTGCCCCGCCTGCGGATTACACGGCGACGGACCTTCGGGAGGCCGTGGCCTGGATCGCCAGTGACGAAAGGGAGACAATAGAGATGAAATCTGCGGCTGACCTCAAGGTCAAACTCTTCGCAGACGGCGCCGACAAGGCCGGCATGCTGGAGATGAACGCCAACCCCCTCATCAGGGGCTTCACCACCAACCCCACGCTGATGCGGAAGGCCGGCGTCACGGACTACGGGGCTTTCGCGAAGGAGATCGTGAAGGAAATCCCCGACAAGCCGCTTTCGTTCGAGGTCTTCTCGGACGAGTTCGGCGAGATGGAACGCCAGGCGAAGCTCATCGGATCCTGGGGCGAGAACGTCTTCGTGAAGATCCCCGTCACCAACAGCCGGGGCGAGTCCTCGGCGGAACTGGTGGCGGCCCTGGCCAAGGCAGGCGTGAAGCAGAACGTGACCGCCATGATGACGCTCGCCCAGATCCGGGACATCGCCTCCAGGCTCGCGGGCGGCCCCGCCGCCTACGTCTCGCTTTTCGCGGGCCGCGTGGCGGATACCGGCAGAGACCCCTCGCCGCTGATGGCCGCAGCGGTGGAACTCTTGGCTCCCACGCCCAACGTGGAGCTTATCTGGGCCAGTCCGCGAGAGCTTTTGAACGTCTTCCAGGCCGACGCGGTGGGTTGCCACGTCATCACCGCGACGAACGACATTCTCAAGAAGCTCTCGCTGGTCGGAAAGGATCTGACCGAGTACTCGCTGGACACTGTTAAGATGTTCAAGGGTGACGCGGAGCTCGCGGGTTACAGGCTGTAGGGCGGGATTCCTGCCGCTACCCGTAATCGCCATTGCTGGACACGGGCATTTTTGCGCGGCATGATGCATCGGTATCATGCGTGGCTTTGCGTCTTGCCGGGACGGTCCGGATTCGGGCGTCCGGTAGCGAGGCAGGTCGGGCAAGTCATCGGCGGAAGCAGACGCGACACGGAATCCGTGACTCTGGAGCCGATGGCCTGCGTCTGCGGGGCCGTCCCTGGCCGTTTGGGCTCCGAATGGCGTTCCCGTCAAGCGCTGAGGGCATGAGGGCCCGGAACGGCTATGCCGTCCCGGGCTTTCTTGCGCTGACGAAACGCAGGACGCAACCTCTCCGGCTTCGGACGAGGTTCAGGGAAGAGCGGAGGGAAAGGCGGGGCTATCCGGCGTCAGGCCATAGCCATGCCGATGATCCATAGGGCGTAGCCCAAAACGAAGCCTGCCAAAGGCGTCCGGGCTTTGGCGAGCCCGACTCCGGCACTCTGGCCGTCCGCCCGGAAGAGCCTGAATATCGCGGCCAGACCGCATAGCGTCCACATGAGGAAGCCCCCGACCGCAACGAGATACCAGCCCTCGTTCATGGACGGAGCTTTCGCGTAGATTTCCCCGTAACGCGCGGTCTCCCTGGCCAGGGCTTCATGATCGGCGTCCTTGCCGAGTCTCTGGCGGGCGAGATAGCGGGCGATGTTCGAGTTTGCCGTTTCGAGCGTGCGTTTTTGCGGCATATAGAAGCTCCGGGCGGCGACTATCGCCGCGCGGAGCCTGAGGTATGACCGCAAGGCCTCGTCGTCCTGGCCTCGGGCCGCATAGTTCGAGGCCAGTCGCGCGAGTTCCGCGATTGCCTTCTGGCTGGAGCCCAGGGGCGAGTACCAGTTGACGGCCCTGAACAGGTGGATTTCGGCCTCGTCTGCGGCACCGAGGCTCAATAGTTCGTGTGCCCGGGAGAGTTCGCGACCGGCCTTCGCCTCCATGAAGAAGGCGAGGAATGCGAGGAAGGCCATGGCGGCCAAAACGATCCGGAGGGCTTTGAGCCGAGGCACCTTGAGCGGCTTGCGGATCATGGGACCGCCTCCCTCAAGGCGTTAGGCGAATCGGGGTACGGTTCCTCCGGGCCGGGCTCCCAGGGCGGGAGCTCTAAGCACTCCAGCAGGCGGGTGATTCTTCCTGCCGCGGCGAACAGGCCGTTTTCCAGAAGATCCGTGATCCGGGAGTTCAGGAAGTCGTTGGCATCGTTTATCGAACGGTGCTTGGCAAGCCCCAGGCCGTAGCGGACTATGAGCCTGTAATCCAGCGGATCCAGCTCCAGTCCGCGTTTCCAGGCCGCAAGCGCACCGTCTCCGTCGCCCGTGCCGTCCAGGACGTAGCCGAGCATGAGATAGTTCGCGGGATAATAGGGGCGTATAGAGATGATCTTCCGGATCACCTCCATGGCCGCCTCGTTGTCGTCCGCCCTCCTGTAGGAGTCAGCCTGGAGGGCGTAGCTGTTAAGGACAACGTCATATGGGAGGAAGGACCGGTCGCCGGGCGCGTTGAAAGTATCCAGGAATATCCTGATGGCATCGGCCGTTTCCCGGTAGCGGCCGTTGGCGTACATGTACTCCAGGACCGTGAAAAGGGAATAGTACATGTACGTCGGGGCCTTGCGGGCAAGGGGGCCGTCCGCGCCCGCGGCCAGCCGTTCCCAGTATGCCTCGGAACGTGAGATGAAACCATCGTAGAGGCCGTTTTCCAATGCCTCCAGACCGGCTAGGTGGTCCATCTTCATCTCGCCCAGCCACATGTATCGGTCGCTTGGGACAAGGTAGGGCATCACGAAGTCGACGAGCGATCCGTACTGGAAAAAGACCCGACGGCCGCTTTGGATGTTGGAGGCGAAGAAGAGGTTCCAGAAGCCTGGCTCATCTGCTGTCATCCATGTCCCGTCGGGTTTCACCGGGAAGACGGCCTGGGGCATCTTTCCGGGCTCTGGGACCGCCATCATCTGCGGGTTCAGAAGACCGGTCAGGAGCACCAGCGTCACGTCGGGCCGCACCGAGTAGGCATACTGGAGAGCCAGCATCGGGAACCAGCCGTTATCGTGGACTGCCAACGAATCAGGGGGCATGGCCGCAAGATCGGGAAAATAGATCTCGGTCGACTGGAACCCCGACTCGGCATCGCTCTCGCCGATTCGGTCCTGGGCCATAAAAATGGACGAGCCGATGATCGAGACGACTGCCAGGGCTGTGACAGCAAGCCTTAGAGCTCCGCGGCCGCGCAGGGCCCTTCCCAGTTCGCCGAGGCCCAGGCAGACGGGGATGAACCATGCGGTTATCGCCGGGAGGAAGGCCGAAGAGCCGTCTATCCAGTAGTAGAAGAAGAAGAGATTTATGAGGATTAGGGTGGGCAAAGCCACCGAGAGGATGCGGAAGCCCTGCCAGAGGGCGCGGAGACCCCAGCAGAAGAAGGGGATAGAGACGAAGAAGAACGGGGAGCAGAGGTTTTTGAACTGGATGGGTGCCAGGTAGGCGAGGTCTTCGAACTTGACGAGCCCCTGGAAGTGAGTGTCGGCGTCCTTGGCGTCTGAAATGTGGAGCCAGAATCGATAAAGCGTATCTGTCCGCCCGAAGTCCACCGGTAGGCGATCGGTGAGCGACCGCACGATCAAGAGGAGGTAGACGGAAAGTCCCGCGAGAAAGAAGAGGGCGAGCAGCCCGATACGGACGAGATGCCGATGAGGCCCGCCCGCGCTTTCCGAGGCAGGTTCCCCCCAGAATGTCAGGAGAAGTAGGAATGGTAGATACAGGCTCATGGCCGCGTGGTTCCCGCAGGACAGTCCGTAAAGGAAGCCGCCCGCGTAAAGCCAGGCTATGCCGTCCCCAGCGTTCCACCGCGATGCGCAATAGACGAGGGTAACCAGGAAAAAGGTGTTGAGGGAGTAGACCTCAAGTTCGGTCGAGGAGGCGAAGACCGCCTGGTCCAAGGCGAAAAGGAGAAGGGGTGCCAGGAGCCATTGGGCGGCAGCGGGTTTCGTTTCGGATGAGTGGAGAAGCTCGAGCAGGCGGGTGAAGACGAACAGGGACGCCGCGCCCATGAGGGCGGTGAACAGGGTGACCCTGAAGCCTATGGACCCCAGGGGGAGCCAAGTGAAGATCTTGGCAAGGATGCTGTATGCTGGGAATCCGGACGGGTGGCCAACGTCCAGATAGACGGAGGTGACGGCGAATTCCGGGCCGTCCCGCCAACCGATGGCGGGGCTCGCGAAAAGGACGTAGAAGACGAACGCAGCCGCAGAGAGTGCGAAGGCGAAAGGCATCCGGGCGATCTCGGGAGTGCCGATACCGCCGGGGCGCGGAGCAAGGTCCTCCGCTGGGGGAGGAGGGTCGCGTTCAAGGCAGTCGTTTTTAGCCATTTTGGCCGCCTTTAAGCAAAAGCCCGCCGAGCTCGCGGGGAGCTCGGCGGGCGGAAAGCTGGAGAGGCGAAAGGCTTGGGTCAGGCTACGGTTTACCAGGTGCTAGAAGTCAGTGCGCTGGCGGTCGTGCTTTTGACCGTGGAACCCTGGGAGGCGCTGTCGTAATCGTACCTGGTTGAACCGGCCGCCTTGTGGTTAACGGAGAACGTGAACCCGGCAACGCCAGTGGAGCTGTTTGTGTAGACCGAAAGGGTACCGTAGTACACGTTGGCGTCCTTCACGAGGCCACCTATCGCTGCAAGACTGGAGTAGCTGCCGATGTAGGCGCCCCTCTCGGCGAAGTAGGCCTCCTGGGAGGTCGCGATGGCGTGGTAGGCGGACTGCGCGGCGTTGTCCTGTGCGCCCTTGCGGTACTTGGCGTACTGGGGGATGGCGATGGCGGCCAGGATGCCGATGATGGCAACGACGATCAAAAGCTCGATGAGGGTGAAGCCTTCGCGCTTCTCGTTAATCTTGGTGAACATGTGCGTGCTCCTTGAGAAAAGGCCAATCGGCCAGGGTTGGTGCCGGGCCGATGGCCCGGAGAGATATGTGGAAGAACCCGAAATCTTTCGTTCAGCCGGGGAGATGCATAAGCAAGCGCCGTGCCAGGTCATTGACCGCTTTTGGCGCAAATGATATCAAGCAATAAATGCAAATTATATGGAAATAAAAATATATTTAAGGTATATTTAATGAATAATAAATGAAAAAAAATCAATAAAAAAAGAAATAAGATACATAAAATAGCATATTATGATACTTATAATAAATTTGATGTATGCAATAGCTAAAAAAAAACACTTTGAGAGGGCGTGTGGGTTGGTTCCTACCGAAAAGGAATAGACAGTCTAGGGCAGTCTGTGTGCACGGGAATTTCTGTGCTGTTATAATTACGGGCTGTTGTTGTCCAGGTCGGGACATAATTCTTTATAGGAACGGAATGTCGGGACTTAGATTCCTCGTGCGGGGCTCTCAGATTAAGGGATTTCCGGGTGAAGAGATGTGGTCGGCTCTCTTGTCCCGAAGGGGGAGGCTATAACCTTAATGATACGACATTTCCAAGCGGACAGATTTAGAATCTTGGGGTTGAAGGTTGATTCCACTGCAAAACCCTCACCCTCGACAGAGAACCGGGACGCTATGCGGCCATCGCAATGGCGACCTTGCGCTGAAGGCTAAAACCACCGCCCATCTCCTCACCCTTTACTCAGACATTCTGCCGAAAAATGACTGCCATGAGGTGATGGGCGGTATTTTCAGTGGAATCAAGGTTGAGGATTGATTGGGAACAGGGCGGTTGTCCCGGTTAAAGACTGTATCTGAACCGAGTCTATTGTTAAAGAGAGTTTAGGGCTAAAGAGTCAGATGACGACCTGAAGCGGTTTTCGGGGCGGCGATCTGTAGCGATAGGACGAAGTAGTGCTGCGCCCAGCCACGAGCGGCAGATGCCGATGTCCGGTCTGAGCGGAACAGTGCTGGGGCAAACAGGAACAAACGTTTGCGGAAAGGGAAACTACGAGTCAGGGATTTTTGATAATTAGGGTATGGCAAATCTCAGAGGAAAGAAATTAGAGGATGGGATTGAAAAGTGAAACGGCAAGGAAGAGGGAGCAACGGCGAACGAAGGGAAGGTCCGGGGCAACGGAGAAGCGGCGGATGTGGACCGCAGAGGCCGACAAGACGCGGAGGTGAGCGATGGGGAAGCGGAGGTGAGCAAAGCGGAACGTATGCCGGTAGGATCGGGTCTGAATGATTGAGGGAGCCACTATGGGTTTGGCGGTCTTCATCGGACGGAACCGCAATAATCCGGCGCGGCTGTCAAGGTATGGTCGCGTCTGAGCACTGTGACGTCCGGGGATGTTGACGAGGTGGAAAACGTTGCGGTTATCGGGGCAGTGATCGGCAAGTTACTGTTCATGCTTTGAATACCGCAGTTTTATCGCGAATCCTTCGCTGAGATATTGCGGATGAGTCATCGGATGGGGTCTTGCAACAGTAGAATGTTGGAGGATATTGAGACGAAATCAGAGTGGGCATAATGACTTCCGCAAGGTCGGTCGGTTGTGGGAAGCGTGTATGGCGGGTAAGGGTGGTGTAATGATGATATGGAAACGATGCGGAGAGCGACTGTAGAGTGAGAGGGAGATCGGCATGATAACCGGTGCGGGCTACACAGTGAGGTCTGTGGGTCCGGTTGCCGTATGTCAGAAGCGATGAAGAAATGCGGAGTCATCGGTATCAAAAGCCGTTTGCGATATAATCAAGTTTGGCGTATTGATGCATAATATTCGAGGGGTGGTTGAGGCATGTGGCGGGAAGATGGTACGGGTTTCGAAACGGTAAACGGCATAATTTTTTAAGAATCGAAAGTTTGATTCTATAAAAATATTTTTGAGATACAGATTGTGATTATTGAAAGGGATTGAATCGCTGGTTAATATTTTTACGGAGGTGGGGCAGGCCAGGTCGGGGTCGGCTCGTCCGGGATACCCTGAAGATGGGTTAGTGCGTGTTCCCGCCCCCGCGTCCGGCGTCGCGTCCAGCCGGGAAGGTTAATGACTGGGACGGTCAAGATGTTCGCAAAATCATCCGCGAGAAGCGGATTCACGCTGTTGGAGCTGCTCGTTGTCTCGGCCATAATCGGCACTTTGGTATCGGTTGCAATACCCAGGTATGCACAGTACAGGAGAGCGGCCGCAGACAGGGTATCACTTGCTGCGGGCTATGCGATCCAGACCTGCGAGGAGCTGTTTTTCGCCACGACGGGTCACTATACGGAAGATTACGCTTCGTTAGGTAGGATAGGGGGGCTTGTCAGGGACCCGAATATCATGTATGGCCAGATAAGCCTGTACGTGATAAGCGCGAACGGTATACCGGCATATAAGTTCTCTGTGAGAAATAAGGCGGAGGCTTCACACGTATACCTCTATGACAGTTCGGGAAGTTATGAGAACATCCTCACCACCGATACGGGTCTTGACGTGTCGGTGTGGTGAACCGTGCCGTACATCGGCCAGGAATCCGCTACGCGGGATTCGGGGGGAATGATTATGCGGGCATCTATACGTTGATAACGGAAAATTCACGAAAATGATATCCTGTTGCCGCTGATTTCAGGTTAAGCGCACTAATGGTTCTAACGGATGGTAAGGCATATTGCTGGAAGTCAAGAGAAAAGGGTAGCCGCAGGGAAAATATCACTCAGGATCAAGAAATTTGCGAGGCAAGGGAACGGCACGCATCTTGCTCTGCTACATGCCGGGAATTGCGGAAACGGCTGAACGCCGAGGCCCGCTTGACCTTAGATGCTTAAGACGAGGCCGTCGGCCTCATGCCAAGGAGTTTTTCGATGAACGATATGATCAACAGAAGCCGCGCCGGCTTCACCTTGATAGAGCTCTTGATAGTCATCGCCATCATAGGCATCCTCGCCTCGATAGCGATCCCACAGTATGCAAAGTACCGCAAAGGAGCCCAGGACAACGCGGCGCAGTCCGCGTATCACGCGATAGCGACAGCGGAGGAGGCTTACTTCGCCGAAATGGGCAAGTATATACCGAGCTATGCTTCGCTTGCACTTAAGGGTGGCCTGGTCAAGGACGCCAACGTATACTATGGCTCCCTGTCCACCTACACGAATTTGTCAAACAACACAGCCGGTTTCACTTTCGCCGTACGTCATAAGGCAGACGGTTCTACCATCTACCAGTACGACAGCGCATCTAACACTTCAACAGTGAAGACTACTACTGCTGGACTTGACGCCAGCACTTGGTAATAGTGAGCATGGCAAGCGACGGGCGCATGAAGGTCGTCGCGACGGCAGGAACCCGCCAGTCCTCCTGTTGGGAGGACAGGCGGGTTTTTAATGCTTCCTATACGGGCAATGACTTTGAGGTGAACCCCACTCTGCGGAATGATATGATTGGGCTTCGGCTTAAGGATGGCGATAGCCGTGAACACCAGCTGTAAAATGTCGAGGAATGCCGTAGGTACGAATGTCTGAAATTATCTGAAAAGTATAGTGGAGCGGGTTGATTTAAGATAACTAGTTGTCCCTGAAAAAAGTTTTCGAGCCTTGAATCGTTATAGCGGTCATTGAGGTACCGCCCGATGACCGGGCTATCCCCCCCGGGGCCGGGCTATCCCCCCCCCGGGGCCGGGCTATCTCCCCCCGGGGCCGGGCTACCCCCCCCCCCCCCGGGGGGCAGGGATGATTTTTAATCCCCGTCTAAGACGTCAAAAATTCGATGCGGATTCGCCCTTATATCGTTTAGGGCTTCCTGTGGGCGTTCCCTGAACTCTCAGAGCTAGCCCACACTCAAGTTGAAAAAGATATCCTTTTTTTTGCCGCTAATAGCGGCTAGCATTCTGGGCCTTCAACGCCTTTCGCAAATACTTTTACCGAGAGTGTTGACAGCTTTTCTAGAAGAGGGAGGACGTTGATCTCCACAATGGAAGGCCAGGAAACTTCTTCTTCCTTTGAGGAAGTTTCAGGATGCGCGAATTTGGGGACTTGCAAAGAGTTTCGCATTCCATTCTCGCTAACTTACGAAAGTTAAAGGCAGACGCCGACAGAATAGGATTGATGTCATCTCCCAACTCTCCCTTGAGATAATTCCTGCTGAACCTGTGGTCGCTTTTTAGGTGGCCGATGATAGGTTCGATTGAAATTCTGAGTTTTAACAGATGTTTGATTTTCCTTATAAGCTTGGCCGGTAATCCTTTGATTAAACTGTAAGGCGTTGTCACAGGAGTGTCATTGACCTGAGGACGTCCTCTGAAACCACGATCGCCGACAACCTCATCCGGTGTGTACCCGTGTAATCGAGCAACTTGGTTAAGCGGCTCTTTCAGGGTATCACCATCGTAGGGGTTATCCCTAAAATTAACGATTCCAAGAATGATTCCTCTGGTTGAACCAAGCAAAAGACAAACTTTGCTACCAAATTCTGACTTTGTATGCGCTTTCCCTTTGGCTATACATTTTGTCTGAGGCTCATGAACACTATAAATTTTGTTTATGTCATTTTCTTCTGATTAATTGCCTTTCTGAGATTGCGGATGAGTTTTTGAATAGGTTTGAATGTCTGAGCTAGCCCCCTTTTCTTGGAGACGATTTTATGCCATAATTAGTAAATGGGATGACACAACATATAGGGGTGTACCTTGAAAGGAGGATTAATGGGAGATATTCGAAAAAAGCACCC
>JAISFS010000319.1 GCA_031263485.1 Deltaproteobacteria bacterium | reverse complement strand
GGGCTGCACGCCCCACCTCTGGTAGTTGGGGCCGCGGAACTGCCAGAACACCGAGACCTGGTCGTTGGGGCGGAAGGTCACGCCGATCTGGAGCTTGTTCTCGAAGAAATTGTCCCTGTCCTCATATCCGCCCGGGAGCCTTTGGAAATTCGAGAGGGACTCGTGGAAAACCTTCACGTAGCCCTCAAACTCTACCGGACTGGCCGCTAAGGCGGGTCCCGCAGCAGCAGCCAGCATGGCGCCCAGCGCCAGTGCGATAAGCTTGTTCATCTCTTTCTCCTTGTCGAAAATCGATATTGAAAAGGGTCTTCGATGGACATCTCGGCCCAAAGCGGAAGGGCCTAATCTTCCGCTCCTCTCCGATATCCGACCCGACCGGCCGCCGGTGGGCGGCAACGGCTCGCGTGTTGCGTCACGACACTATTTTACAGAAAACTAAAGCAAATGCAACACTTTATCATACCCTGCCGCCTTTAGGCGTCTTGCCGCGATCTGCCCACGATTCGGCGACACACATGAAAGCAAATTCAAGGCCAATAGCCGAACGGCAAAAATTAATCGTGATTTCAGCATGTTAGCTTAAAGTTTTTCCTTCGAAACTCTTAACTGTGTCAATATCGCCACAGAAAATGTCGCAAACGGTGGAAAACGTCAACCGAAAGACAAGCCCATCAAGCAAGCGAGCAATAATTTTCCCTTGAAAATCAAATAGTTATCCTGTCTGCAGAGCCATCCCCGTCCATAAATTTCGTTTTGCAACATGGTACGGTTCAACCTTTTTCGTCAACCCCTGCCCATGTCCGAACTTCCTTCATCCTCTCCAATCCCGCGATGGAGGCCACTTTCGGAAAATCACCCGCCTGGCACCTCGCGCCAGGTGCTCTCTTCGTTTGCGCCACCCCATGCGCTGAACATTACTGGATACAAGGCATAAGGCCAAAATCTGCCTGGATATAAACCACTAATTTTAGTATGATTGCAAAAGGCATACATCCATATTTCGCGAATATCTGCCGATTCCCTTCAACGTCAAAAAATATATTTCGCACATTTCGTTCAAAAGCCCAACAGTATTCCCTTATTCGGACATCGACTCAAAGACTTGCGGCGGGTTAAATATAATCAGCCTCATAAACCGGACTGCCCTTACCTCCTTGTCCCACCGCTCCCGCCCTTGACCGGCACCCGGAGACCACCCTCTGCAGAACTCCGAATCCGCCGACGTCTCTTCTCCGTCTTCGGGCGAATCCGATATTCCTGGCTGGTCTCCGTCACTCGGAAACAGGCCCATATCCAGCGCAACACGACCGAGCTGGCCATCCCGGCAGTTCTCAAACCCGATGGTTTACATGCCGGAAGCCAAGCATTTCCCACCCGGTTATCCGAAACTTCATTTCTTGAACCTATCGTCTGACAAACACAATTTTCGAGAACCTTTCCAAGGAGCCTTCGGGTCCTTAGCCCCGTCGATCCCAACGTTCCATCGCCCTGGCGAATGCCTGCTTCATTTTTTCTGCCAATAGATCCTAAAAATGTAACCCCGGCACATTCCGCACTTCGGATTTTGCTCCATGCTCAAGTTCCCCGGCAACTCCGAAATCCACCGGTCGACAGACATCCGGGCGAGCCTCGTTTCCCTGAATAATCCCCCTTGCCTTTACGAATCCTTCGATTCTTGCGAAATCCTCGCTTAATCCGAGACTTGAGCTATCGCCCGAATCTCGAACCGCAGACTGTTCCGGGGACCTTCGTTCCGATTCGAATTCGGCAGGTTCGCAAATCGAAACGCGTCTTGTCATAGATTCATTCATTTCGAATTTTCTAACTCCGGGTCGATCCCGATGCCAAAATTGTTCCTGTTCTACAAACTCATATGATCGAATTGCCTTTCACTATATATGGTCATATTTCATTTTAAATATTCTTTCGCTCTGACGAAGATTTCCATCCCGTCTGTTGTCGCATTGCCCTCTTGAGCGCGGTTCTCAATCCGGCATCGGGTTCAGTTTTCGCGTTCCGCCATCTTGATGGCTTCACCGGTCACTTGCAGGCCTCTAGATCACCCATCTGATTCCCCCGCTCGTATCCCTCCACCTTTAGCATCGACCGGAAGTCTCCTTTGCCTTCGAATGCCATTCGATTCCGGGGCGGCATAGCGACTTTACTGCCTGAAATCGCTGTGACTCCCCGTTGCATGCCTGGTTCGCGGTCCCTGGGCCCGGATCTTCATCGATTCTCTTGAAGCGGTTCCTCCCCCGCCGGAGATCCGGGGCTGAACACATCCAAATACAGGCTAATTTCAAGCTCTCTTCCACCGGGGGGGCGTAGCCTAAGCCTAACCCTGCAACCTCCTCCATCTGATCTCACGGACAACGTCTTAGCAGAGCTGCCAACCTCTCTTCGAACGTCCGTCAACGCCCTCGCAATCCTTACTTCATGAGGCACCGGAGCCATCTGAAGCGGTTCGCCCCAAAGACGCTCTTGTGGCAGCGTAGCCGTAACGGCAGGCTATACCCGAGGCGCCTGGGATACGTCCTTCATGCGCCCTGAACTGGCGAAGGGGCAAACGATCTTCAGGACGCCCGTACAGGTGAACGGACCGCTCCCTCCCCGCCTTCCGTAGCCCTTTTCATTCTGTCCAGCAATCCATGCCTCCAAAAGACCCCGGAGCCGCCTTGATGCCCCTTCCATCCATGAAAACAGGAATTCTCACCCGCACCCCATCGAAAAACCAGGCTCACGCCGTTTACTTGCCTTTCGTTATCCAGTACACGGCGCAAGCGAACGCTGGCAGAACCAACCCGCTGAATATCACGGATTCGCTTCAATTCTAACTTTTCGGATTTAAATAGTTCTGCGGCAAGGGTATCTCCGACAAATCGACTGAGGCGCGCCGTGGCCGCTTTCGCCATGCCATCCGGCCTGTCCCCTGCACGGCCTGACAAATGGGTGTTTTCCGGTCCGGAATGACCGACACGGCCCGAACAGAACCAAAAGGGAGGCGAAACCCTCCGGACCTGGCCATGCTCTCGATATCCGATAACCTGGCCACGACTGACTCGGCCGTCCCGCCTACCCCTGAAAACAATGTCCTCGGCAGTGTCCCGCCTGATCGCCTCCGCCTGGCCGCACCCTCACGACCGAAGCCCTGCGATCCTGTCCCTTGGCCCTTCCCGCCCCCTTCCGCCGCCGCTTTCCCGGCCCCTTTCGTCCCTGACGCTCGACTGAGCCTCACCGTTCGCCACCTTCGTCCCATGCCATGCTGGTTTCGGGAGGCTGACCAGTCTCAGGCTGCCGACACTCCCGGGACCGCTCCACATTCGGCATCGGAGTTCCTTTTCGAACCGCAACCGTCCCACTGCAACGACATAGGAAAGCGGAACGGCCTGCCCATCGACGCCCAATTCCGGATCCCCGCATCGTTCCCTGTCATGTTCGGCCTTAAGACGTAAACGCTCGAGACTACTCCCCGGTTCGGTCAGGCGATCCGGCCTCCTCCTCTTCACTTCTCCTCACCTCACCTCACCTCACCTTACCGCCCGGCCACCCGCCTTCGGTCGCCCAGATCCTTTTCGGCAACAACTCGGTACCTGACATTCAGGCGCCGATGCCTCTGACCCGCTTATCGATGCTTAGGTCTCGTCTGGCTCACCGCGAACCGCAGTACCCCCTCCCCCGCTATCGCTCCCTCCCATCTTTCAAGACCCCGAAAATGACCTCTCTCATAAGTCCATCTTATGCCTTCCCTAATGACTCAGCCTCCCCTTCCCAGGCAGAGTTGCCTCCCTGCCTGCTACGTGCCTTGGGCGCCATTCGGTCTTCAGATGGCTCCCATTGGCTGGCGGCGCTTGCCATCCGCTACCGTATGCTTCTGACCGAAAAAGCTTTGCCAATTGGTCATCCAGTCCGGCTTCACGAAGCCTCCCTCCTCAACCGTCCCTACCGGATAAAGAACCGAAATTCCCTCCTCACGCAATTCCCCAGATCTAATTTTGGGCTTTCCAGGTTCCCGGTCGTCCTCTTCACATCGCGGACTGTCGCCTGAAACCGTCCGGCGGCCCCGATTCCTGAAATTTGTTTCCTCGCAACAAGCATATGGGCCCTCAACGCCGATCCTTGGTCATAGACACCTTACGACATGTAGCCTCTTGAACATTGAGCCCGTACTGATGCGCGTTAACCGCCCTCGGAACGCCTCCGTAACCGCTGATGCCGACTGGCTACCGCTCCTGCCAAGCGCACTCCCCCGCATGTGATCTTCCGCCACCGGGCGTCAGGAAAACCCGTCCCGGCGCTCGAGGTTCCCCTTCGGGATCGTTGTTGCTTTTCCCGAAAAGTTGGTGTACTTTGACCGTCCCATATCATGATCTCGTAGAGCCTTAAGAGATCCAAGTCCGCAGAAACATCACCAGGGCGACTCGCCACGTACCGCTGACGCCGCCCTCAACTGACCGTGATTCCGATCATCGGCTCTGCGCCATCCCGGCTTCTCGGCCCTGCTCTTCCGGACATCGCCCTTGTTCCCGCACATCGGCCTCGTTCCCGCACACCGGCATCGTTTTCCGCACGCCGGCCCGGTTCTCCGGTCCAGTTTTCCGAGCCAGCTTCCCCCCGATCGCCGGCCGCTTTTCCATCCCGGCCATCGCCCGCGCTCCTTGTCAGGCATTCCCCGTTCCCAAACCCTGGCACGGCCGCGAAGGCGCGGCTGATGCAACCCGCCGTGTCCTGCCAGACTCCCTTCAGGCTTCAGTTCCGCCGACTGAAGCTCTGGGCCCCGTTGCCATCTCGCGCCCACCTTGTAGGAGTACTCGTCCTACAGGCATGGACAGAAAAATCTCCCGCTGCCGGAACTTTCCTGACCCGAGCCGGAGCCTAAGCCTTAGCCGGCTCGGTACGGATCGTCCCCGGCACGTTCCCGACACATACGGGCGAGGTTCCCTGAGGTCCAGCCGACTCTTTGCTCTCACGTCGCCGAATTCAGGGCCCCGCGCAGATCCAGCATCGCCAAATCATCCCCAGCCCTGGCTTCCCGGATGATCTATTTGTTTCCCTCCAAAGTTAATGGATCCGGAAGCAGGATCTAGCCGCACCCTCCCCGAGACAGTTCCGGGCAACCCGCCCTTTCACGCGGATGGCTTGCCTGCCCGGCCCGCGCTCAACCCTTTCGGTCCCCGACCGGACGCGCCAACCCAGTAGCTCGACTCCCGGCATTGACACCGGCGAACCGACACTTTCGCTACATTCCTAGCACCCTGCCCGGCCACCCTGCCCCTGATTTCAGGCGCGGCCGACAAGCCGCCACTGCCTCATTTTCCAGGACCCCGGCCCGGAGCGCCTGCCCTGACTCTGATTCGAGGCGCAACCCGGTATGCCGCCACTGCCTCCTTTTTCAGGCCTCCGGCCCGGTGCGCCTGCCCTGACTCTGATTCAAGGCGCAGCCCGGTATGCCGCCACTGCCTCCTTTTTCAGGCCTCCGGTCCGGTGCGCCTGCGCTGCCACTAATCCCAGGTCCCCGGCGCGGCGCTCCTGCGCTGCCCCTAATCCCAGGCCCGGCAGGCCGTCTCTGCCGCCAGTCCATGCCGTGAGCCCGGCTCACCATCGGCACTTCTGCTCCAGGTCCTGACCCTATTCCGTACCCGGCCCGGCAGGCCGTCACTGCCTCCAGCCAAGGCCTTGAGCCCGGCTCACCATCGGCACCTCTACTCCGGGTCCTGAACCTATTCCATGCCCGGCCTGACAAGTCGCCGCCGCCCCCTTTTCCTGGACTTGGGCCGACTCGCCAGTCCACCCAAATCCCAGGCCCTGCCTGACAAACCGTCCCCTGCCCATTTTTCCAAGACTCGGGCCCGACGCGCCTGCCCCGACCAAAATCCCAAGCCAGGCCTGGCCCTCCACAGGTGCCTTTACGTCATGGCTCCGATCGAAGCACCGTTACTGCCGCTCAGTCCTGACCTCGTACCGGCGCACCGTCACTCCCCTTGTTACTGGACACGTCCCGGCACATCGTTGACATCTCTTCCCGGCACAGTCTCGGGCCGACGCTTTGTCCGACACTACAGTCCCTCAGTCCGCCCCCTTCCTTTAAGTTCTGGACCGGCCATGAGATCACGGCGAGCAAGAGAGCTCCCTATATGACATGCCGTCCAGTCAGAGGACCCTGGGCAGTCACCCGAAACTCCACCCCTGCTGCCTACCTCGCGTCCTTTAAGGGTCGCAAGGGAACAGAGGCAGGCAAGACAACCCCCCGCCACACGCCTCAGCGCGTGAGCCCTTCACTCGGCCCGATGGCCGGAAGGAAAAATCATGAACAGCAAAAGACCGCAGGAGAGCGCCGCCCGCGACAAGGCGGCCAACCACTCCAAGCGCCTAGGCAAGGCGCAGGACATCGACCCCGACAAGTCGCTCTTCCCAAAGCTCAAGGCTTTCGTCTCCGGAATCATCTCGCTTCTGACGAAATCCCAGAAGCTGCCCGAGCCCGGCTCGCCGTTGCCCGGGCACGGCTCGCAGTCGCCCGGCCCCCCCTCGTCCTTGCTCGGTCACGCCTCGCAGTCGCCCGGATACGCCCCGCAGTCGCCCGGACACGCCCCGCAGTCGCCCGGACACGCCCAGCAGTCGCCCGTGCCCGGTGCCCCGATCCTGTTCGGGACCGGCCTGAAGGTTCCGCCCTGGCACAGCGTCCCGTACATGCACGGACCGGAGTCGCCGGTTCCGGCCGACCCCGCCGATGACCTGATTCAGCTCGGGCCCGACCTTCCGTTTCCGACCGGACCCGCCGCAGGCCCGATAGGACCCGGCTCGCAGGTCCGGTTCGGGCCCGGCGAGCCCGGGTCGGCGTCCCGGCCCTTCTCCCCGCACGGCGAGCTACTGAGCGATTACGTCCGCCACCGGGAAAATTACTGCACCGCCTACGAGACTGCGTCCGCAGGCCTGGATGGCGGCAACGAGATCATCGTCGCCAACTGCTTCCTGTCCACGAAAGGCTGCCTGCTCTCCGTAGGATCCGCTAACTGCTCCACCCGCGAGCCGCAGTACTGCGGCCTGGCTTGGGAGGATCGCAGGCAGACCTGCGAGAACGTCGCCAAGTCAAGGGCATTCGCCAACGCGATAATCAACGCCTCATACGCCTTCACCGTGCCAGGCGGATTCCCGGACAAGGACCCCGACCGGCACCCCCCGCCGACCTGCTGGACCTAGGCAGGGTCCGATTTCGGGGGGTCTGAAGAAGGTTCGGACAACGGGCGCCTTGCGACTTCACGGCCTGATTTGGTCGGGACTCCTTTCCACGCTTGGAAGGGGGGACGGGGCAACACGAAAGGGGGAAGGAACGGCACCTGACCGCGCCGCAGGGCTGAGGCCGGAGGCCGGGCATGCGGCCAGCGAGGAAAGGCAGACTGGCCGCCTCGCGGCCTGCGCTCCCGGACTCGGCCTTCACCGCCTGAGGCACCTTCCCCCCGGACACCGCCTGCGCTCCAGGACTCGTCCTTCATCACCGGACAAGGCTTGCACCCCAAGACGGGGCCCGTTCCCCGAACTCCGCTTCACTCACGGAAGCGGCTGCAGACCGCCAACACGGCAAGGACCCCCAGGAACACGACCGCAGGTCGCCAAGCCTCCCGGAACTTCCGGCTTACCTGTCGGAAAACTCGCCGTCACCCTGTTCCAAGTGCGCCTGACGCGGGACTCCCGGAAACCCAGGACGCCAGGAAAAGCGATGCCCCCGAGGACGGACATTTCCGCCCCCGGGGGCATCGCGCTTTCCGGGCCCGTGAAAGCCCCTTGCCTCGGCGCCTCAGCCGGTCTTGTAGAGGTCCGCCGCCTCCTTGAGGAGCCTGGGGATCTCCAGGTGCTGGGGGCACTTCTCCAGGCACTCCCCGCACTCCGTGCAGAGCGCGGCCGACTCGCCCCCGCCCACCATCATCCGGTAGAAGACCTTGCTCCTCTCGCGGGCCTCGTTCGAGTCGAAGATGTAGTAGTCGTTCACGTTCTCGATGTTCTTGGGGATGTTCACGCCGGAAGGGCATGGCATGCAGTAGGCGCACGAGGTGCAGGGCGCCTTCAGGCGGCTCCTGAACCACTCGGTCACCTCGTCAATGATTCTCGAGTCCTCCTCCGTGAACTTGCCGGGCCTCCAGCTCAAGGCGGTCGCGACGTTGTCGTCGGTCTGAGCCATGTCGCTCACGCCGGTCAGGACCACCGAGATCTCCTTCTGGGCCCAGATCCAGTTCAGGCACCATGCCGCGAGCGACCAGTCCGGATGGGCCTTCCTGAACGTCTCCTTGGGGCCGTCAGGGAGGTAGTTCACCAGAAATCCGCCTCGGACGGGCTCCATCACGACCACGGCCACCCCGCGGTCGTAGGCGAGCTTCACGCCCTTCCGGCCCGCCTGCCAGTCGCGGTCCAGGTAGTTGTACTGGACCTGGGTCATGGCCCAGTCGTAGCTCTTCAGGATCTCCTCGAAGAGCGGGTAGTCGTCGTGGAAGGAGAAGGAGGGGAACCTGATCCGCCCGTCCTTCACCGCCTCGTCGAAGAACGTGAACAGGCCCATGTCCTTGATTGCCGGCCACACCGAGTTGTTCAGGTTGTGGGCGAGGTAGTAGTCTATCTGGCTCACGTCCAGCCTCTTGAGCTGCTCGTCCAGGATCGCGTGCATCTCCTTGAGGCTCTGGGTCTTCCAGCTGGGAAGCTTGGTAGCGAGCTTCACCTTCTCCCTGTAGCCGCCCTTGAGCGCCTGGCCCAGGAACGGCTCGCTCTCCCCCGGCGCCATGCGGTCGCCGGAGCCGTGGTAGGGGTAGGCGGTGTCCACGTAGTCCACGCCGCGGTCGACGGCGGATCTGAACATGGCAGTGGCCTGGTCGTAGTCGATCTTGTCGGGGGTAGGCCCGCTCAAGGGCAGGCGCATGCACCCGAAGCCCAGGATGGTCGAGCTGTCGCCCGTCCTCCCCATGGGACGCTTCTCCATTTTCTCTCTCCTTGAGGCGAGGCGGCGGGAAGCGATTCCCTCGGAGAAGCCCTCTTCGGCCAGCCGCGGCCTGAGGGTTTCTCCGGAAAAACCGTATTGCGCCCCTCGCCTGAGCGTTAAGCCGCGACATGCGGCATGGTCATAAAGCATGGTCATAAAGGCGCTTGGAGACATGAGGCCGGGGAGCGGACTCCGCCAGCCTGTCGCCCCAGGCGCGTATGCTTCGGGCCCGTCCGGGGGACGGGCCGGGAACAAAGGCATCGGATGTCAAGGCATCCGCAACTCCCGCTCATGGCAGGGAAAAACAGCAAGTCCCTTTAACGGCAGGAAAATTCCGTGCCGTTTAGGATTTCGATGAAACTCCCGCCTACAGCCATGGAGACCGGGTCGGGATGCCGCGAACGCTATGATGTGACTATTTTAGCCTTTTTTTGACGTTTCGGCCAGCGACACCCCCACAAGCCGATAATGGCATCGGTCTTGCTTTCCATCGGTGCCGGTGTCAAGTCACCGGGATCACTGGATCTTTTCGTCAAGCGCTTTGCCGCCGCACAACAGGATCCAGTGATGCCCCAGCGGCTCCGGACATTGCATGCAACGTCCACCGAACCGGTGCCCGCACGGTGTCTCAGGCCCTCCTTTCCGGCGGTTCCGGCCCGCTCCTTCCGGAGCCTGCGTCCTCACATCCGAAGCCTAATGCCCGGGCCTTCCTCGGACTGAGGCCCGAGCCTTCCATGGCCTCCGGCCCGAGCCTTCCAAGGCCTCCGGCCCGCTCCTTCCGCCGCATCCGGCCCGAGCCTTCCGGAGCCTGAGTCCGGCGCCTTCCGAAGCCCGTGGCCGCGCCTTCAGGCCCCTCCTACATCATGAGCTCCCCGCAAACGGGCTTCGGGAGCCCAGTCTGTCCTCAGGCAGGCCGCGTCATGCCGTGGCGTAGAGCTCCGCCGTCTTCTTCAGGTACTCCGGGATGGGGATGTGCTGGGGGCACTTCTCGACGCACTTCCCGCAGTCCACGCAACCTGTCGCCTGATCGGAGCGGGGCACCGAGAAATTGTAGACGAAGCGGCACCTCTCCTTGGCCTCCTCCGCTTCGAAGAGGTGGAACTGGTTGTAGAAGCTCAGGTTCAGGGGGATGTCCACGCCCTCCTCGCAGGGCATGCAATAACCGCAGGCGGTGCAGTCGACCTTGATCCTGCTCTTGAAATGGCTCACCACCTCGGCTATCGCCTTCGTCTCAGCCTCCCCGAAGATGCCGTCCCTGTAGGCCTGGGCGGAACGCACGTTGTCGTCCACCTGGGCCATGTCGCTCATGCCGCTCAGGACGACGGAGACGCCTGGGCGGCTCCACAGCCAGTTGAAGGCCCAGGCGGCCATGGACCAGTCGGGGCGGATCCTCCGGAGCATTGCAACGTCCTCCTCGGGCAGGTGCCTGACCAGGAATCCCCCCCTTAGCGGCTCCATCACGGCGATCGCCACCCCCCTGTCGCGGGCCAGCCTCACGCCCCCCGTCCCGGCCTGGTACTCCTCGTCCAGATAGTTGTACTGGACCAGGGCGAGCGCCCAGTCGAAGCCCTTCAGGATGTCCTCGAAGACAGGGTAGTCGTCGTGGAAGGAGAAGGAGGGGAAACGGATCCGCCCGTCCTTGACGGCCTCCTCGAAGAAACCCGTCAGCCCCAGCTCCCGCATGCGGGGCCAGGACTTCGCGCCCAGGCCATGGGCCAGGTAGTAGTCTATCCGCCCCACGTCCAGGATCTTCAGCTGGCGGTCCAGGTACTTGTCCATGTCGGCGCGGGAGTTGACGTGCCACAGCGGGAGCTTGGTCGCTACCCGCACCTTCTCCCTGTAGCCGTCCTTGAGCGCCTTCCCCAGGAAGGCCTCGCTCTCGCCCGGGGCGTCCTTGTCCCCGGACGAATGGTAGACGTAGGCCGTGTCCACGTAGCTCACGCCCCGGTCTATGGCGCTCCGGAGCATCGCGGTCGACAGCTCGAGGTCGATGTCCGTAGGCTTAGGGCCGTTCAGGGGCAGGCGCATGCACCCGAACCCCAGGATGGACGCGCTGTCGCCCGTCCTGCCCATCGCACGATTTTCGATCATAGGGGGCCTCCTTCAAGACCTGCGGACCGTCGGCCGCCTCGGGAAATCCCGCGGCAATCCGAAAGGGTACCGGGCCTGGCGGAAGGCTTCGGGGACGCGGCCCCGAAGCCGTGATGACGCGACGTTTCCGAACCTTGGATGCCGCCGGGATCAGCGCGGGATACGGCGGGCGGCACCCCGGAACCGCCATGCGGCGCCGCGGGCGCGGAAAACCCGTCGGGAATGCGGAAACCTCATGTGCTGAAGGGAGATCGCTGTATGCCTGAATGCTTGAGAAGCCATAATCGCTTGAGATGCTTGAGAAGCCTTAATCGCTTGAGATGCTTGAATGCTTGAGAAGCCTTAATCGCTTAAGATGCTTAAATGCTTGAAAAGCCTTAATCGCTTGAGATGTCTTAATCGCTCGAGATGTCTTAATCGCTCGAGATGCTTGAGATGACTAAGATGCCTGAAATCCTCGAAATGCCCAAAATGACTGAAATGCCGTAATCGCTTGAGATGCTTGGGATAATTAAGATGCCTGAAATGCTTGAGATGCCAAAAATGACTGAAATGCCATAAGTGCCGGGTATGCCCGGAATGCCCGAAACAGCCTGCCCGCTACGGAAACATGCCGCAAGCGATACCTCTGATTGCCCCGAGCATTCTTCCCCTCCTTCGGTCCCTTCGGTTGATTCGGTTGATTCGGCTCTTCCTTTGTCCCGGCGGACCCCGGATGCCGAGTTCCTTATGCCGGGTGCGCCATCCGTCGCCGCCGGCTCAGGAAACGAAGGGCCCGGACACGGCCTCGCCGTAAATCTCCGCCGTCCGCTTCAGGAGCTCTGGGATCGGGATATCCTGCGGGCACTTCTCAGAGCATTTGCCGCAGTCGGCGCAAAGGGACGCCTTGGCCGTCGGGGCCATTTGGAAGCCGTAGATGAAACGGGCCACGCGGCGGGGCTCCTCAGCGTCGAAAAAGTGGAACTGGTTCAGGAAGTCGAGGTTCCTCGGGATGTCCACGCCCTCGGGGCATGGCATGCAGTAGCCGCAGGCGGTGCAGCCCGCCCTGATCCTGCCCCTGAAGAGTTCCATCGCCCCGTCTACCGCCCTCTCCTCGGCCTCGCCGAAGATCCCGTCCCGGTAGGCTTCGGCGGAGCGCACGTTGTCGTCCACCTGGGCCATGTCGCTCATGCCGCTCAAGACGACCGAGACACCGGGGCGGCTCCACAGCCAGTTCAGGGCCCAGGCGGCCATGGACCAGCCGGGGCGGGCGGCCAGAAACCTCGCCTTGGCCTCCTCGGGCAGGTGCCGAACGAGGAAGCCTCCCCGGAGCGGCTCCATCACCGCCACCGCGACCCCGCGCTCCGAAGCCAGCTTCACGCCGGCCCGGCCGGCCTGGTAGTCACGGTCGAGGTAGTTGTGCTGGACGAGCGCGAGCGCCCAGCCGTAACCCTCGACTATCTCCTTGAAGACGGGGAAGTCGCCGTGGAAGGAGAAGGCGGGGAAACGGATCCGCCCCTCCCTGACCGCCTCGTCCATGAAACCCAAAAGCCCCAGCCCCTTCGTCTTGGCCCAGGCCGAGGCGTTCAGGTCATGGGCCAGGTAGTAGTCTATCTGCCTCACGTCCAGCCTTTTGAGCTGCAGGTCCAAAAGCCTGTCCATGTCGGCGCGTGACTCCACGAGCCACGTCGGGAGCTTGGTGGCGATCCTCACCTTCTCCCGGTAGCCGCCCTTGAGCGCCTGGGCGAGGAAAGGCTCGCTCGCCCCCGGCACGTCCCTGGTGCCGGGGGAGTGGTAGCCGAAGGCGGTGTCCACGTAGCTCACCCCCCGGTCTATGGCGCTCCGGAGCATCGCGGAAGCGAGCTCCGCGTCTATGTCCGCGGGGCCCGGCCCGTTCAGGGGAAGGCGCATGCACCCGAATCCCAGGATGGACGCGCTGTCGCCCGTCCTCCCTAACGCCCGCTTCTCGATCATGAGGCACTCCTCCGAGGTCTCCGGCCAAGGAGCTCCGTCAGGTACCCCCGGAGAAGCCCTCCGCGGCGGCGCCGCGCCTGAGGGCTTCTCCGGAAAAACCGCCGGGGCCTTTGGCCGCAAGTGCTGGCCGCCCCCGCAGCGGAGCGACCGGATTGACCGCCCCTCGGCGCGCCGACAAGGCGCGGACTGAGGCAGGCCGTCCGCCATGACGCGGCCAGGGGCGCCCAGAGGAACGGGACGCCTGCCGACCGTCGCCGGAAAGGCTTGGATTTTTTCGGGAAAAGTCGGATTGAACCTGAAAGCTTACGAATCTCGCGTGAGACTGAAATGCCGGAACCTTTTGGAAGGGGCAACGTGCCTCATGGGCCTGAAGCACTTGCGGGCACATGCCCGCCAGTGACTGCCGGTTCGAGTCTGTTGCCAGCCGTCCTGGACCGGTAGCTTCCCACCCCGGGACTTCGGGGACGCCGCCGGGGGACTTCGGGGATGCCCGCCAGGGGGCTTCGGGGATGCCCGCCAGGGAGCTTCGGGGACGCCCTTCCTGGAACGGACGGGCACCCCTCCTGACCCTGCCCGCCTTTGCCTCAGACGCCCCTGAAGGCCTCGACCGTCCTCTTCATGACATCGGGCACCGAGATATGCTGGGGACACTTCTCCACGCACTTGCCGCAGGAAGTACAACGCTCGGCCCGCTCGGGCGGGGAGACCTGGATCCCGTAGAAGAAGCGGCACCTGTCCCTGGCCTCAGCGGCATCGAAGAGATGGATCTGATTATAGAAATTCAGGTTCTTCGGGATGTCCACGCCCTCCCCGCAGGGCATGCAGTAGCCGCAACCGGTGCAGTCAACTTTGATCCGCTCGCGGAAATATCCCGCGACCCCGTCCACGGCGGCCGCCTCCCGCTCCCCGAAGGCCCCATCCCGCCAGGCCAAGGCCGCGTCCACGTTCTCGTCGGTCTGGGCCATGTCGCTCATTCCGCTCAGGACCACCGACACCTCCTTCTGGCTCCAGAGCCAGTTGAGCGCCCAGGCGGCGAGCGGCCAGTCAGGGCGGACCTTCGCGAGCGCCTCCCGGGGGCCGTCAGGGAGGTACCTCACCAGGAAGCCCCCGCGGAGCGGCTCCATCACGACCACGGCGGCGCCTCGGGAGGCGGCTAGCCTGACGCCGGCCGCGCCCGCCTGATAGTCCCGGTCCAGGTAGTTGTACTGGACCTGTACCATCTGCCAGTCGTAGCTTTTGACGATAGTTTCGAACAGGGGGTACTCGTCGTGGAAGGAGAATGCCGGGTAGCGTATCCGCCCGTCCTTGACGGCCTCGTCCAGGAACCTCAGCATCCCGTGCCCGACCATGGCTGGCCACACGGCGGCGTTCAGGTTGTGGGCCAGGTAGTAGTCTATGCGCCCGATGTCCAGGCGCTTGAGCTGGATGTCCAGGTACCTGTGCATGTCCGCGTTCGAGCCTACGAGCCAGGTGGGAAGCTTGGTAGCCAGCCTCACCTTCTCGCGGTAGCCGCCATTGAGCGCGTGGGCCACCAGGGGCTCGCTCTCGCCCGGCTGGTCCCGGGTGCCGCCGGAATGGTACGCGAATGCCGTGTCCACGTAGTTGACGCCCCGGTCGATGGCGCTCCGGATCATGCGCGTGGCAAGATCGCGGTCTATGTCGCTGGGCTTGGGGCCGTTCAGGGGCAGGCGCATGCACCCGAACCCCAGGATGGAAGCCATGTCGCCGGTATTGCCCATCGGCCTGTTTTCCATGCGCGGAAGAACCTTCCTGTCGATGACGGTTGCGGCCTGGCAACGCGCCCTCAGTGGATTTGCCGCAGGGCCGAACGCCTTTCCGGGCCGGAAACCCTTCCAGAAGCCCCAACATATGTAAGAAGGTGGGGGCCTCTAGAAGGAATTCCTCGGAAAGCCGCTCCGGACGCCTGTCGGACCGCCGGAGGCGAGAAGTCGACCTTGCGGCCCGTTCAGGCCGAAAAGCCTAATGACCCGAAGGGGCGCTAAAGCCCCGTGAAGGGGCGGAAAAACTGCCCTCCAAGGGCCGCCGAAGGCATGGAGGGTCAGGGGAAAGCAGCCTGCGGCAGCCTGCCGCGGAGCGAGGCCGCAGAGAACCATGCAACCCTGCGTGGCCTCTGCCGAACCCGAGGGCCGGGTTTGCGGGAAAACCGCGAAAACACTGTCAGACTGGCGGCAGGCGGAAAGGCGGAGAGGCGGAGAGGCGGAGGATGGATGCAGAAGGACGGAAGACGAGCGGGACGCCGTAGGATTCAATGTCCGAAACCGTGCCGGATGGGGACGCGAGAAGCCGGAGGCCGAAAGAGATCGGAAGTTAGCCCGGTTCCGCAAAGCAACGGGAATCGAAGCATCGATGCCCGAATGCCTGAAAGCCCAAAACCTGAAGCCTCAAGCCTCAAGCCTCAAGCCTCAAGCCTGAAGCCTGAAGCCTGAGACCTAAAGCCGAAAAGCCAAGTCTGCCTCCGGCGAGGATTCCCGCGCAATCGGTCCCGACCGAGGCTTAATGTCGCGGTCGTCAGCCTTCCGCAGGGAAATCCGAGGTCGAGAAGGCGGGGGCGGTGAAGACCATGAGCGAGGCTTCGGGATCCAGGTAGGCCTGAGGTTGGAGCCCGGCCTTGCGGGAAGTGTGCTCCGCGAACTCCTTGGGCCCCCAGCCGTGCTCCTCGGCCACCACCGGCAGGAGCACTCCCTTGCCCCGGGGGTGGATGAGCAGGAGCCCGTCCCTGCCGATGACCAGTGACTCCAGGTCCTTCAGCTCCTCGGGCGGGGTCAGGACCGAGACGGTAATCTCGAGTTCGGGAAGCTCGGGGGCGGTCAGCGGCGGGAAGCGGTAGTCCTCGAAGGCTGCGGCCCTGGCGATCTCGGCTATGGTCGTCTTGATGGGGCTGGCCCAGCTGAAGCGGCCGATGCATCCCCTCAGGCCTCCCGATTTCTTCAGCGTCACGAAGACCCCGCCGTTTCCGTCTATCTTCGGTCCCGGCGGCTCAGGGTCGCCGTTCAGCTCGGCGCCCAGGATCTCCCGGCACCAGTCCAGGACCTCCTTCTGAAGCCCGCGGTCGCTCAAAAGCGGCGAGTCCACCTCTGGCATGGCCTCTCCTTCCGGGCGCGGTTAGAGCCGACCGATGTGCCGGATCATTGCGCTGACGCCAGTTTAGCACCTGGAGCCCCGCTTTTGAAGGGGCATGGCCCGAACCCGGTGGCCCGTGCCCTTGAGAACGGGCCGGACGTCAGGGCTGACGGAGCCTGCGCAGCCCCGCGCCTTGACGGAAGCCGCCTTGCCGATTCCAAGGACAGGACTTGAGTCCCGGAGAAGCCTGCCGGGCATAAGGAGTCACGGCTTCCATATTTTCGACTCCGGTTTTCGATTATCCGCATCATTTTCGGCTGCCGCCGACGAGCCCGATCCGATTTCTCAGGCCGCCGAGAGTCCTTGCCGCGGCTGACCGGGCGACCCTCTGCCCGATGACCGCCGCCCCATACGACTGGCAAGCGCCCCGCCAAAAGGCCGAGCGACTTCTCGCGACATGCCAGGATGCCTTACGACGGCGGGCAAGGTATCCTGCTTCGGCACTTGCCGCCCCAATCGAAGTGCCGTACAACCTTAAGATCACATGACGGACAGCCGTCGGCGACATGAAGGGCAACCGCGAAACCGCATTCTCGGGTCCCCCTGCCGAACCAGAACCTCCAGGTCCCTGCCGCAGCGGGATCTTCGCTCTCCCGCGACCGCAACCTGCGGTATCCGTGTCTTTCTGACTCTCGGTCTACACAGCACAGCCCGCAAATCTTTCCGCTTTGCTTGCGGTATCGACGATCCAAATTTACAATGTTCGCATGACCACTAAGATCCTGCTGATTTCTCTCAAGCACCTCGGGGACGTGGTGACCACCACCGTGGTCATCCCGATGCTCAAGAACCGTTTCGGGAACGCGGAGATCCATTACCTCGTGAACCCCCCGGCGGTTCCCCTGGTTGACTCCCACCCGGACGTGGCCGAGGTCATCACGGCCCCCAGACGCGCCGGGCCGAGCGACTTCCTCAGACTCGTCCGGAAGCTGAGGGGAGCCCGCTACGACTTCTGCCTCGACTTCTCCGAAGGGGACCGCGCGGCCTTCCTGAGCTTCCTTTCGGGCGCTGGGACGCGGATCTCGTACTTCACCGGCCGGCGTTACCTTTTCCGCAACCTCGCCGCCCACCGGCAGGTCCCCTCGTGGAAGGTTATCAAGGACCGGGCCGCGACCGAATGCCATGCCGATCAGGCCAGGGCCATAGGCTGCTCCGAGCCTACGGCCCCCTACGCCTCGCTTGGCGTCTCCCCGGAGGGCAGGGCCGAGGCCGAGGCATTCCTTTCCGCGCACGCCCGGGCGGGGACGCCTTACGCCGTGTGCCACTTCACGGCCACCGACAGGTACCGCTTCTGGCCTGAGGAGCATTGCGCGGACTGCGTGAGGTATCTCGCGTCCCGCCTGGGCACGGTCTTCCTCGCCGCGTCCGGGAAAGAGTCCGAGAGGGCCTTCGTCGACCGCGTAATCGGTCTCGCGGGCACCGGCTCCGTGTCAACCTCAGGCCTTAGCCTGGCCGGGATGGTCGCCCTGATCTCGGGGGCGAGGGGAGTCGTGGGCCTGGACAGCATGGTCGCGCACGTGGCGGGCGCCTGCGGCGTCCCCGTCGTGGGCATCTTCGGGCCGAGCCGCGAGCGGACCTGGGCCCCCAAGGGGCCCTGGGTGAGGGCGGCCCGCATGAATCTCCCGTGCCGCTCCTGCGTGACCGGCGGATGCCTGGAGCACGGCCGCGTGTCCAGGTGTCTGAAGGAGATGGACTTCGAAACCTACGTGATGCCGCATCTGGAGGAGATGCTGGCGACCCCGCCTCCCCGGAAGCCATGGCCGCCCGAAGAGGAGTCCATGCGGCTGGCCCTGACCCCTCTGCCGCCGCCAGTAGTCCCCGCCTGAACGTCCGAGGGGCCCGCTTTCGGGGGAAGCCGAACCGGAGCCGCCCGTCGCACGACGGGCGGCTCCGAAGTCAGGCCTGCGGAGCCGACAAGCCGCCGGGCTTTCCGTGCGCGACTCCGGCCACGGCCCGGACGCCGCCAGCCGCCCGGCTTCCGCCCGCCCGCATCGGCTTCCGAAAGCTACCAACGGCTCACGCCCGTTTCCGCCCGAAAACTCGATCCGTTTCCGGCTTGCCGCCCTCCGACTTTCTGGCCCCACGCCTACAGCCCCTGGCCTTGCCTGCCCCCTCCCTCGTTGGCATTCTGCCGGTTCGGGGCATCCCGCCTCTGCCGCCGCGACTCCTCGCTCCGCCGCCCGCTTCAGGAGCTTGCCCAAACCGCCATCCGCCGCACTCGACCCGATGCCTGCGACATCCATCGTCCGACGGTAACAAAAATGTTACTTCATGAAACCGACCATGAATATGATTATTACGGGTCGGGTCATGGCGGATGTCGACCGGAAGCCACGTGGGGCCCGTGAACCCTAGTCCCGGTCTGTCCGTGTCGGCGCTTCGGGCGTGAGTCGGCACTTCAGGCAGGACACGAATTGTCTCAGGCATACGGCATTTCATGTCAAAAAGCCGAAGGCCGGCCCCGCCCAGACATCGCCTGTTTGACGTCCAGACACGGCAGCGAGTCGCAAGCCGTTTTGCACTGCCTTGAGAGCTTACCGAAGGGACGCTTTCCACGGCGGCCCTGAAGGTCCGGACACGCGGGCGGAAACGCCCGTATTGCCTGCCGTTACAGTGCCAGATAAGTATTTGCGTTGCTACTACTGGGATACATAGAAAAATATTCAGTCATATAAAGATGATAGCTAATGAATCCCATAATATAAAAAGTTGTTTCCACCACTGGAAAATAGGGGAAAACGAAGGAAATACCCCATCGGCCCAATCCGGGCAATTGCAACAGGATGTAACATTGCGGTTACTCAACGTTACGGGTTCTCGCCTTTCCCGTCGGGTTTCGGTTCCGCCAATCCCCTGGCCGCACGGTAACGCGCCGCGCCATGTCAACGGGCACTTACGCCGCCATTGCCTTCAGAACCGCCACTCACGCCGGATGCCATGCTTGCGTCGCAGATCTCCGCCTGTGAGTCCTTCATGCGGTCGCCTGTCCGCTTCCCGTCGGCCGACCCGGTCTTGGACGCCATCTCTTACCGGCCCCTGCAGGCCACCTGGCTTTACGGCAGTTTTCCCTGCCCCGCCGCCTGGCTACGGACCCTTTGTCCCGGCCCGCAGGCACGACCCGATATTCCCCCGCGACAGGCTTCCGGCCCGGATATGCAGCCGGAAGGCGGCGGAGAAGTCGACTTCGAATATTTGATTCGTTTTGTTTTCAATTGTATGCATGCAATTGTTATGCATCATATCTCACGCCCAACTTGGAGGTTAACAAGCATAATATATATTCTGAAAAATTTATAAATATGGCATAGTTCCTATTATCGGCAAATGTCGGCCCATCGCGCTGACGACCGGCCTCATAGCCAGGGAGTAACATCGCGGTTACTGCGGGTTACGAAAACCTGCCTTTTCAGCGCCATTCGGGCCGCGTCGGCTCATCGCGCTCGGGCCGCCCCTTCGCGTCTTGACTGCGACCGATGACCGCTTCTTGCCCGAACCGTCCGCTTCCATGCATGGCCGACGCGGCGATGCCGCCGTCCACTATCGAGGCTTGCGGGAAGCGGCCCGGAAACCTGTCCGGTTTCCTGGCAGGCGTCGGATGCGCTGATTTCCGCCCCCTATGCGCCGCTTTTGCCGATACGGCGGCACGGAACAAAAATGC
Organism: Deltaproteobacteria bacterium; assembly: GCA_031263485.1. Classification (GTDB taxonomy): domain Bacteria; phylum Desulfobacterota; class Desulfarculia; order Adiutricales; family Adiutricaceae; genus JAIRZX01. Next base: position 3,195 of record JAISFS010000319.1, on the reverse strand, counting down.
CGACGGAACCGACTCTAAGGGCCGAAGCCGCCGCTGACCCGTCACCTGTCCTCAGGACCGGCTATGACGGCCAATGGCGGATCAGATGGCAGGACGATGGCTTCGACTACCTGGGCCTGCTCAAGGCCTTTCAGGAAGGCCTGGTCCAGGGCACGAGGCTGGTCACGGTGTCGCCTTCCAGGGTCGTACACCGGGTCGCGTACCTCGGCAGGGAATTCGTGATCAAATTCGACCGGGACGTCCTCAAGAGGGAAAAGAAGCCGGAAAAACGGCTGTTCTACTACTTCTTCGGCACCCAGTACTCGAGGCTCATCGACAAGACCTTCGAGGCCGTCCGGAAGGGTTGCCAGGCGGTCCAGGAGATTTTCCTCGTCGCCGAGAAGATGAAGGGCCGGTTCTGCGAGCAGGCATGGATCGTCTCGGAGTACGTCCCCGGCCACAGCTTCGCCCGGGAGGAGTACGTGGAGGGGAGCCCGGTCGTCTTCCGCAGGCCCGGCCCCTGGATCGAGAACGTCTGCGACTCGCTCCTGACGCTCCACGAATACGGCATCGCGTCCAACGATGCCGACATATGCAATTTCGTGGTAACGCCCGAGGGCCAGGTGAAGGTCATCGACCTGAACCTCACCGGCCCCATGTTCATGTGCAAGGTCAACGATGTCCTGAAGCTCCGCAGGAACTGCGGCGACGTGCCGCTCAGGCTCGAGAGTTTCCCCCTCCGGATGCTTGTCCACCTCTACGGCTTCTGGAACCTTGTCCTGGACAGGATGAGGAAGCTCAAACGCAAGCCTCCCGCCTTCAAGCCCTGGGTTGTCTGGGAAGATTACGCCGACTTTCCCGAAAGGCCAGTGCCGACCGGGAGACGTTCCAAAGCGACAGGCGGGGGAAGCACTTAAATCCTTGCCGTCGGCACCTTCCGGACATTCCGGACCTGCCTGGCTTTCCGGGCTTCCGGGCTTCCGGACTTTCCGGACTTTCCGGACTCCCCGCACCTTCCGAGAATTCCGATGCGCCGCCTCCATGACAAATCTTGGACTCGGCTCTGGCGCCAGACACGATCCAGCAAGGGCCGCAAGACGACGCTCAAGACACCGCTCCGGGGCACGCTCCAGCAGAACTACCGCCTTGCCTGCAAGGCAAAACCGGATGCCGTAGGTACGTCCGGACACGGAGCCCCGCAAGGGAAGGCGTCCGCCTGAAGTCAGCGGGGAGCGCCCCCTGTCCAGTCTGGACAACCAACGGCAACGGTTCCGATATGCGCCTGAAGACTCACATGGCTTCCCCAAAAATACCGAACAATGTTCTAAGTATTGATGATGCTGTAATTTGTAAAATATTTTTGGATCCCATAATCTTGAACGTCATAATCAGGTTCTTGAAACTGATTATAACTCGCCTTTCGTCTCTAATTCCCGACAACCGGCGTAAGTCTTCTCGCGGCACTTGACTCCGGCGGCGACCAAGCCCTCGCGGACGTTTGGCGGAACGGCGCCGCCGTCGCGCATCCCGACATGCCCGGGACCCTCGCCGAGTTGCCTTGCAACGTGTTCCGTTACGGTCGAATAAGCTCTCCGAATCCGCTCCTCATCACCCTCCCCCGAACACCTTGGCCTGGAAAGCGGCGGTACAAAGCCCGTAAGCCCCTCCCGTCCCCCGCGAAGGCCCCACCGCAGGGGTTCCACCGTTCTGCGACCCTCCTGGCCTCCTATCCCCTATTCCCTTTATGCCGTACCCGATCGACTACGCGGCACGGACGAATGAAAATGCCGGCCGAACCGCCTATCACCCCCCCCCGATACCTTTATTCCCGCGCCCGTCATCAGGACCTCCCTGGACGGCGGGTGGCGAACCCAGTGGAAGGAAGACGGCTTCGACTACCGGAGCCTCCTGAAGGACTTCCAGGACGGGAGCGTCCTGGGCGACCGGCTGGCCACGATTTCGCCGTTCAGGACTGTCTACCGGGTCGAGTCCGGCGGCAGGGTCCTGGTCGTGAAGTTCGACCGCGATGTCCTCAAAAGGGAGAGGAAGACTGAGAAGCGCCTTTTCGCTTACTTTTTCGGCACCCAGTACTCGAGGCTCATCAACAAGACCTTCCGGGCCCTCAGGAAAGGCTGTCCAGTCGTCCAGGACGTCTATCTCGTCTCGGAAAAGATGAAGGGCCGACTGTGCGAGGAGGCGTGGAGCATCGCGGAATATGTCCCCGGCCACTCCTTCGGCAGGGAGGAATACGTGGAGGGAGCCGCGGCAGTCTACCGGAAGCCGGGACCCTGGCTTCAGGACGTTGGCGAGGCGCTGGCCGACCTCCACGATTACGGCCTCGCCTCGAACGATCCCATCATAAGCAACTTCATCGTGACCCCGGAAGGCCGGGTGAAGGTCATCGACCTGAGCCTGAACGGCCCCATGTTCGTCTACCAGGCCAACGACGTGCTTAAGCTCCGCAGGAACTACGGCGGCGCCGTCCCGGTACGCCGCCTCGGGCGGAAGGTCCTGGTTGCCGTGTTAGGCGCCTGGAACCGCGTGCAGATCTGGCTCAGGAGGCTTAAGGGGAGGCCTCCGACCGCCCTTCCGAATGCGGTCTGGGAGGACCTCGACAGCTTTCCCGAAAGGCCCGGCATGGCCGGAAAGCCCGGCGCTCCGGACTCCCGCGCCTGAAGGCCCCCCAGCCGCGGCGCCTCCCGGGCAGGTCCGGATTTCGGCGGCCCGCCCCTGACATGCCATGCCAAGAGTCAGACTTGGGCCAATGTGCGTACGCCGCAAAGCCGCCGGAACGCCACGGCGACGGCCTTGACCCCACAGGCGCATCCGGCATGCTCTTTCCGTTTCTGCGCCGATAATGCGTCGCCCCCTGCCCTCTGACTCGCGAACATGCCTGCCCTCGCCCCTGCTGCCACCCTGCGTAACGGCGCGAGGCGACAATGAGAAACCGTCGGGCCTGACAGCGGCCAAACCCGACTGCACCGGCATTCTCCGGAAGCGGTGGCCCCTCAATGAAGTTTCCACCGCAAAAACCACCTCCCTCACCTCCTGGCAATCATTTGATGGCCGAGTTTCTTGGTAAAGGGTGCGCAGATGTGCGGTGGTTTAAGGCTTTTTCGCCAGAGTGCCAATGCGATGGCCCCATGAAGATCCGCTTCCCTGTCGAGGTGGAGGGTTTTTGCAGTGGAATCAAAATTTATATATTACACATTTTAA
>JAISFS010000315.1 GCA_031263485.1 Deltaproteobacteria bacterium | reverse complement strand
GCCTTCGCGGCCCTCATAGCGTTTCCGGCCTTAGCGTCCCTCACCCCGTTTCCCGCCTTGAGCGCGTTTCCAGCCCTGCGGGCGTGGAGGATCTCGTCTCTGACGGTGCTCATGCAGAGCTGACGGTCGGCTATCTGGAAGACGAGGCTCGACCGCGCGAGCCTCGAATGCGCCGGAAGCGCCTTGCCCCCGAAGCTGATAATCCCGGAGTGCGGCTTCAGCAGACCCGAAGCGAGCCGCATGAGCGTGGTCTTGCCGGCGCCGTTGACGCCGGCAATCAGCGTGGGCATGCCGCAGGGAATCTCCCCAGAAAACCCGTCGAACAGCGTCCCCCGGCCCGGGTACCCGAAACCCAGGCCCCTGAACCCCACGCCCTCGCCCAACTCGACCGGGGCAGGGGAGCCTGGCGCCCCGGAGTTTCCCGTTTCCGCCAGGAGCTTCCCGGCGCCGCCCGCGTCAGCCGCCGCCCCGCCTGCCGCAGACGAGGCATACGCCGCAGGCGTGGAGCCTGCCCCGGTCGAGGCATCGGCGACCGATGGCGGGCAGGCCGCCGACGTGCCGACCGACGCAGGCGTGGCACCTGCTCCCTGCCTGGCGTCCGAGGCCCTCCGGAGCCCCCAGCGGTCAGTGAAGGCCGGGTCCAGGAGGGCTTCGAAGGGGCCCTGCCAGGCGGGCCTGCCGTCCTGGAGGACGAGGACCCGGTCGGCGGCGCCCCTGAGCCAGCGCAGGCGGTGATCGACCACGATTATCGCGAGGCCTTCGGACTTCAGGCGGACAAGGGATTCGGCGAGCTCCTGCCGGGACGGCGGATCAAGGTTGGAGGAGGGCTCGTCCAGGAGCAGGAGCGCGGGGGAGAGCGCGAGCTTGGAGGCCAGGACCGTCTTCTGCTTCTCGCCGCTGGACAGGAGGTTCAGCTGGCGGTCCAGCATCCCCTCCAGGCCCAGGGTCCGCGACCAGCGGACGAGAAGCGCCCCCGCCCGGGCCTCGCTCACCCCGCGGCACTCCCAGCTCAACAGCATCTCGTCGCGCGGGGTGAGCGCAAAGAACTGGTCTTCGGGATTCTGGAAGACCGTGGACACCTCCCCCGAGATCTCATACAGGGACCTGGCGGCCTGGTCGCGCCCGCGGACCCTGACCGTGCCGCCGCACTCGCATCCGAAGTGCAGGCGGCCCGTGCCGTTGACGAGCCTCAGGAAAGTGCTCTTGCCGCCCCCGCTCCGCCCTACCACGGCCAGAAGCTCGCCAGGGAACAGCCGGACGTCGAGTCCGGACAGCGCGGGCGCCGAGGCGAGCGGGTAGCGCAGGGAGGCACCTTGCGTCTCGAGGGCCGGGATCACGAGAGGACCCTCGCGGCGAGCGCCACGACGGCGTCCCTGTACTGCGCCATGACGCACAGGGCCATGGCCGCCAGGCCAGCGGCGAGTCTTCTCCTGTCCCCGGGCGGGAGGAGCGGCGGCCTTTCCCAGAAGAGCGACCGGGCCCTCAGGCCCTTCATCTCCAGGGCCAGGGCCAGGGAATCGGACGAGGCCAGGGCGCGGAAGACCATGGGCGTGAAGAACCCGCGCCACAGCCGCCAGGGGCGGGTGAGCGCGGTGCGGAGGGGCGTCTGTCCCGTGCGGGCCATGAGCGCCTCCTTGACCTGCGTGAGCTCCGAGACGAAGACACCCACGAAGCGGAGCACCACCGACACCGGCACGAAGATGGCGTCCGGGAGCCGCAACGCCGCCGTGAACCTCGAGAGCGCCGATGCCGGTGAACTCAGCACCAGCGCGAGCGTCATGTTCAGGGACACCGCGACACGGAGGGCAGGGAGCACGGTCGCCCGGACGCTCACGCCTCCGCCGCGCCTGAGCCCGGGGATGGACGGCAGGTAGGACGCCCCCAGCACGCACAGCGCCAGGAGCGCGAAGACCAGGAGATGGGCCTTGACGAGAAGCGAAAGGCGCACCCTGCCCGCGGACCACAGAAGCGAGAACAGAGCCAGGAGGGCCAGGGGCTGCCAGCTGCTGAAAAGCAGCGCGAGCACGGAGGAGCCCGCCGCGAAGACGAGCTTCACCGGGGCGCCGTGATATGCTGACTCCTCCGCCGGACGTCCGCCCATAAGAGCGTCCGCGTCGGCAACGCACCCGGCGAAATCCCCCGCCGCTAACGGGCCTCCCGCCTCAGGACCTCCCGCGTCCGGGTCGGCCTCGATCGGGCAGGCAGCGACCGGGGCGGCTTCGGCCGGACAGGCAACGACCGGGGCGGCTTCGGCCGGACAGGCAGCGTCCGGCTCGGTTGGACAGGCCGCGTCCGGGGCAACCCCGGCAGGACAGGTTACGGCGGCCATGGGCGCATCGGCAACCGCCGCCGCCCCGGATACCGAGTCAAATGCAAGTGCCCCGACGGCCCCGGCCGCCTCGACTCCCGAAGCCACCGCCGCTAACCCAATTTCCTCGACTCCAGAGGGTGCCGAGGCCGCACCTGCCGTGTCGACTCCCGAGAACGCCGAGTTTGCCTCGGCGCCCTCTGCGCCCGCCGAGGCGGCGACCGCGATGCCCGCAACGTCCACGCCTGCCTCAGGGCCGGCTGCGATTGCGCGGGCGGCGTCCCTCCCGGATGCGTCGGACCCCGTCATGCGCCCTCCCTTCGGCTTACGCCCGACTCCGCGTTATGCGGAGAAGATCAAGTCAGCAGTTGATGAAGCCCGCGTGCCTCAGTTCCCTGATGAAGCGCGGGGCAAGGACGAGGGCCAGGAGGTCGCCCGCGGCGCTCGTGACGATGAGGATCGCGAACGGCCACATCATGCGGGCCTCCTCCCTGGTCGCAAGGAGCATCAGGCACAGGGAGGCGGCCTTGTCCATGAGGCTCATGAGCACGCATCCGACTATCACGGCCCAGGCGCGGTTCCTGCCGACGTAGGTTATGAAGAGATCCGCCAGGAGCGCCGCGGCGAGCATGGCGGGAAGCGACATCACGCCCTGGCCCATGGCGAAGAAGGACGTGAGGGCCCCGACCAGCGTCGCGAGGACGAGGGTCCCGAAGCGCCTCACCTTCATCCGCAAGACGATGATGAGGACGGTTATGGCAAGGGTGCGCAGGGAGAGGCTCACGGGATTCATGCCGCCCAGCGCGAACACGAGCATCAGGCCCGTAGCCCTGGCGAGCGCGGAGAGCACCCCGATGGTGGCCAGATCGCCCAGGGTGAAGCGCCATGCGGCGTTCTCGCCCGGCGGCGGGGCGGTTCCCCCGCCTTGAAGCGCGTCTTCCATGCCCCTGTACCTCCTTTCGCGGACCTCGCGCGGCTGACTTTACCCGGATCGCCTCGCGCCGCTCGCCTTCACGATTGGACTTGGCCCACGACGCAGCGGACATGAGGCTTCCGCCGCCGCCGGATTTCGCCCTGCGCCCCGAAGCGCGGAACCATGCGGCCATGGTATTCGCGCCCGGCACCGCGCCCCGCGGTCTCTTGTCGGGCATGGCTCCTCATGCCGCCGCGGACCGGGAGGAAAACGCCGCCCTCAGGCCGCCCTCCATCTGCCAATGCCAGAAGTACCCGGCCAGCGTGATCCTGAGCCCGCCTTCGGCGTCCTCGACCAGCCCCGCCTCCTTCCAGAGGGAGACAAGATCGGCCACGGGAGGCGCCGTCCAGGCCGGATTCCCCAGGAGCCCGTAAGGGATCAGGCCCCTGGCCAAAACCAACGAAGCCTCGTCCAGGATCTCGTGGCGGTCCGCAACGGGGCGCACGACCCTCAGGGGCTTCTCGCCTCGTGTCGCGGCTTCGATATAGAGGCCGATGTCCCTGATGTTCGAATATGACCTCCCCTGGATGAAGCCTCCGGCGGCCGCGCCCACCCCTATCATGTCCCGCCTTCCCGAGACGAGCAGGTTGTAGAGCGAGCGGTCCCGAGGATCACGGGACCAGTGGGAACGGATGCGCCTCACGAAGCCCTGCCCCCTGAGAATCTCGTCCGCCTTGCGGAAATACGCCGCGAGCTCGCTCACCGGCGTGGGCTCGGGCGGCCAGGGCTCGCCGCCCTCCCGCCAGGGCATGGGTTTCAGGAGATACGCGCTCACGCCCGAGACGCCGGCCTCGACCGCCGTCGCGAGATCCCGCGCGAAGATTTCCAGGCTCTGTCCGGGAAGCCCGAACATCAGATCGACCGCGACGGCGCCCCTGGCGCCCGCGACGGCGGCCTTCACTCCCGCCGCGGCCTCCTCGCCGGAATCCGCGCGCCCGGCACCGTTCCGGACCGTGCCGTCGAAGCTCTGCACTCCTATGGAGACGCGGTTCACTCCCGAGTCCCAGGCTAACGCCATCTTCTCGGCATCGAACGTGGAGGCCCTGGCCTCAAGCGTCCATTCATAGTCATCCGCCAAGGGGAAGGCGCACCTGAGGCCCGCCAGGAGCTTTCCCAGAAGATCCGCGGAAAGCACCGTGGGCGTGCCTCCCCCCACGAACAGGGCCTCAACCTTGAGCCCCGCCTGGTCGGCCAGCTCGCCTTCGGCCCTGGCCTCGCTCACGAGCGCGTCAACGTACGCGGACTCCGCCTCCGGGTCGTGCCTCACCTTGAAGAAGCCGCAGAACGGGCAGAACGTCGGGCAGAACGGCACGTTGGCGTAGACGGACAGCGGCGCCTTCGGGGCGGGATCCCACATTGCGGAGTAGGGCGCTGGACCGGTCTCGGGCGGCTCTGGCGGCATCATCGCAAGAAGGGCGCTTATGGCGGGCATCTCGAACGCCCCTGAGAGCGGGTCCGCCGATGCCCGGGGCATGAGGCCCGGAAATATCTTTTGCATGATCGTCTCCTGTGCGGCCATTGTATTGCGGGGGCGCAGCCCGAAGGAAGCGCGGACGGGGTTGCGGCTTCCCTCACGGGCCGGCAGGCGGGAAGGCCCGCGCCCTCACTGGCGGGCGCCGTCCCGTGCGGACGAAGGAAATGAAGCGTCCGCGGCGTGACGCGTCCCGGACCGAAATTCCCCGATGTCTTGCGACCGTTGCGGCAACCAGGAGCGAGCCAGTTCCGCGGCGAAGCATGATGACGCAACGGCGAGCCAGTTCCGCTGCGAAGCATGATGACGCAACAGCGAGCCAGTTCCGCGGCGAAGCATGATGACGCTGGGCGAGCCCCTTCCGGGGCGAAGCCTGAGGCATGCGGCGGAGAGCGCGTCGCGCGGCTCGACCGGGAACGCGGGCGGCCAGACACGCTTCCTGCAACGGGTCCCGCGGCGCTACCCTGGCGGCGGGGTGCGGTTCGCCGTCCGGTGCGTGGGGCGACTCAGCGGAAGTCGTACCTGAGCCCGGCGTAGAATGCCCGACCGGGCAACGGGTAACCGGAGGTGACCTCGTAGTAGACGTCGGTCACGTTCGAGACGAGCGCGATAAGGGATACCGTCCCCAAAGACGGCGACTCGATCAGGGTCTTCTTGGCGCGGATGTTCATTACGGTCCAGCCCGGCTGGAAATCCTGGGCTGCCGGGTTGGAGATCATCGGGGACGTCCTCTGCTTGGTCTTGGTCTGGAAGTTGAAGTCGAGGTATAACCCCTGCTCCGGGCTCTCGATCTCCAGCCCGTAGGAGGTGAATATCTCGGGGACCTTGCGCATCTTCGACCCGTTCTCCGGACCGGAAGTGTACTCGGCGGTCGGGAGCCATGTCCCCATGGAATACGGGGTGACGCTTACCGGGGAACCCAGGAGCCTGCCCACGTCCCATCTCACCAGCCACTCCACGCCGAGCTGCTTCGCGGACCCGTAGTTCACGTAGGACGCGTACGCCGAGAAGGCCCTGGGGAAACCGTTGGCCATCATGACCGGCCCGGGGAAGCCCGCGCGCCACCCGGTGAGGGTCTGTGACTGGAAGGCGGGATAATCGGCGATCCAGGGCCATTTCTCCAGCGCTTCGGCGTAGACGTAGGGCGGGTACTGCTCGTCCTGGCGCTCTATCTTTGCCTTGAAGAGGCTGTAGAACAAAGTGAGGCTCGCCGTGAAGGTGTCGCGGTCGACGTCGACTCCTATCTCGAAGGAGTCCGACTCCTGGGGCCTCAAATCGGGATTGGGCACCAGGAAGACGCCGTTCGGCGAGGACGTCGTGAACGGCGGGCGGGGGGCGCCGAAACTGAAGCGGCCGACCATGGTGACCCCCTCGCCGAACATCTCGTTCGCCGAAGGCGCCCGGTAGCCCCTGGCGTAGTTGGCGCGGAGCTTGAGCCATTCGGTCGCCATGAAGCTGGCGCCCAATGCCGGGGTGATCTTCGTCTCCGCGAAATCGTGCCCGCCGTTGTCCGGCGTGTCGGTGTCGATGTCGTTTAGCCTCAAGCCTCCGGTAACGATAAGCCTGCCTTCCATCAGGTATTTCTTGAAGACGAGGTAGGCGCCCTGATCCATATACTTGTACTGACCCAGATTGCTGCTGGTCGTATGGTAATCGTACTTGGTGAAGTCGTAGCCGGCGGTGAGTTCCAAGCCGACCGTCGGCCAGTATCCCGAGAGCCGGGCAGTTCCGCCGTAGATATTGTTGTATTGCGAGTTGTAAATCTCGTCCTTGCCGGTGAAATACCTGGCCTCCCAGGAGTAGTTCCCGCTCTGGTCGCCGCCCTCGTAGCTGAATTCCAGAAAGCGGCCGGTGCTCGACTGCTTGCCTCCCCCGCCGGCCCTGAAGTTCTGGGAAGATGCGATGGTGCCGGCTGAGCCGTACTGTTCGAGGTCGACGAAGGTGCCGATGGCTGAAAGCCTGTGGCGTTCCGCGAACGTGTAGCCGACCTGGGCGCTGGCCTCGGATCGCGACTTGGTCTCGGTGTCGTAGTATGTCCTGCCGTCGGGGACGGTGTAGTCCTGGTGGCGCCCCATCTCGGCCGCGCCGAAGGAGAAGTCCCAGCCCCCGTACTCCCCGGAAATGCCGGCGGCGTAGTCGTGCTGGTCCCAGGAGCCGATGCCGGCCTCGGCGAAGGCGGTGACGGGGCCCGCGCCCCTCCGCGTGATGACGTTGAGCACCCCTCCCATGGAAGCCGATCCGTATTGGAGGGCCGCCGGCCCCCTCACGATCTCCACCCGCTCGATGTTCTTGGCCGGGAACCTCATGAGGTTGCCGGTCCCGATGCGGTGGCCGTTCAGGAGCATCAGGACGTCGGACTGGACGTCGGTCCCGGTGATGTTGCTCTGGAGGCCCCTGATCGAAACCATGCCGCCCAGGTACGTCGTCCTGTCGACCATGATGCCGGCGCGCTCCAGGATCTGCCCCAAGTCCGAATTGGGGTTCCTCGCTATCTCCTCCTCGTCTATGATGACCGGGCTGATCGGCAGGTCGCGGATCTGTTCGGCGGTCCTGGTGGCGGTCACCACGACGTCCCGCAGGCGGCCCCCCGTACCAGTTTCCGTCTGGGCGACGGCCTCGGGCGCGCCAAGGGGCCACGCGAACACGAGGGCCAGGGCCAGCGCCGGGACTGGATTCGTATACGCTTTCGCGCGCATTGTCTCGCTCCTTGTTCTATGTCTTGGCTTGCTCTCTTGTTTTAGCCCGTTATCTTGTTCTTGACTTGTCTGTGGTAGCGCCGAAGCGCGATGCCCCGGGCGATGGCACCATATCGCACGGCCAGGAGGGCTCGCGCGACTCGCACGGCTCGCGGGATGGCCAGGCATCAAGGGCCTCAATCGCCATAGCCCCGATTCCGGAGGCAGATTTGGTGCCAACGAGCCCGCAGGATCCCGGAAAAGCGATGCGCAAACCGTCAGGCACCGCTAGCGGACGGTGGCATCGCCGGCGATGCGACTGCCCGCGCGAATCAGTCGGAAATACCGTCAGGATCAGGAAAAGTTATCCGCCTGACGATCCGCGCAACCTTTCGCGCCGGTCAGCATATTCAGACAATGGCAGAATTTGAAAATGTTACAGCTTTCCTGATGTATTCAGCGGTTTCCGCCAGATACATGGAAAAAATTTCATCCGGCGCGTCCCTTGCCGAAGTCGCGCGAGGATCATGGAGCCCGGGCAAGATCCCTGATTTCTTTCGGGGCAACCTGTCCGGCAAGCGGCAACCTGCCTGCGGCCAGCCCGAACTACGCGCCGATACGCGTAGCGGCAAAATCTTGCGGCCCGGGCTAGGCCGCTCGCACGGCGCCAGGGGTGAGCCACGGCGATGAGTTGGAGCGTTTTCGCGGGATTCGGGGAAGACTGCCGTCCTGGGACGGGCTCATAATGACGGAGGAGTGAGCCGTTGCCGGGAAGCGACCGCAGAGCGGAAGAGGATGGAGCGAGGGGGACGGCGGCCCTGCCAGCAGGAGGCTCGCCCGGGGAGGGAGAGGGCGGCAGGGCGGAGGAAACTCGAGGAATGGCTTCGCAAAAGACAGTGACCGCCAGATGTGATGAATCCGGGCGCAACTCAAGCCAGATCCGGTGCCCGGACAATGATTTCACATAATCATGACATCTCTGGCGCTTGAATGTTAAATTTATCGATTTCCTTGACGCTTGTCAAGGCATTTTCACCATGACCCGTCTGACCCCTATTCGATTGGCAAGCCGACCGGCCCGAATTCCTGCGTTCCCTCGCCCAAGGGAGCTCCTTTGACGTTGGCCGCATGCATCTGGGCGCCAAACCGCTCTTCCCAGAACCGGCCAGACGCAGGCCAGACGCTGGCCAGACACAAGCCAGACACAACCCAAACGCCGACCAGACACAACCCAGACGCCGGACTGATTCCGGACTCATGCCAGCCCGAAGCCCCGCAGTTTCGGGCCCATCATCTCCCGTGCAACATAGCGCAGGGACCGGAAAAGCCCTCGGCCAACGCGCTGCCCCGCCTCAGCTCCGGGAGCGCCTCGCCTCAGTTTCCGTCCCCCGCCTCGGCGAGGCTCTCGGAGAGCCGCCGCATGCCCTCCGCCTGGCTCACCTCGGGCACGTAGCCCAAAAGCTCCCGGGCCCTCGAAAGATCGAACCAGTGGCTGGTGGTGAGCTGGAGCGCGGTGAAATAAGTGACAGGCGGCTCGCCTTTCCTGCGGAAGAGCTTCCAGGCGCCCTCGGCCAGGCGCGCGCCCAGCCTCCCCAGGGCGGGAGGCACCGACGGGACGACGGGATCGAGCCCCGCCGCCGCCAGGAGCCGGTTGATGAAGTCCCGCGAGTCCACGCGCTCACCCTGGCCCAGGAAGAAGGCTTTCCCGGAGGCGCATTCGCTCCCGGCGAGGCTTTCCAGCGCCAGGAGATGCGCGCGGGCCGCGTCGTCTATATAGGTGGGGTCCACCTGGTACGGCCCCCCCTTGAACAGCCTGAGCCTGCCCGCGCGTCTCATGGCCACGATCCTCGGCAGGAAATGCGGGTCCCGGGGCCCCCAGACCAGATGCGGCCTCAGCGCCAGGGTCCGCATGCCGTGCCCTGCGGCCGCGAGCACCTCCCGCTCCGCCAGCGCCTTGGAGCGGGCGTAGCGGAAACGTTCCGGCGGCAGGGCCTCCCAGCCCTCGTCCACCCCGTTCATGTCCCTGCCGTCGTAGACGGCGCTCGGGGAGGAAGTGTAGACGAAGATCCCCGCGCCCGCCTCGCGGGCGGCTCGCAACATGTTCCGGGTACCCTCCAGGTTGACCGAGAGGTACTCCGACAGGGGCCCCCAGACGCCGGTCTTGGCGGCGCAGTGGACCGCCGCCCACGTCCCCTGAGCCGCGCGGGCGAGCGAGTCCCGGTCGGCCAGATCGCCCGGCGCGCTCTCCGCCCCCAGGGCCGCCAGCTCCGGGACCGGGCGCCTGGACAGGAGCCGGACCCTGTAGCCTGCCTCCAACAGAAGCTCCAGGACCCTCCTGCCCACGTAGCCCGTGGCCCCGGTGAGCAATACCGGGGCATCCGGCGTTCCGGCGCTCATTTTCCAGCGAAGTCCTTTCCTGCGGGGCGATGTGACCGCCCGCGCGACCGTGCCTTTCCCGCACTCCTCTGCAAGAGCCGATACCGGGGCGGTCCTGGCCCGCACTTTCCGTCCGGGCCGATGCCGGGACTTGCCGGGCCTGCACCTTCCTGTCCGGGATAATTACGGGGCAGTCTCGGGCTTGACCCGTCCGGTCCTTGTCCGGGCCGAACCCTGCCACGGCCGTGAGCATCGTCAGAAGGATCGCCGCCGGAAAGGCCGCCGCCGGGGGGATAGCCTTTGGGAAACGCCGATGCGGACTGGACGGCTATCGGGCCAGGAAAGCCGACGGAAGGGACGTCATTCTGACGGATCGCCGCCGGAAGTCTCACCGGCGGGGGAACCGTCGCCCTCAGCGCCGCCTTCCCGGAGAGGGTTCCCCGCCAGGGCGCGGATGAGCCTGCCCTCCCCGTCCATGAGCACCGCCGATGTCCCGTGGGATTCCGCGAACTCCCCGATGTCCACGAGATGCATGGCCTGCACGGCGTAAGGCTCAGGGGGGGCCAGGCGCTTCAGGAACGCCTCCCCCTCCCCCTTTCCTGTGAAGGCGGGCAGGATGGACATGCCCTCCGCCTCAAGGACCATCATCTTGTCCCTGACCGCGGTGATGGGGGCCGTGAGGACGAAGAACCAGTCCACCCCCGCCTTGGCCTTTTCGATTCCCGGCTCCGCCATGTCCCAACCGGGACCCTGTTCCGTCCCGCCTGACACGGGACCCCTGTCACGGGCGCCGCCGGGGCCTCCGTCCGCTACCGTGTCCCGCAGATCGTCCGGGCTTGCGCCCGTGCCTCCGGGGCCTCTCCCTGGGCCTGGCCCTTCCGTTGCCGTCATGCCTCCGTCCTTCCTGGCCGTTCCATCGCGCCGCAAAAGATCTATAATGGTGCCGCCCGTGGCTATACTATAATTGTGCCGCCCGTGGGCGCATAGAGGGGCAGGGACCCTTCGGGCGCCGCGGCCGCCTCCGCGCCACACGCAGGCGACCGCGCCCCGCGGCCGGAAAGAACCGGGAGCCCGTTCCGCCGGGGGCATTATATACCGCCGGGGGGAGTCCTGCATATGCCGTCCGGCCGATGCGGCAAGCATTTCGCCTCCAGCCTCCAACGGAAGTTCGGCCTCAAGCCGCCCTCCTGAACGCCGCCCCGCAGATAGCGCCTCGGCGCATCGACCCCCTGCCCGTCAGGCATGCCCCCACCCGGACCGGCATGCCCTCATCCGGACCGGCATGCCCCCGGCCGACATGCCCGGTCCTTCCGGACCGCTCCGCCTCAGAATTCCATCCCGGCGACGTCCCCCTCCCCAAGCCCCCGCCGTCCCGGCTCCGGCCTCCTCCCGGCCGCTGGCCGTACCGGTTCCGTCCCTTCCGCCTACGCTACCTGACCCCCGCGAGGGGGATCCCGCGAGGATGACCATTCATGGCCGGCCGCATCAGACTCCTGCCTGACGATCTCATCAACCGCATCGCCGCCGGCGAAGTCGTGGAGCGGCCCGGCTCCATCCTGAAGGAGCTCGTGGAGAACAGCCTGGACGCCGGGGCCGACAGGATAGAGGTGGAGGCCGAGGCCGGCGGCAAGAGGCTCATCCGCGTGGCGGACAACGGCTCGGGCATGGACGAGGACGAGCTCCTCATGTGCCTCCGGAGGCACGCCACGAGCAAGCTGGACCCAGAGAGCGACCTTACCGACATCAGGACCCTGGGCTTCCGCGGGGAGGCCCTGCCCGCCATCGCCTCCGTGTCCCGCCTCACCGTCACCACCTCCCGGGGCGGCGCCGAGGGGAGGAAGGCCGAGGTGGAGGGCGGCAAGCTCCTGAGCGTCTACCCCGCCCCCGCCAACCGCGGCACCACGGTGGAGGTGCGGGACATCTTCTTCAACACCCCGGCGAGGAGGAAATTCCTGAAGACCGTGCCCACCGAGGAGGCCCACCTGGCGGACGCCTGCCAGCGCTACGCGCTCTCCCGGCCCGGGCTCGCGCTCACGCTCCACTGCGACGGGCGCGAGCTCATCCGCGTGGCACCGGGGGAAAGCTTCAGGGGGAGGCTCAGGGAGGCCCTGGGGTATCTCGCCGAGGGGCTGATCGAGTTCGACCGGGACAACGGCAAGGGCTCCAGGGTGCGCGGGGCCGTGAGCGGCCCAGAGCTCTCGGCAAGATCCGGCGCGGATCTCTTCGTGTTCGTCTGCGGCAGGCCCGTGAAGGACCGCCTCCTCACCCGCGCAGTGATCCAGGGCTACGGTCGGACGCTTCCCGCCGGGCGCTACCCGGCCGGCGCGGTCTTCATCGACGTGGATCCCGCCGAGGTGGACGTCAACGTGCATCCCGCGAAGACCGAGGTGCGCTTCCGCAACTCCGGCGCGGTCTTCTCCGCCATCTCGGACGCGGTGGCCAAGGCGGTCACGGCCCCGCTGGCCGTCTCCGCCCCTCCGGACGGCGATCGGGACGCGCTCCCGGATGACGGATGGGGGGCGGGTGGCTTCGGGAGCGGCGCGGCCGCCGACGGCGAGGCGATCGCGGTCGGTATCGGTACGGCCGGAGGCGGGACGGAGGGAGGCCCGATGGGCGGCGGCGCATCCTCCGGCAACGGCGGGACGGCCGATGCGGCTTCCGGCAAGGCGCCCGAGAGCGAGAGGGCCGTCCCCCTGCCGTCCACCGGCCAGCGCTCCTGGGCCGGACCCCGCCTGCCGCGGCCCTCCGGGGACGGATCCCCTCCGGCAGGAAGCGCGGGGGGGCCGTCCCCCGCCGGCGCCGCGCCCTGGCTTCCCCGTACCGGCGGACCCGGAGGGCCCGGACGCGTAACGGCCGGAGCCGACGGGGCGACCGGAGGCATCGGCGCAGGCGTCCCTGACGGCGATACCGGCGAGACCGGCGGCCCGGACGCCGCCCTCGACTCCGTCCTGGGCATCCGGCACGCGGGGGCCGGCGAGCCGATGGGCGAGGCGCCGGACGTCCCCAAGCCCGAATGGTCCAAGGTCCTGGACGACGGGGGTCCGCCGGCCCTGAAGCCCATCGCCCAGATAGCCAAGACCTACATCCTGGCCGAGGCGCCGGACGGGCTCCGCATCATCGACCAGCACGCCGCCCACGAGCGCATTCTCTTCAACCGCCTGAAGCGCGTCCTGGAGCGGGACGGGCTCCCCTCCCAGAGCGTGCTCATCCCCGACACCTTCGAGCTCACCCCCCACGAGCGGGCGGCCCTGGAGCGCATGAAGGAGCCACTGGAACACCTGGGCTTCAGGCTGGAGCCCTTCGGCGACGCGACCTGGGTGCTGAAGGGCATCCCCAAGATCCTGACCCCGCGTGCGGCCGCCGAGGCCCTGCGCGAGATGCTTTCCGGGGCCCGGGGGAGCTACGGCCAGCTGGACGGCGCCGGGACCGGGGAGACGATAAGGGACGTTTCCGAGGCCTGGCTCCACTCCGTCGCCTGCCGGGCAGCCATCAAGGCGGGGCACGACCTCACCCGCGAGGACATGGAGAGGCTGCTCCAGGACATGTACGAGGCGGAGGCGGGCGGCTACTGCCCCCACGGCAGGCCGTCCTCGCTGTCAGTCACCTACCGAGAGCTGGAGAAAAAGTTCGGGAGAAAGTAGGATGCCTCCGTGCGGCTCGGTCCATCCGGCGCCTTCTCCTGACCACGCATCGCCGCGCGGCCCCACATCGCCGCACGGCCCGCGTCAACGCCTGACCCCGCATCGCCGCGCGGCCAGCGCCTTCTCCTGACCACGCATCGCCGCGCAGTCCGCGACATCGCCTGAAACCGCATCGCCGCACGGCAAGCGTCAACGCCTGCCCCCGCATCGCCGCGCGACCCGCGCCATCGCCTGACACCGCATCGCCGCGCGGCTTGCGCCCTCGCCCTGCCCGAGCCATGCTTAAGCACGATTCCGGCGCCGGGCCCGACATTCCGGGCCGCGGCGTCTTGCCTTTCCGGGCGCCTGAGGCCACTTCTGTCCACCTCCAGCGACAGCGGAAACCTGTTGGACAGACGCCCGGGCTTTTCCCGAGGCGGCCCCCGGACGGGCCGCGGAGGCCTTGCCATGTACCGCCCAGCCTACGCCCATGACCGGCAGCCGAAAGCACCGAAGCTCACCGGGAGCGCGTCCGGCGAGCCCTGCCCGCCCTCCTCTGCCTCCGCGTCTTTACCGGCTTTCTCCTTCCCTTCCACTCCATCCTCCTCATCGTCACCACCATCCTACGCCTCCGCGCCGCCGACCTCCGACGCGCCCGCGAACGGAAGACGCCTCGCCGTCGCCGCCAGGGCTTTCCCCTCGCCGCTGGCATTCCTCGCCGCGACGCTCCTCGCGGCCCTGGCGCTCGCGGGGCCGTCGGCATCGTCGGCTGCCGCAGCGCCGGAAGGGAGCGGCCCCCGCGGCGCGGTTCTGGTCTACAGCGCCACCGGGGCCACCTCGGCGGCCCTTCCGCTTCTGGGTGCCCTGGAGAAGGGCTGGCCCGGAGGGCCCGTCACGGTCGAGGAGTGGAAAAGCCTGGATGACCTGAAGGGCCTGGTGCTTTCCGGGAAAGGGGACGTGTGGGTGGGCCATCTCGAGGCCTTCGGGAGGGCGGCCGCCATGGGCGCGGCCGTGAGGCTCCTGGCGGTCACCGCCTGGCAGAAGTTCTATTTCGTGTCCGGCCCCTTCAAGATCTCGCCGCAACCGCAGGCGGAGAGCCGCCGGGGGGAAATGGCCCGAGGCGGCGAAGCCTGGCCCGCCAGTCCCGAACAGCTCGCGAAGTACCTCGCCGACGAAAGGCTTCCGCTTTACACGGCCCCCCAGTCCGGGCCCGCCTCGGGCGCCCTCGCCAGGCTGGCATCGCTGGGCGGGGCCGCCTTCGACGTCAGATCGCTTCCCATGCAGCAGGTGCTCCTGGAACTCGCCTCGGGCCGAGCCCGGGCCGCGCTCGTGCCCGAGCCGGGTGCCTCGGCCGCCTTGTCCCGGAACCCGTCCCTGAGGATAGTGGGCAATCTGGAGGAGGAGCTCGCCTGGCTAGCCGGCGGGCTCCCCCGGCTCCCCCACGCCGGCGTGGCGCTGAGGGCCGGTTTCGCGGACGCGAACCCGGAACTCGCGGACGGACTCAAAAAGCTCATGGCCGAGAGCGCCGCCGAATTCGCCGCCATGCCACCGGAGGAGGCGGTGAGCCACCTCCCCAAGACCCTCATAGACGGCATGGGCGCGGACGTGCTCGCCGCGTCGCTTTCGCGCGACCCCATCATGTCCGTCGGCGCCGCGGACGCGGCCCCCGAGATCATGGCCTTCCTGTGCATCGCCGCCCCGGAGCTCTGCCCGGACGGCAAGCTCGAGCCGTCCTTCCCCCGAGGCTTCATCTACTGACCGGCGCCCCGCTCCCGGACGCGGGCCCGGACCCTCCGGGACCTCCAGCCGAAACAGCCGGTCTGCGCCAGCTTGACGGTCGCCCCTGCCCCGAATAGACCAACCGGCAACCCGTGCCTGGCAAGCATAATCTGGCGAACTGCGCGGGCAACCCGTGCCTGGAAAACCGAATCTGGCAATCTGCACCGACAACCCTCGCATAGCGGCCTGCAGTCTGCACCGGACACCGTCGATCAGGCAACCGAGCCTCCCACCAGAATTCGCCAAGGACTTCCCTTGAAAATCCCCAGGACCCTCCTTCCCTACCTCGTACCGGTCCTTGTCTGGGCGGCGGCCACCGGACTCGCCCGGATCCTCCTGGGGCCGCTACTGGCCCCGGACCCGTGGACCATCCTGAAGCGCACCTGGGAGCTCGCATCGTCCCTGGAGCTCTTCAGAGGCCTGGGCACGACGGTCGCGCGGGGGCTCATGGGGGCACTCCTCGCGAACGTCTGCGGTGTGGCCCTGGGCGCCTTGGCAGGCAGGGCCGCCTGGGCCTTGAGGCTCGCCGGCCCCCTGGTCGCGGGCATCCAGTCCTGTCCGCCCATCGTCTGGATCACCCTCGTCATGGTCTGGGCCGGCACCGGGGCCCTGGTGCCGGTGGCCGCAGTCTTCGCGGCCACGGTGCCCTTCGTGTTCAGCAACACGGCCCAGGGGGTGATGGGCATCCCGGACAGGCTCCTGGCCGTGGGCAGGCTCTACGGGGTGCCCCGTGCGCGGACTCTACTGCAGGTCGCGGCCCCGGCCGTTCTCCCCTACTACCTGGCCGGGCTCTCCACCGTGCTCGCCACTGCCTGGAAAGCCGCGGCGGTGGCAGAGTACATGGGGAGCCCGGACGGCGCCGGGGCGGCCATCTACTGGAGCTACTCGCGGCTGAACATGACCGACCTGAACGCCTGGGCGCTCTCGCTAGTGGCGTTGGGGCTCGCCCTTGAGGCGCTCGTCATCACTCCCTTGCGGCGGCGGGCTGCCCGCATGACAGCGGAGGGAGCATGACGGGCGAAAAGCCGATGCCGCCAGAGGCCGAGAACGGGTTGCCGCCCGAGGCAGGGAGCGGGTTGCCGCCCGAGGCAGGGAGCGGGCGCCCTCTCGTCAAAGCCATGCGCGTTGCCAAGGCCTTCGGAGGGAAGCCCGTGCTGGCGGACGTCTCGTGCTCGCTTCATCCGGGCACGGTCACGCTTTTTTCGGCCCCCTCGGGCTCCGGGAAGAGCACGCTCTTGGAGATCCTGGCCGGCGTGCAGGCCCCGGACCGCGGCGCGGTGGAAAGGAGCTGCCCCGCGAGCCTCATGTTCCAGGACAACGCGCTCGTGCCAAACCTGGACGCGGAGGGCAACCTGGCCTACATTCTCCCGCCCTCCATGCCCAAGGCGGAGAGGGCGGAGAAGATAGCCAGCTGGCTTAAGCTCTTCGAACTCGAGCATCGCGTCTACCCCCGCTCCATGAGCTCCGGAATGAAGCGGCGCCTGAACCTCGCGCGGGCCCTCATCGCCGGAAGGGCCGTGACCCTCCTGGACGAGCCCTTCGCCTTCCTGGACGAGAGATGGCACGGGGTAGTGGCGGGCCTTATCCTGGCGAAGGCTTCGGCCGGCGGGGCCGTGGCTCTGGCGGGCCACGAGCCAGCCCCAGCGCTCGTCAAGGCCTGCGGAGGGTTGCTCCGGGTGCTGGAGCTGGGGGCCCCGCCGGTGATCCTGAAAGACGCCGGGGGAAAGGCCCAGGAGGATGCGGGTGAGAATGCCCCGGAGGGCAGCACGGGGAAGCACTCGGAGGACGATGGGGGGAAGCACCCGGCGGACGATGGGGGAAAGGGCCCGGAGAACAACGGTGGGGGCCGGAATCCGCAGGGCACCTGTGACCTTTAAGCCTTCCCGAATTCCTGAATAAGGCGTCACGGCTGACTTTGCCCATGCTGAAATGCGGAAGTCCTTGCCCGTCACTGAGTCTCGCGGATAGCCGCGCCCGCCCGCACCTATGCGTACGGAAAGCCCTGCCTCTTATCATTTCACCGCGCTAAAGTCCGAGTCAGCCTGACCGGGCCCGCACGCCTTCGGCGTTACCCTGCCCAAACCGCAACCTGGGCAGATCCTGCCGACCGGTGCCGCGCGATCCCGTGCGGGACGGAGCTGAGCATGCCAAGCCAGGGAGTGGAACATGCCAAGCCAGGGAGTGGAGCATGCCAAGCCAAAGCACAAACCTAAAGCCGTTGCCCGGAACCCTTTCCTCAGGCGGCCTTGCCAGCATAATTTAAAGCGAGGCCTTAACCGCAGGCAACCATGACGCCACATAATACGGGCGATCTGGTACGGCACCTGAAATGCGAGCGGCCCCCACCCCCCTCCTCATTCGGAGGGGCGCGGGGACCGCAATCGGAGGGACGCGGGGATCTCTTTCGGATGAGCGCGGTGGCCGTAGCTTCGGAGGTCCCGGCGGGAACCGCCAGGGGTAAATCACTGGGGGACGGAACCGGATGCCGTCCCGCCCGAAAATCAGTTGAGGTATCGCGGGCGCTCGTCCTGCCGGGACGATCCGAAACCGCAATCCATGACCCTCAAGGTGTCCACTAGCCCCGAGAGGCCGCTCCGGGTCTCGTTGGATATCGCCTCACCCTCCTCCAGGATGCGTGTCAGAAGCTCCATCGCCTCGCTCATGGCGCAGTCGATGTGGCGGCGCTGCTCCTCCAGCTTGGCAGCGAAGCCGTGGCGGGCCTCGGTCAGGCAGGCGAGCACGGTCCGTGTGATCTTAGCCTCGGAGCTGGTCGCGAGCGACAGGCAGGGCCCATCGAAGTCACCGGCCCCGGCCAGGCGGGCCACGATATGCGCGTAGCCGGAAAACTCCTCGTCCATGGCCAGGAGGAGCGCCGGGTCGGAGTCGTGGAGCTCCGCCGCGCGGTCAGCGAGCGAGTACATGCGGTCCAGGGCACCCTCCAGCTCCCCGAAGGCCTCGACGGCCCTGCGGCAGTCGCTGATGACGC
>JAISFS010000283.1 GCA_031263485.1 Deltaproteobacteria bacterium | reverse complement strand
AGTGGAATGCAGTGGACTGCAGTGGAATGCAGTGGAATTCAGTGGAATGCAGTGGAATGCAGTGGAATGCAGTGGAATGCAGTGGAATGCAGTGGAATGCAGTGGAATGGAATGGAATGGAATGGAGTGGAGTGGAGTGGAGTGGAGTGGAGTGGAATGGAATGGAGTGGAGTGGAGTGGAGTGGAAAGGAATGGAGTGGAAAGGAATGAAATGGAGTGGAGTGGAGTGGAGTGAGCTGGATTAGAGTATACCGGAGCGAACTGGATAGATTTGAATTGACGGAACTGGAGTGGAGTTAGGTGAAGCAGAGTAAAATGCAGTGGAACTGACTGGAGTGGACTTAAGAAACTTGAGAGAAAGAATGGAGTAAAACACGATCAGTGGATGGTTTTCTGCAATCAAAAAACGGAAGACAATGTCATGGGGTATGAAGGTTTGATAATCAGCAAACTGACACATAAAATATTATTCAAACCGAAAAGCCGACAACATTCAACTTTTGAAATAACTTCCAGGCTCTTTTCAAGCTAGTGTAGTTGGATTTAACCACTAATCAACTCATATGTCAACACGTTTAAAATCAGCAATCACGTTTATATTGATAATATCACCATAATATCAATGAAACACATATGTTTTTAATAAAATTTGTGTATCATTTTTACAGATTTACAGACCGCTCATTTTCTGTTGGCTTAATCTTCCATCAATCAAAATTTCGATAATTTTATTATGTCAACAAAGTTGTTTGAATTTCTATCTACCCTTATCTGTCAACCACAACCTACTTTTAGCAACATTAAATCATCAGGGAATTCTACTTTTTAATTTCTGTTTTTTTCCACTTATCATTCTGTATTTCGTGAATCGCTTATAATCATAATATCCAGCATGGTAGATTTTTTCATATTTATCATCTGCATATCTGCTTTAGCTTTGAATGACTCTCTCATAGTCCTTCTGGCTACCCATGTTCACACCCATTCACATGCCACAACCACCGTGCCGTCCAGCAAGCTCCCCTGATCGGACTCTCGTAAACCTGATACCGTTCAATACCTGCATTTTTTTCTGCGAGCTTCATTATCCCACCATAACGAAGTTCTCGGTAGGCTTTATGAGGTGCAATTCCAATACAACTCAAATCCTTCCTTCCGGAACATCAAGCCTATCCACTCAGAATATGGTGCTGCAACGCCCTTCATGTCCCTTGCCCGTGCTTATCTCCCTGACTCAAAAACTGCCACAACGAAAGACTTCCCGGAGATCGGCTTCAAACGATACCGAAACTCACAGACCGATTTGAATCCAGTCGCCCGGAGAACCTGTCGACAATACACACGGAACAGACAGGTGCTAGTCCAAATTCTCCCAGACTGACCAGCCATCGGAATCCTTCTCTGATTGAGCGACCGATCTCTATCGGAATGAGGGTCCATTAAATCGTGCATGGTTATGTGAGGTGTGCAGGTCACGTGAAGCGCACTCCTGTCACCAAAGAAGTGGAGTCCCGCTAGACTTATACCTTTCCAATGTCAACAACTTAAGAAGAGTGGCGTCTGGCAAGCAGCTGATATCATTGATGGAAATATCTGATCAACAGTCGATTTCTGCCTTAAGTTGTTGACATTGTATACCTTTCTGGGGAACTAACAGTCGACCGGAGCGCTTCCCCGCTCCAGGGACCATTAAACCTTGCCAGCATCGGAACACTTCACAACGCAAGCCATCGGCGGCTACGAGTCCTTTGGCTCACCCATCGCTTCGGCCCCCAATATCTGATCCCTGTGTCTTAGTCTTCCCGTCACGAAGACAAGAAAGCCTTGTCTAGTGATGTGCCTTTCGCTTATAATGGTTTTTGAATTAGCTTTAATTGTTATATACATACTACTCGTATATCCAATAATTATATGTATGCAGCATTATTTTTTTACTAATTGCTTGACAATCTTAATATTTGATGCCACTGTAAAAACCCCATCCCTCACCCCTTTGCAGTCATTTGAGGGCAGAACGTCTAGATAAAGGGTGCGTAGATGGGCGGTGGATGAAGGCTTTAGCGCAAGGGTGCCAATACTATGCCTGCATAGCGTTCCGCTTCCCTGTCGAGGGGGAGGGTTTTTGTAGTGGAATAAATATTTACCTTCTCTTGGCTTCAAAAAGCATACTCAGGTCCCAAGGGAGTCAAAGTATCGGCCAACAACGGTGCTCCTTGATCAACATGTGTCAGCCCCGGACTTTGGCCTCCCGCTCTCTTCGCCCCCTGAACGGTACGCCTTCGGCTACCTGACGCTGGTTCTTCAACGGGTATCCATCCAGCAACCTAACCTCGCCTTCTCTTGTCGACCGGGCGGCACTACCCCCGACCGCTTCCCGGAACGTTTCCGTCCCGGGCTTACTGGCCGCTCACCTAGACCAGATCCTCTTCTGAAGAAAGGTACACGTGACTGTCCCCTGGGGCGCCATTATCAACGCCGTCGCCGTCTGCACCGGGGCCTCCCTTGGCCTCGTCCTGGGCGGCTTCATCTCAGATCGCATCCGCACCCTGGTCTTCCAGCTCTTCGGGCTCTGCCTCGTGGTCATAGGCCTCTCCATGGTGGGCAGGGAGGCGAACATCATCCTGGTGCTCCTCGCCTGCGTCCTAGGGGCTGTGACAGGCGAGATCTTGAAGCTCAAGGAGCGGCTGGACTCGTTGGGTGAAGCGTTAAAATCAAGGATAAGATCCCGCAACCCAGACTTCACCGAAGGCCTGGTAACGAGCTCGGTGCTGGTATGCGTGGGGGCTATGTCCATCGTTGGCTCCTTCGAGGAGGGGTTAGGCCAGGGCAGGACCACGGTCCTCACCAAGACCCTCATAGACTTCTTCTCGGTGATGATCCTCTCATCGCGGCTGGGCGCAGGGGTCATCCTCTCCTCCGTCTGCATACTGGTCTACCAGGGGGGGCTCACCTTGCTCGCCTCCTTCCTTCAGCCCTACATGACCTTAGGGATAGAGTCGGTCCTCACCTCCACGGGAGGCATCCTCGTTATGGGCATCGCCATCAACATGATAGGCCTGAAGCCGCCCGTCTCAATATCCAGCTCCCTCCCGGCACTCGTCTGGGCCGTAGCGTTGGGGGCGCTCTTCGGCTGAAATTCCGCCGATCCCTGCCACCCGGGACGAGCCCAGGGCTCGCGGCATGGCGTGGAGAGAGAGGGACCGGGCACCGGAGGTGCTGTAGGGGTTAATTGACGCGACCGAGAGCGCCTCGCCCTCCAGCGTCCAGAATTGCATCCGTGACATGTTCCGTGCGGCTCCGGCTTCTTCCCCTGGGGAGCTGAAGAGACTCTCGCCCATCGCTATGCCCGGCTTCGGCAGTAAGTGCCGATTCGCGATCATCCGGAACGAGGAGGCCCCATGGCCCAGGGTTCACCTGCGGATCCCGAACGCCTCATCCGCACCTCCGTGAAGGCGATCGGAATGGGGACCCTGGTGCTCAGAAGGATCTTCGAGAAGTACCTCCAGGTCAGCCAGGAGTTCGAGATGCCATTTTTCGGCTGGATGCCCGAATCCGCCCTTTCAGGATCAGGACTTATTCGGCACAATGCCACGCTCGCAATCCTGACATCCTGCCTCAGGCGGCATCTGGTTCGCAACGCATGACGCGCCCTGATCAAAGCAAGGCCCGACCGATGCAATGGCCAGACCGATGCAAGGCCCGGCCGATGCAAGGCCCGACCGCGCGGAGCCGCAATGCCCCCGCGCGACCGGGCAGGCAAACCGCGCCTTCACGGAAGGGCCCATTAGGCTACTTCACGGTCACGAGCTCGTAGTCCTGGATGCCCAGGCCAATCTTCTCGGCGTGGTCCAGCTGACTCCTCCAGTCGGTAGTGGGGTGGATGGAGGTGAAGACGTCCTTGCCATTGCCGACCTTGGCCTCCTCACCCAGGGTGCCGGTCAGCGGCATCGCCCGGTTCACAGCGTCTATGGAGGCCCTGTCCACGGCCACGATGTCGGGCCCGCAGAAAATCCCGATGTCGGGTATGACTGCCGCATCGCTCTCGCTGTGGCAGTCGCAGTATGGGGAAACCTGGTTCACGATGTTGATGTGGTAGTTGGGCCGACCGTCCAGAACCGCCAAGGCATACTCCGTCATCTTGAGGCTCACCCGTTCCGGGCCCGATGACCAGGAGTTGGCGATGGCGTGCTGGGGGCAGGAGGCCAGGCACCTGCCGCAACCCACGCACTTGTCGTGATCGATGGTCGCCTTGCCGTCGGCGATAGTTATCGCGTCCTGGGCGCAGAACTTCCGGCACTCCCCGCAACCCACGCAGGGCTTCCTGGACACCTGGGGCTTGGAGTCGTTGTGCATGGCCATCTTGCCCGCCCGGCTCCCGGAGCCCATACCGACGTTCTTGATGGCCCCGCCGAAGCCCGTGACCTCGTGGCCCTTGAAGTGGTTCAGGGACACAACCACGTCCGCGTCCATGATGGCGCGTCCGATCTTGGCGCTCTTCACATAGACGCCTCCCCTGACCGGTACGTTCAGCTCGTCCGCGCCCTTCAGGCCGTCCCCGATGATGATGTGGCATCCTGCGGCGTAGGGCCCGTAGCCGTTCTCGTAGGCGGCGTCCAGGTGGGAGAGCGCGTCGGTCCTGCGGCCCACGTACAGGGTCCCGCAGTCGGTCAGAAACGGATGGCCCTTCAGCTGGACTATCCGCTGTGCGACGGTCCTCGCGAAGTTGGGCCTCAGGAACGCGAGGTTGCCCGGCTCGCCGAAATGGATCTTGATGGCCGCGAACTTCTTCCTGAAGTCAATCTCCTCGAAGCCTCCGGCCTTCAGGAGCCTCTGGAGCTTCATGAGGAGGCTGTCCCCCAGACTGCAACGCATCGACGTGAAGAATACCCTGGCTTTCGGCATGCTGCCCTCCCACTGGGTGTCTGGAGGCCGCGCTATTGGGCCCTTCGGCCCGCTTCCCGCGACCGGTAACGAGTGATTGACGGCTTTTCCGGCGAGGGCCCGAGGCCCTCAGGGCACCCGCTTGCCCCAGCCGGGAAAACCGGGATGAAGGAAAATACGAAACTGCGGCGAACCAAGCCATCGCTGGCGATCCTGGTCAGGCCGAAATGGCGGTCGGCAGGGGCTTGACAGGCCTGGTCTGCCCGCATTGCCCGGCAAGCTCGTCCGGGACACAAGAAAAGACTGCCACAACTGCCCTGCCCGGCATGGGAAGGCCGCCCGCCATGCCACGGCAGCTCTGCCCGGCCTGGGGAGACCACCCAACCTGCCCGGCCCGAACGCCTGGGAAGACCTCCAGGCATGGCCCGGCCCGACAGCCATGGTGACCGCCCCGGCTTGCCCTGCCCGGTAGCCAGGGGAGCCGGTCTGGTATGGCCTGACCGGTAGTCAGGGGAATCCGCCCAGCATGCCATTCCCGGCCAGGGGAAACCGCCCGCCATGCCCTGCCCGGTTGCCAAGGGAGTCTGCCCGGCATGCCCCGGCTGGGGAATCCGCCCGCCATGCCCTGCCCGGTAGCCAAGGGAGTCTGCCCAGCATGCCTCGGCTGGGGAATCCACCCGCCATGCCCTGCCCGATAGCCAGGGAAGACCCCCAACTTCCTTGAACGGCGTCCTGTGGAGATCGCCCGGTCTGTCCCGGCCAGACCTCCAGGAGAGACCGTCAGGCATGCCCAGCCCGGCATCGATATAGCCAGGTGCCTTCATGCGAGCCTGCGGGCCAGATAATCCGCATGCAGCATGCCTTTCTCGGTGGGGACCAGGCGTCCCCCCTCGCGGAAGATATAGCCGTCCCTCACAAACTCCTCCAAGGCGGGCTCCGTTGCCAGCTCTCCCGCCTCCAGGCCCTCGGAGAGCCTCAGTCCAAGCATGATGGTCTCCAGTCTGGCCTCCCGAGGGCCTATAGCCTCGGAGAAGGCCAGGGGGGAGCCCCCTTCGCGGAGCGCCCGGGCCCAGCCGGAAAGCGAGGCAAGGTTCCCCCGGCGGGTGGCGAGGTCGAAAGAGTGGGCGGAAGGGCCCAGGCCCAGGTAAGGGGTCCTTCTCCAATAGCGGAGGTTGTGTTGGCACTCGCGGCCCTGTCGCGCGAAGTTGGAAACCTCGTAGCGCCTGATACCTGCTGTCTCCAGGATAACTCCCGCAGCCAGGAACATCTCGGCCAGCAGCCCCTCATCTGGGAGCGGCGGCATTTCGCCCGACGCGAGCATCTCCGCCAGGCGGGTCCCGGGGGCCGGGGTGAGGCAGTATGCAGAGACGTGTCCGGGGCTCAGGTTTACCGCCAGCCGCAGGTCCCGTTCCCAGTCGGCGAGGCTCTGGCCGTTCCAGCCGTAGATGAGATCCAGGCTCAGTTCGGCGCCGGAGCGTGAGACGGCCTCGGCGGCAGCGAACGCTTCACTCGCACCGTGGAGCCTGCCCAAGGCTTCCTTGAGGCCTCGGGCATCAAAGCTCTGCACTCCTAAAGAGATCCGGGTGACCCCCAGATCCCTCCAGAGGCGGATCATCTCTCCAGTCGCATCCTGGGGATTGGCCTCGATGGTCACCTCCGCCCCTGGGGAAAGAATGAAGCGCTCGAGAATCTTAAAGACTGCGGCTATGGAAGCGGCGTCAAGGGAGGACGGGCTCCCACCTCCCAGGTAGAGACTCCCGAAGGGGCCCTCCCAGGACCTGGCACCGGTCTCCAATATCGGACCTGAGCCTAAATGCGGCCATGTCTCCGAGAGCGAGCCTGGCTCAGAGATTGGCTCTTCCCCGTAGACGGGACCTGGACTCGAGAGCAACCCTGCCCCTGACTCCGGAGCTGGCCTGGAAATCAACCCCGCACCAGACACTGGAGCTGGCTCCAAGAAGGGCACGGACCCTGAGACAGGACCAGGCTCCAAGAACGGCACGGACCCAGAGCCTGGACCTGACTCAGAGTCCGGCACTGCCCCCGAGTCCGGCCACGAAATCTTCGGGGCATAGAGGACGGCTTCGCGCTCGAGCGCGTCCAGGTACTCCCCAACCTTCACGAACGCATCGGTCGAGTAGAAGTCGCAGTAAGGGCAACGTCGGGGGCAGAAGGGCACGTGGGCATAAAGCCCTGGTAGGCGCACGGCGTCCAAGGGGCGGCTATTTGATTTTGAGCGGGATGCCGGCAACTACCAGGTATACTGAGGAGGCGTGGGCGGCGAGTGTCTGATGCGCCAACCCAACCATATCCCGGTAAAGGCGGCTCTCCGGCTCCATTGGCACGATGCCCCAGCCAAGCTCGTTAGAGACGACTATCAAGGCGCCGGGGCGTTCAGCCGAGGAAACGATGAGCTTCCCGACCAGCTCCAGGTACCACTCAGGCGTCTGCTCGGAAAGGGGCCTGGACCACATGAGGTTGGAGAACCACAGAGTGATGCAGTCCAACAGCACCGGACGGTCGCCGGGGATGCTTGCCAGGGCCTCAGCCGGGTCCAGGGGGGCCTCCACTGTCCTCCAGTCCGGTCCCCGCTCCTCCTGGTGGCGGCGGATGCGTCCTCGCATCTCCTCGTCCAGTCCCTGGGCGGTCGCTAGGTAGTACCGGGGCGCCGGGCGGCTCTCGGTTTCCCGCAGAGCCGCCTTGGTCTTGCCGCTCTTGGCTCCCCCCAGGTAGAGGATCAGTTCTCCCACGTATCCTCCCGCGCGGTCCGCCTGAAATAAAAAAGGCTCACCCGGACGATGTTCCGGCGGACGCCGTAGGAATGCCTGAGGGCGGGATCCGTGCCACGTTTTGTTATTATAGCAAAGGATCCGCTTTCGGTCAAACTAGCTCGAACCTCGCCACCCCTTAGGTTTTTAGTCAATTCTCAACTGCTATCGGGACGGACAGGTATTGACAAACTTTCTTCGGAGTTATACTCTGGATTTAAGGACAGACAATCCACAATCCATCATGTTACAGCATGACTGATACTGTCAGAATTGTAGATTCAGCGCCTCAGGCATTCTATGGCCAGTAGTTCCTTTGTCCAACAAACTTCCTTTCCCCACACGAGCAAATGCATTCACGCCTTACATGGGTTGCCGCTTAAAAGGGAGCATCGCAATGCATGAAAAATCTATGTTCAGCCAGATCCCAATTCATTCATTTGCGAAGCTGATCAAGATTGGAGGGGTATATGTCGACAAGACTGGCATGCTCCTCCAACTCGTCAAATCGTACGGCCCGTTTTTCCTTGCAAGACCCAGGAGATTCGGGAAAAGCCTTCTATTGGATACAATCCGGCAAATATTCGAAGGAAGGAAAGAGCTTTTCGCTGGACTGGAAATCCAGACACTGGATCCTGATTTTGACTGGGAGCCTTTCCCCGTGATCCGGATCAACATGAACACGGTAAGTACCGAACCTGATGAATTCAAAACAAGCCTGATCGCCAGGCTTTTGCCGATCGCCGAATCATATAAGGTTGAAATCTCCAAATCAAATATCGTGGATGCCATCAGCGATTTGATAACAAAAATTTCCATGAAGCACGTTCTTTTAAAAAAGAACATCGGTAGGACGGAAATCGAAACTGATATCCCCGGCAGTATCGGTACCGGAAACGTTGTTCTCCTCATAGACGAATACGATTTTCCCTTGCTGAAACACCTGCGTAACCAAGAAAATATGGAAAAAATCCGATTAATGCTGTATGATCTCTACTCAGCCATTAAAGGATGCGATGAATTTTTACGATTCGTTTTCATAACAGGAATAACAAAATTTAAACAGCTATCGCTTTTTTCCGCTCTAAACAACGTCATAGATCTCTCTTTCGATAAAAATTTTACATCGATCTGCGGTTTCACAGAAAAAGAAATCACCTCATCATTCGGGGATTTCCTTGACGATGCACTTACGGAGATGATATACGAGGAGAACCTTCCGCAGAATTCCACTGTGGACAACCTCATGGATATGATCTCAGAATGGTACGACGGATACAGTTGGGACGGTAAAAATAAAGTATTTAATCCGTTTTCGATAAAAACATTTCTTTATCGTCAAAATTTTAGCAACTACTGGTACGAGTCTGGCAAATCTCTTTTTGCGGATATTATCGATTCTTACGATGGCAACCGTTTCTCGATATTTGGTAAAAATATTTCCTTGGAAGCTCCTCTCGAAATCCAGGACACATCAAACATCAAAGACGAAGCTTTTCTTTTGCAGGCCGGATATCTAACAATCGACAGAATCGTTTCAGTCAACTTCAAAAAAAAATATCTTCTTAAAATTCCAAACTTCGAAATCAGAAACGCGATCAATGAAGACCTTTCTATCAAGTTCAAAGAATTTATTTCTAAACTTTTATTCATAAATGACAAATTAAATCCGATGACAGAATTCACAAGCATGAAAAACAAACTACTATCAACTTTATGGTCACGCGACATTGAACAGTCCGAAATGCTTTTGAGTTCCATTTTTTCCGGAATTCCAAAGGAGTGGTATCGAGGCGGTGGCGAAGGCAGTTATAAATTGATGATATTGACCCTTTTGAGGTTCGGAGGCGCGGTTTTCGCAGGAAACATGTTAGAGGCATTAGGGGAGGCATACTCGGACTCCGGCAGGGCCGATCTGCTGTTCGACGTTTCCGGAAACGGCTATGCCATCATAGAGATGAAATACGCCAAAGCAGTAGTCGAAGAGCAGAAAAATCAGGACACCCTCAACAGCAGTCTTGATAATTCTTCGGCATCAGTATGCCCTGGCCTCCAATCTGACGGAGGAGAGCCTGCCGTCTTAACCGGACTCACAAGGCTCCTAGAACTTGGGAAGGTGACCGATAAGGTAAAACGCGTCCTGGAAAACAAAATCGAGGAGGCTTTCAGTCAGATATTGGTCAATAATTATGCCAAGCCGTACCTCGCTTCTGAGAGGCCAGTCCTTGCGGTCGCTATCGCTGTCTACGGCACGTCAACTGTGATGGTGCGTTTCGCGGAAGCCGTATGGAACGCCGAAGGCAATAATGTGAAGAGCCTGACGGATATTCCGACACCAGCCACGGAAAATCCCCGGTCAGGCCAATGAGGCAGGATCCGCGCTCCTCATCCTGTGGCCGGAAAAATGAGCCTTCCTGCCTGCCTCAGATACCACTCCAACGTCTGCCATGCTTAATGGTCAGGACCACATGAGTCTTGGGAAACACACCGAATCGCAGCCAAAAGCTGCGGAAATAACGCCTTGTAAACTTGTCAGAGCCTCCTGGACAAGGAAAGCCTCAAAGGTCATCTAGCCCCCCGTTCACAAGTCCCCAGTTTCTCACAGTGGCGGATTCAACCCCTAGCACCT
This sequence comes from Deltaproteobacteria bacterium, assembly GCA_031263485.1. Lineage (GTDB taxonomy): Bacteria > Desulfobacterota > Desulfarculia > Adiutricales > Adiutricaceae > JAIRZX01. The sequence continues at coordinate 11,256 of JAISFS010000283.1, read as the reverse complement.
CCTCACCAAGCAACTGGGCAGTTGCAAGTTGTACCGTGGCACCCGGTTGGTCTCTTTCTCCGATTTAACTGCGATCTCGCTACAATACGCATCTTCCAAGCTGAGGACTGGTTATCCTGCATGCCAACCCTACACTCCCCCCTCACTCTACTCTACCCTACCCTACCCTCGCAACCAACAGGAGACACTTACGGCTCCGCCCGGATGACTATCCGGTAGCCGCTGAATGATGCAAAAAATAGGGATATCGTGCCATGATGCTACTTTTCAGCAAGGATTCCCCAGCGCTCTCACTCAAAAGCTCTTCCTCCAGTTCTTTGGTCGATTTATGACCCGTCGGGGCTTGGCTGTTGCAGAATGGTTGACAAACTTTATCTTGACACATATTATTATAAAGAGGATACTAATCGAAATGGGTATCTTCTCAATCCTCAGTTTAACGGATACGGGCCTGAATGAATCAAACGTGTCTTGAGCCCTCGTTGAGACGCTTATCTCGCTTCCGCTAACCTTCATAGCCGCCTCGGATCGAGCTCGCCGCCTAGTCGGTGTTCCTACCGCGAAAGAGTTCGTTGCCATGATTAATCCGTCCATGCTCTTGCAAATTCCCGTAGATTCCTTTACAGGATTAAAGGCGCTAAGGGCTGTTTATGTCGACAAAACAGGTTACCTCATTGAGTTGCTGAATTCATTCGGCCCCTATTTTCTTTCGAGGCCCAGAAGATTCGGGAAAAGCCTCCTTCTGGATACGATACAGCAGATATTCGAGGGAAAAAAGGAGTTGTTTTCCGGATTGAAAATTGAAAGTCTGGCCCATGATTTCAGCTTGAAGCCTTTACCTGTAATCCGGATCAACATGAATACCATAGACGTCGAGCCTGACGATTTTCAGACCGGTCTGATCGACAGGCTTATGACGTTTGCTGATTCATATGAAGTTCAGATTAGCCAAACCAAAGTTGCCAATGCTATCAGTGATTTAATAATAAAAATTTCCATGAAATATTCAACATCTGAAAAAGAATCCGATAAGCGTATTACCATTGGCGAAAAAAACGTAGTGCTTCTCATAGACGAGTATGATTTTCCGCTTCTGAATCACCTGCGTGATCCAGTTAAAATCGAACGAATACGCAAGATACTTTATGGGTTTTATTCATCAATCAAAGGATGCAGCAATTTTTTGCGTTTCGTATTCATAACCGGAATAACCAAATTCAAACAGCTGTCTCTTTTTTCGGCCATGAACAACATTGTGGATCTCACTTTTGAAAAAGGCTTTTCCGAGATCTGCGGCTTTACAAAGGATGAAATCACTTCATCTTTCCGCAAGTATCTCGAGGAAGCCATCTCGTCGCAAGTGGAAGAGGGAATCCTTGCACCAAACTCCACAGTCGATGATCTCATGAGCATGATCACCGAGTGGTACGACGGATATAGCTGGGACGGAAAGACTAGGGTGTTTAACCCATTTTCGATAAAATGCTTTCTTCATCACCATAGCTTAGGAAATTTCTGGTACGACTCAGGAAAATCTCTTTTTTCCGATGTTCTAGATTCTTCCGACGGAAACCGTTTTTCTGTATTCGGCAAGAGCATTTCATTGGAGGAGCCTCTTGAAATCCAGGACACTGCCAACATCAACAACGAAGCTTTCCTTCTGCAGGCTGGCTATCTGACAGTAGAAAACATAGAGAAAATCAGAGGCAATATCACATATCGTCTTAAAATTCCAAACAACGAGGTCAGAAACGCGATCAACAACGAACTGTCAGCAAAATTCCAAGAATTTGTGACGAAACTTCAATTCATAAACGACAAAGCAAATCCTTCGATGGAATTCACGAGCATGAAAGACAAACTTCTGTCGACTTTATGGTCACGCGATGTCGATAAGTCCGAAATGCTTCTGAGTTCCATTTTCTCCGGTATTCCGAAGGAGTGGTATCGGGGCGGTGGCGAAGGCAGTTATAAATTGATGTTATTGACCATTTTGAGATTCGGGGGCGCAGTTTTCGCAGGAAACATGTTAGAGGCTTTGGGTGAGGCATACTCGGATTCCGGCAGAGCCGATCTGCTGTTCGATGTTTCCGGAAACGGCTATGTCATCATAGAGACGAAATTTGCCCATTCAGAAGAAGAGCATAAAAACCGGAACAGCCGACACAGCCAGCACGATGAACCATCGTCATCGGTAACCCCGGGCCATCCAGCAGACGGAAGAGAGCCTGCCGACTTAACCGGACTCACCAGGCTCCTCGAACATGGGAAGGTGACCGATAAGGTCAAACGCATCCTTGAAAGCAAAGTCAAGGAGGCTTTCAGGCAGATATTGATCAACAATTACGCCAAGCCGTACCTCGTTTCGGAGAAACCCATCCTTGCAGCCGCAATAGCGGTCTACGGCACGTCCACTGTGATGGTACGTTTCGCGGAAGCCGTATGGAACGCTGACGGAAAAAACGTGCGGATCCTAACTGATATACCACAAGCAGGATCGCAAAATCCTAGCCACATCCCGTAACACGGAAGCTACAGCGAGCATCGTCCGACTCCGTTAACCGTAACAGCTGAACGACACGGGAAACTGCTCTCCGATACCCCGCCTGGTCTGTGTACAACCAACCCATCAACTTCGGTCCAGAGGCGAGCCGGTGACTAGGGCACGTCATCTTTCGGGTATTCGCCCGATTAAATCATGATTGATCCATTTCCTTACAATGAGCGGACTGATATGTCCTACCGGGTGATTCGTTTTAAATTTTTGGCCTGACAGCAACCTTCCAGGCGCGGCCATCCGGTTCAAAAGTCCTGAAAGTTCGGTGCCGCCGATCGGCCCATGTCGGCCTTCCAGACCGTCTCCGAGCCAACTTTAATACAGGCCATGCCCTGAGGTGCTGTTGCCAGGCAAAAACCTCGACTTAAGACTGCCCCTCATTGTGACTGGTATGGGGGCACTATCTCGGTTCATTTCCACCCGAAGCATCATGCTCTCTCCACGGCATTTTGCAAAAATCATCGAGCTACCACTCAACGAAGATCCTCGATGCGTCTGACAACCTTTCCAGCTGGGGTCCTAACACCGCTTCAGGCGATTTTTCCGTCAGGGTCTTCAGACCGAACTTCCATCGAGGCACCTGGCATAGCTCTACCAAGGCACCCGCCACGCCTGCCTCCATGACTCCTGACCAGGCCTGAGCGGAGTTCCCGGAAGGGATTCCGCGAAATCTCCCGGCAAGGCTTCACCTCCGTGCCAGGCAACCCTCCGTCATGGCTTCCGCCATAGCCCAATGCTTAACTTCGCCAGGACTCCTGCATGGATTCCGACCCCGTTCATCCATCCGCATCACGTCCGCCTGCCGACCGCCCTGTCCGCCTGCCGACCGCCCTGTCCGACAGAGACACCAGGCAACTGACGTTTCCCATGGGGTACCCGGGGGCTACGGGTACCCCTTCCCCTCCGAATGACCTCTATTTCAAGTGCTTTGTGGACAAAGGGCCCGTGCCCGACTAAAATCTGAATGGCGCAGAACGATCCGGGGAGGCGCGGCGCGCCCCGACCGGGGAGGGCCCTTCCCCCCTGCCGGGCCCGTGAGGGCCAGCCCCCCATGGAGGACTAGCATGTCGGATGTCAAACGCTCCCACAAGCCCGAGATCATGTTCGAGGAGAACGCGGAAAAGTTCAACAAGCTGGTTAAGGACGGCAAGACCCCTGATCTCAGGAACCAGAACCTGAGCGATCTTGATCTGACCGCCTTCGACCTCAAGGGCGCGGATCTCTCCGGCTGCTATTTCCGCGGCGCCAACCTGAAGGGGCTGGACCTTTCAGAAGCCAACCTGGACGGCGCCAGCATCAAGAACGCCCTAATCTCCGGCACACTCTTCCCGAGGGGGCTCTCGGCCTGCGAGATCCAACTGTCCCACACCCTGGGCACCCGCCTCCGCCAGAACTTGCGTTGATACCTCTGGCTTCCGGCAACCGCCCGTTGAGCCCGATGGCCGTCCGCTCCCGCAACCCTGGCCGTTGCCGTGGCATATGGCCCCGTGATCCCTCTAAACGATGCCGACTTGGCTAACCGGGGGTTTCGGACCTGGTCGAGCGCCGAGGGCAAACCGGATATCTGGCCGGGGACTGAAGCCAACATCGGCTAAGACCACCAGCTTAAGGCACCCCTACCGGAAGCCGCCAAAGCTTTCCGGGAAAGATGCCTTTTCGCTTTCAGACGCCTGCCCGTCGGCAGATTCCCGACCGATCGCCTGACAGAGGGTCGGTGGGGTGCCGTCTCCAAGCTCAACCTGGCGGCTCAGGCTTACCGCCTCGCTTCAGCCCTGTGAGCCGGGGACGTTGAAGGAACCGTCCGAGCTCAGGGTGAATGTCCTTCGGCAGCCGGTGCAGGTGTATGTCTCCGAGGGGTCGTCAGTGTCCCAGCAATAGGAGCTCTGGCAGACGTGGCAGTAGACCATGCCGTCGTTGCCGCAGAAGGGGCACGGGGCGGAGCCCACCAGAAGCGACCCGTCAGCGGGAGCGCCGGGTGCCGCGCCGTCCTTCAGAAAATCCGCAGGCAGGGGGTGGGTGCCGGAGGCCACGTAGTGCCTGCTGAAGGGGTCCGCGCGGTAGACGATGAGATAGCGCCTGCCGGTGTTGCGACAGACTCCGTGGATGAAGATCCGTGGCCGGGCGCAACGCGGCGGGGCATCCCCGTATTTCACCAGGCGCAAACCGTCCTGCAAGGGGGCCTTCTCGAGATTGACTATCCAACTCTGATCCCCGCCCGACGCGTCAAGTTGCCTGGACGAGACAGCCACACTCGCGCTCACCCAGGAAAACAGCCGCTCCATGCCCTCCCTGCTAACCTCCTCAAGGCCCACCGCCGCGTCTGCCACCTCGGTCAGGCACCCGAACTCAGCCTCCTCCCCGCAACCCAGTGCCGTGATGGCCGGGCGGGGATGCATGCCCCTCAACGCGGCGGCAGCGGATCTCCACTCGTCGGTGGGTTCCCCGTCTGTCAGGACGAAGACCAGCGGCCTGTAGTCCCCCTTGCGCTCGGGGGTGGTCCGCACGACGTCCCGGGCTATGGCGTCCTTGCAGAGCCTTAGGGCGGCGCCCAGCGCCGTGCCTGGCCTCACGGACAGCGGAGGGAGCCCAGCCGCCGAAAGCTCGGTCAGCGGGAGCGCCGTCTCCGCCCTGGAAGCGAAGGTGATGACGCTCACGTGGACCGTCTCCAGCGCGAAGGGGTTTTTCAAGAGGGAACGGAGCATCAGACGCACCCCCTCCTCCACGCTCTGGAGCGGGGGGCCGATCATGGACTCGGAGACGTCCAGGAGGAGATAGACAGGAAGGCGTCTGGACATGCGCTCGGACTCCTTGGGGTCGGGGGAAGCCAGACCGGGCCAGGGCATCCGGTCGCATGGCGCGATACAGGTTCGTCAATTCAACTTGCAGGATAATGGAACCCATAACGCGATTGGGAGGAGACTTGAACTAAAAAGCGGAGTGTACCCGGCGCTTCAGCCCAAGGAACGGTTGATGTCAAAGACCGAAAGGACAACGACCTCGTAATTCCTATTGCAGCCCGGGCAGTAAAAGTTGCTGGATCCGTTCCAGCAATACACTTTCTTGCAGTTTTTACAGAAAAAAAGACGGCCTGCCCCGCAAAAGGGACATTTTGAGCAACCCTTCAACGAGACCCCCGCCGCAGTCCCTGCCGGAGCCTCGCCATCTCTGTAAAAATCATCGGGCAATGGATGCGCCTCAGAAGGTGCGTACTCCTTGTCATTACCGGTGGCCAGGTAGACCGTAAGATACTTCTTTCCTGTATCGATGCAGTTCACGTGGAAGAACAGCCTAGCCCGGGCCTTGGGGGGGGCAGGGTCGTCCTTCTTGACAAGCGAGATGCCCTTGCCTTGCGGGACCTTGTCCAGGCTCACGCCAGGATCGGCACCCGCGCCGACCGCCTTGGAGGAGACCTCCAGACTCGCGCTCACCCAAGAAAAGAGCGTCTGCATGCTCTCGGCCGTCAGATCCTTCACGTTCACGGCGTCCCCGCCGGAAAGCTCGCGCAGGACGTCGAAGTCCGCCTCGTCCCCGCAACCGACCGAGACGACCGCAGGCCTCGGGGACGTATTGCGGAGAGCATCGGCCGCGTCCCGCCACTCGTCCGTGGGCTCCCCGTCTGTCATCACGAACACGAGAGGCTTGAAGTCCCCCTTGCGTTCGGGCGTGGTCGTCACCACTTCCCTGGAGATGGAGTCCCGGCAGAGCCTCAGGGCCGCGCCCAGGGCCGTGCCGGGCCTCGCGGAGAGCGCCGGGGGGCTGAAGGAGGCCAGCTCGGTGAGCGGCACCGCCGTCTCCGCTTTCCTCGCGAAGGTGATGACGCCCAGATACAGGGTCTCCAGGGCGTAGGGATTCCGCATCAGGGAGCGGACCATGAGCCTCACGCCCTCCTCCAGGCTTGCGAGCGGCTGGCCTATCATGGACTCGGAAACGTCCAGGAGGAGGTAGACAGGAAGGCGTCTGAACATTTATGCCATATTCCTTGGGTGCAATCGGTTGCGGGATGCCGGCAACGAGGCGTCGTTGTCAGGGACAGGCTTGCGGGACATCCGTTTCAGTTGGCTTATGATTGTGACGCTTGAAGGATGACTGACGACTGAATCCAGAAACCGGATGTGGAACGCGCGGCGGCGGACGCCGATGGAGTCAAGCCTGCCGGACGCGCCAACGCGCGGCCTCGCTCAGCCCGAGGAAGGCCGGACGTTCACTGAGCCGGTAAACTGCGTCTGATAGGTCTTGCGGCACCCCTGGCAGTAGACTACGCCCGCGCCCCTGGAGCAGTTTACCGTTTTGCAGACGTCGCAGAAGAAAAGGACGGACGCCCCGCAGAACGGGCACGGCGGGACGGTCCTGAAGGACACGCCGGCCATGTCGGCGGCCCGGACCTCCCCGTCCCGGTAGAAGTCCTCAGCAACGGGTACCGTCTCCACGGCGTCGTACACGCCCGGCTTGCCGGATGAGCGGAAGACCGCGAGATACCTCTTGCCGGTGTCCGAGCAGGCAACGTGCAGGAAAAGCCTTGAGGCCGCCTTGGGAGGCGCGGCATCGCCTTTCTTCACGAGCGAGATGCCCTCGCCCATGGGGGTCTTGTCCAAGCTCACGCCGGTGTCCGCACCCGCGCCCGCCGCCTTGCTGGAGACCTCCAGGCTCGCGCTCACCCAGGAGAACAGCGTCTGCATGCTCTCGGACGTCAGATCCCTGACGTTCACGGCGTCCCCGCCGGAGATCTTGCGCAGGACATCGAAATCGGCCTCGTTCCCGCAACCGACGGATACGACCGTCGGCCTCGGGGAGGTATTTCTGAGGGTCTCGGCCGCGGCCCGCCATTCGTCCGTGGGTTCCCCGTCGGTCATGACGAACACAAGTGGCTTGAAGTCCCCCTTGCGTTCGGGCGTGGTCGTCACCACGTCCCTGGAGATGGAGTCCCGGCACAGCCTCAAGGCCGCGCCCAGGGCCGTGCCGGGCCTCACGGAGAGCGCCGGGGCCCTGAAGGCGGCAAGCTCTGTCAACGGCTGCGCGATCTCCGCCTTCCCCGCGAAGGTTATGACGCTCAGGTACAGGCTCTCCAGGGCGTAGGGATTCCGCATCAGGGTACGGACCATGAGCTTCACGCCCTCTTCCAGGCTTTTGAGGGGCTGGCCTATCATGGACTCGGAGACGTCCAGGAGGAGGTAGACCGGAAGGCGCCTCAACATGTCGCTTTCTCCTCAGGGTACCCTGTAGGGCACCCACCGTGGGACATCAGGTCGCGTTTGAAGTGCTGGGTTGCGAAGGATTGATTGATCCGGAACTTCCCTATTATAGCCTATGGCGGACCCGCTGTGAAAACGCTGAACCGAATTATAGAAACATATGATTTTAATCAATAAATCAAGACTGTTAGCTCTTAAAATGCCTTTCGTCTCCCAGTATGAGATCTTAAAGGAACCAATCGCCGTTCGGTTCGTTTTTGGAGGCTGATCCGGCCTTTTCCCCATGCTCAATACCGGTCACGACTTCCGCTGTCGTCACTGCCAGCACTTTCGAGGCGACGGGACCGCCTCTTCTAAATGATACGCCCCCTGGCGATGCGGCCCCTCCGGTTGTCTTGCAGACAGGAGGGCGACACGGAAAGTATTGGAATCAATCCGGCTTCAAACCGAAACCCAGTCCAGGCTCCGACCGTTCCCAAAGGCTTGGCCAAGGACTCGGCATATCGCCGGAACGGGGCGAACGGGTCGCGTCTCTCGGATGGGGGAGGACATGGAACTCAGGATTTTCAGGGAACGGTAAGCCTCGAAAGACTCAGGGGCTCTGGAACTCCGGGACTCCGGAACTGGCAGCGATGCAATGTCGCCTCATCTCCTGGACCGGGGACTTCGCCATCGGCTGGTCGGCCATCGGCTGGTCGGCCATCGGATGCCCTGAACCTACCACTCTTGATCGTTTCCGTCACGTATTCCCGCGCTTGCCTGTCTCTTCGGCGTCCATGAAGAATAAGGTACCCATGAAGGAGCTCTTGAAGTGTAGCCCTCCTCGCGCCCAGTCACGGTGATGTCGGCCAAAGCCCGCCTGCACCCGTTCATCTCCACGAACATGCAGGACAGGATCCCGGCAAAGTTCCTGTTGTTCCGGCTCCCTATGCCGAACCCCCCGTCGTCCGTCGTTCTGGCAATCAATGAAAGGTCGAGCCGGATCATTGTTGCCGATGAATTTTTTGTTCTGCGAATGAATTAATGGCAAAGTCAAAATCTGTCAGTCAAAGCTCTTTTCGATGAAACGACCGGAAAACTCATCATCATCCCAGAATTTCAACGAGAAATCGTCATGACCTCCGCAAGGCCATTTTCGCCGCCTTTTCTGGCTCCCTTTATCCTCCGTATGTGTTCTTAGACAGTTTTGATGTCTATTCCGAAAAGATCTGCAACATCCTCTCTTTTACTGCCATGCTTATCCAGATACAGGACGACAAGTGATGCTCTATACTCTTCCCGTATATCGTTACCGTGGTTATCTCTCCACTGCCTTGCTCTTTCAAGCTCTTCCTGAGAGAATACGATTCTCCTGGCCAAAGAAACCATCCCTGGTTATCGTCGAATGCACATAGCAGTAAATCGGAATGATAGGGCTTTCTCCTTCAACGTCACCGTAATATGCCGGCGATGGATTCACGATGGAGAGCCGACAATGACGGCGGCGTGCAGACCGGTCCCCTCGCCCGTGCGCTACCCGCGAGTCGATGACATCGGATGACGACGTATATCGAGGATGAGCGCCACCGGTCGCCATCAACCGCCATCCGCGTTCAGGAGCTCTGCGGGCTGACTTCATCGGCTGGACAACTCGTTGGGCTGAGGGCCGATACAAGCTTCCCTTAGAGTGGCTAATCGCATGGGGTATGGCAAAATCGGCTTGGCTAACCACAAGGTAAAACCATTCTAATCGCGGATATTCATCGGACGGGACGCCGGACAGGAAATATTGCTGTTACGTAAAATTGCTATGCGGATAGCGAACATTGGATGCTCGATGGAAGCAAGGTAGGGGCAAGCAATCTGGTCGGACGAACGCGCCGCAACCCTGGTTCAGGATTCCACGTCTATCCCGAAGTTGGCGCAGAGGGCGGCGAGCCCTCCAGAGTAGCCCTGACCCACGGCCTTGAACTTCCACTGCCCGCTCCGCCGGTAGACCTCGCCGAAGATCATGGCCGTCTCGGTGGACATGTCCTCGGAAAGGTCGAAGCGGACTATCTCCGCGTTATCGGCCTGGTTCACGATGCGTATGTACGCGTCGGTGACCTGGCCGAAGTTCTGGCGGCGGCGTTCCGCGTCGTGGATGGTGACGGTCACGGCGATGCGCTGGATCTCCTGGGGGACCGAAACGAGATCGACCTTGATCTGCTCGGCGTCGCCACCGCCACCTCCGGTCAAGTTGTCGCCGGAGTGCTCCACCGAGCCGTCCGAGCTCCGCAGGTTGTTGTAGAAGATGAAGTCGCTGTCCCCCCTGACCTTGCCGTCCGCCTTCAGCATGAAGGCGGACGCGTCCAGATCGAAGTCGTAGCCGGTGGAATCCCTCTCCTCCCAGCCCAGGCCGATGAATATCGCCTTCAGATCGGCCACGGCCGCGTCCAGGGAGATGTTCCCTCCCTTGATTAGCGAAACGGACATCCTGCTTCTCGCCTTTCCCGCGCGGCAGGCGCGGGCGCCGCCGCGCGCCCCGGCCTGGGCGGAGCCCGGGCCGGGGTCACGGTGGAATTGCCGCGGAGGCGGGGAGGCGCGGGCCGCCCCGCCGCGGGAGGCCTAGACGTTCACGCCGTAGTTCCTCGCCAGGGGTCCCAGCCCGCCAGCGAAGCCCTGGCCGACGGCCTTGAACTTCCACTCGCCGCTGTGGCGGTAGATTTCCCCGAAGATCATCGCCGTCTCGGTGGACATGTCCTCGGACAGGTCGAAGCGGGCGATCTCCTGGCCGCCGTCCTGGTTCACGACGCGGATGAAGGCGTTGGACACCTGCCCGAAGTTCTGGTGCCTGATCTCGGCATCGTGGATGGTGACCGTCACGGCGATCTTGTCGATCTCTGCGGGAACGCCCGCGAGGTTTATCCTGATCACCTCGTCGTCGCCCTCGCCCGCACCGGTGCGGTTGTCTCCCGCGTGCTCGACCGAACCGTCCTGGGAGCGGAGGTTGTTGTAGAAGATGAACCCGCTGTCGCCCGTGACCTTGCCGTCGGCCTTCAGGAGGAAAGCCGAGGCGTCCAGGTCGAACTCCGCCCCGTCCGTGCTCCTGGCGTCCCAGCCCAGCCCGCAGAAGATGGCCTTGAGGCCGGGGACCTCCTTGCTGAGGGAGACGTTGCCGCCTTTGCTCAATGACACTGCCATAGGATCCTCCTTGACAAGCTCTTGTCAGGATAGAAGGCGCCGCGCGGAGCTGACGCCAAAGATGATAGCCGGAGCCGATTTCCGAAGATGACGGCCGGAACCGATTGCCGAAGATGACGACCGGAGCCGATTGCCTGAGATGATAACCGAAGCCGATTGCCTGAGATGATAACCGAAGCCGATTGCCGAAGATGACGGCCGAAGCCGATTGCCTGAGATGATAACCGAAGACGATTACCGAAGATGATAGCTGCAGCAGATTTCCGTAGATGACCGCCGGAGCAGATTGCCGAAGATCTCCGCGGAGCCAGTCGCCGAAGATGGCGACCGGAACCGACTGGCGAAGAC
>JAISFS010000245.1 GCA_031263485.1 Deltaproteobacteria bacterium | reverse complement strand
AGGCTGCCCGGCGTATTGCTGTCCCGCGTAAGGCTGCCCGGCGTATTGCTGTCCCGCGTAAGGCTGCCCCGCGTAAGGCTGCCCTGCGTATTGCTGTCCCGCGTAAGGTTGCCCGGCGTATTGCTGTCCCGCGGAGGGTTGCCCGGCGTATGGCTGTCCCGCGGAGGGTTGCCCGGCGTATGGCTGTCCCGCGTGAGGCTGGACCGTCGGCCGTGCCCGGTCAGGATCCCCCGGCCAGGGTCGGGAGTTAGGCTGGGCCGACGGTCGCGCACGGTAGGGGTCATCCGGTCGCCGTCCCGGATCGGGCCGCGCGTCCCGATCCGCCTGCCCGGGTACGGACCGGACATCGGCGGGCGGCGGGTTGCCGTCGGGCGGAAGGTTCCCTGTCACAGCATGCCCCGCTGCTTAATCGTGAGGTATCGGTTCATGAGGGCCGCCCCCGCCTCGATCGGGGGGAGGTCCAGCGACCAGACGCCCAGGCGGCTCATCCGTTCGAGCGCGACCGCCCGGTCGCGCATGAGGCCGTCGGCGATGAGGCTCTCGGCCATGGCGCGGTAGTCGGTCGGGGCGGCGGCGGCCAGCCGGGCCGTGGCCGGGTCCGGGGTGGAGACGAAGACGACCAGGTGCCTGCGGCTCAAAAGCTCGAGGCAGTCCATGAGGAGCGAGGCGCCGGCGGAGTCCCCGAACTCGGTGAACAGCACAACGAGCGCCCGGTGCTTGAGCCGGGAGGCGAGCTCGGTCAGGCACAGCGTGAAGTTGGTCTCTTCGGGACGGTATTCCAGCCGCGCGGTGAACCTCTGGAGCTTCAGGAAGAACGAGGGGGTCCTGCCCGGCGCGAGGAAGGTCCTGAAGCTGGAGTCGAAGGAGCAGGAGCCGACCAGGTCCCCGCTCTTGAGCGACAGCCAGCCCAACAGGAGCCCCGCGCGCACGAAGTGGTCCAGCCTGGGCAACCCGGCGACCGGCTCGCACATCAGTCTGCCCGTGTCGAAGCCAAGAACTATCTGGCAGTTGCGCTCCATCCGGAACTCCTTGGCGAGGAGCCTCCTGTGCCTCGCGGAGCGTTTCCAGTCGATGAAGCGGTTGTCCATGCCGAGGCGGTACTCCGAGAGGTTCTCGAACTCCGCGCCTTCCCCCTTGAAGGGGAGCGACACGTTGCCGACGGAGCCTTCCCTGCTCAGGAACGAAAGAGCCTCGGAATGCACCCGCCGGATGTCCTGGACTATCTCGCAGTCGAAGCCCAGGGGGATGGAGACCCTCGTCTCGGCGAAGCCCAGCGGTCCCCGCCAGGCGAGCCACAGCGCCGCGAAGCGGGCGCGGCCGCGGCGGGCGGGCATAAGCTCCAGCTCCGCCTCACCCTCCCCGTCCTCGGTCTCGACCTTGACGGACGGGTGTCTCTTGACCGGCCCCTGGACTTCCAGGAGCACCTTTACCGAGAGCGCGCCCTCTCGGCCCGGAAGCTTCAGGGGGATCCGGAAGACTTCCGGGGTTCCCGCGTACAGCAGCTTGGGCGGGACGAAGGGCGCCTCCATTAGCTGGGCCGGCGGGCTCTTGGCGAGATCGTAGAGGAAAAGGGCAAGCGCCAGGCCCGGGAGATACAGCGCGGCCAGGAAGCTCTCGGGGAAAGCGGTCAGGATAACCGCCGCGACGGGGCAGGAGGCGGCGATGACCAGGGCGCAGGCCGGGGCTGGGAGGATCATGGGGCGGGTCCGGGGGCCGCGGCGGCCCGCGGCGGTATGGCGGGAGGCATTCGTGAGGCCTCCGGCGGGAGTCGAGGCAAGGCAGGCCAGGGCTGCGAAGGCTGACCGGGGTCGCGGGGGCGGCTCAGGGCTGGCCAGGACGGCCCAAGGAGGGCTCTGACGGCCCAGGATGCCCAGAAGGGCTCGGCGCTGCCAGGACGGCCCCTGATGGCTCTTGACGGCCAGGACACGGTCCAAGAGGATGGCTCTGGCGGCAGGACGGCCCAGGACGGCTCTGATCCCGGGCCAAGACGGCCCAGGACGGCTCTGACGGCCGGGAGGGGCAGGGAGGCCGTCCTTGGTGACCTCGGAGTCCGGTAAGCTGAGGGGCCCGGAAGGCCCGGCCTGCAGGTCGGCATCGCAAGTCGCGTTGGGGCCGGGGTCGCGTCAGGCGAGAAGGGGCTTGCAGGGCAAGGCTCCTTGGAGGGCCTCCGGGCGCCTCGGCGGCCCCCGGTCAGCGGGGGGCGGGGATCTGGTTCAGGATCTCGAAGACCGCCCTGTCCGGCGTGAAGCCCTCGATGTCCGAGGAGGGGGTCATGACCAGGCGGTGCCGCAAAAGCGGCGCGGCCAGGACCTTCACGTCGTCGGGGATGGCGAAGTCCCTGCCGTTGAGGGCGGCGTAGGCCCGGGACGCGGCGGAAAGCATGGCCGCGGCCCGGGGCGAGGCCCCGGTCTCGACGGCGGGGTGGGCACGGGTGGCGCGGATCACGTCCACGATGTACGCGGCCAGGGACTCGGCGAGCTTCACGGAGGCCGCGGCCGCCCGCGCGTAGGCCACGTGCTCCTTGGAGGCCACCGCCCTCACCCCCAGCGAGGAGGGTTTGGGCATGGAGGGCTTGGAGCCGTGGCGCCGCACGATCTCCACCTCCTCGTCCCGGGTAGGGTAGTCCAGCAGGAGCTTGAAGAGGAAGCGGTCCAGCTGGGCCTCGGGGAGCGGGTAGGTGCCCTGCTGCTCGATGGGGTTCTGGGTGGCCGCGACCAGGAAGTCGTCCCCCAGCTCCAGGGTGCGGCGGTCGATCGTGACCGCCCTCTCGCTCATGGCCTGGAGGAGCGCTGCCTGGGTCTTGGGGGGGGTGCGGTTGATCTCGTCCGCCAGAAGGATCTCCGTGAAGACCGGCCCCGGAGTGAGGGTGAACTCGTTGGTCTGGAAATTGAAGAGGTTCGTGCCCAGGATGTCCCCGGGCATCATGTCCGGGGTGAACTGGATCCTCCCGAACTGGAGCCCGAGGCTCATCGCGAATGACTGCACCAGAAGCGTCTTCCCGGTGCCGGGGACGCCTTCCAGGAGGACGTGCCCGCCGGAGAGGAGGGCGCACAGGAGCATCTCCAGGGCGCCGTCCTGGCCGACGATGACCTTACCTACCTCGGCGCGTACGGCGCCCGTTATCTTTGCCACCAGTTCCAGATCCAATTTCCGCCTCCTCCTTCCAGAGGTGGAGCCTTCCCGCGTAATACAGGAGGCGAGAGGCCGAGGCCGCTGGGAGCGCGAGCTCCCGCTCGGCTTCGGACATCAGCTTGATGAGCCCCCAGGGCCCCTGGGAAGGGGTCCTGGCGTCGAGCCACCTGACGAGCCTCACCCGGTCGCCTCGGGCGGCGGGCGGGGCCTTCAGGGAGCGAGCTGCCGAATTGACCACCGAGTCCATGTAGCGCCGGAAGAGTTCCGGGCGCATGGGCCACCTTTCCAGAATAAGCGCCGTGTTGGCGATGAGCCCGGCCTTGCCGAAGCTGAGTTCCGGGGTTCGCTCATCGGGCCACGTGCGCTTCATCCCGAAGAGGAACAGGAGGAGCGCGGCGAGGAATGCCAGAAGAACGGGCCCGGTCTCGGGGGATAGCGCGAGCCTGAGCAGCCGCCAGGGGATGCCGCCGCCCCGACCTTCGCCCTTGAGCCTCATGTGCGACTCGTCGAAGGTCACCTCCGAGGTACGCGGCAGATCGCTCGTCCAGAGGTCTATGAGCTTCAGGGCGAAGCGCAGGTTCTGGCCCTTCACGATCCCGTGGTTCGAGGTGAGATCCGGGTCGGAAACGATCCAGATCCTGGGCGGGCCCGGGCGTATTAGCTCGCCCACCAGGACGCCATCCCGGGACGAGACCACCGGCCTGATGCCCGGGCCCGTGATGAGCTGGACCGGGCGGTCCCCGAAGTCCGGCACGATGCCGATCTCGTTGTAGTTGAAGTCCGGTGCGCTCTCGACCGTCGTCAGCTTCGGGCCCCCCTCGAGCTGGTAGCCGTCCTCGTCGAGGTGAATCAGGAGGGCAAGGAAGTAATGGCCGCTCTCGTCGAGCGTCACGTCCCGAACCCAGTCTTCCCTGAAGCGGTCGGAGCGCGGCGTCCATTTCGGGAGCACCGCGAGCGCCCTGCCCTCGAACCCGTCGAGCTGGCCGATGCCGGAATCCGACAGAAACTCCGCGGTGTCCGCGATGATCACCGCCGAAAACGGCCCGGAGGGGAAGGGCGCGTTCGAGAGCCTGCGCTCCACGAAGGGCCTGTGCTCGCTCAATACCTCGTAAAGCGCCTCGTGGCCCAGTGCCGAGGACGAGTAGGATCCGTACCTGTTGTCGCGCACGACCGGGGAGGCCTTCCGCGGGGGTTCGGACACGCCGCCCCCGCCTCTTCCGGATATGGCCATGAAGAGGATGAGCGCTACAAGAAGAAGCCCCGCGATCAGGAGGGGGACGGGGATGCCGCGGCGACCGCTCACGGCGCGCCTGCCTGGCCGGGCGCGCCCGCATCGCCAGTGGCGGCATGGGGCGGTGCTTCGGCCCCGGAGGCAGGGGGCGGCGCATCGGCCTTGGAGGCACGGGGCGTTGCCTCGGCCCCGGAGGCGGTGGGCGGCGCATCGGCCTTGGAGGCCGGGGGCCGGGTGCCGGAAGCCCTGGCCGCCTTCCCGTACGAAGGGGAGACGGAGCCCAACAGCCTCCCGAAGCTTGAACGCGCGGAGTCGTAGTCAGGCCGGCCCAGCCGGAAACCCCCGAACCATGAGGACTCCGTCATGAAGACGAGTTCCCGCAAGGACTCGTCCTCGATCCGGTTCAAGGGCAACGCGGGCAGGAGCTCGCGGGACGTGAGATGCGGCGGGACCTTCATGCGGTCGCGCTTACGGAAGGCCTCCAGGCCGTTCAGGAGAAGCGCATGCACCGCCTCGCCGAAGAGGCCCAGCTTGGCCAGGTCGTCCGCGTCGTCGCGGACGGCCTTCAAGGCCGCGTCCAGCTCTTTGCGGGGGCGGGGGCTGGGGGCGGGCGGGGGAGCGTCTTCCTTGAGCTTTCGGGCCCGGCGGGCCCTGGCGACCAGGATGAAGGCGAGCGTCACGCATCCGCCCAGGGCCAGGGCGACCGCAGCCTTGGCAAGGGATACCGGGGGCTTGGGGAACTCGAGCTTCTTGGGAGGGGCCTCGGGCTCGTAGAGGGGGAGCTCGGTCTGGATGCCCTTGTCCTTCACGGTCTTGTCGAGCCGACGCTCGAGGCGGGCGTATTCGTCGCCGGCGTCGGACGGGGTCCCCGCAGGCCCGCCAGGTTGTGGGGACACGGCTGCCAGGGCCTCCGCCGGGCCGAGTCCTGCCCCTGAGGACCAGACGAATGCCGCCAGAGCCGCGGCGGCGCATGCGGCCGACGGGTGCCGACGGCCCGCAAGGCGCAAGCCGACCCTCCCGAGGCTGGCGGGGCCCTGGGCTCGGGGCTCGGGGCCGCGTGGCTTTTCGGGCGAAGAAGGCATGGGACCTCGGGAGCTCGAAGGAGGGCGTGACGCCGCAGTGGAGGGAGAAAGGCGAGGAAGGGCTAAGAAAAAAGGAATTATCCCATATTCAGGCAGGGAAGGCAAAGCGGCATCTGGCGATCTGGGCCGCCGTCCGGGTGACCGGGGGCACCTTCGGGCGGTCGGGCGGCGCCATCGGGCGGTCGGGCGGCGCCATCGGGCAGTCGGGCGGTGCAATCGGTGAACCGGGGGCGCCATCGGGCGGTCGAGTACCATGCCGCTTTCGAGGCATCGTTGGCGACAGGGCGCGGATTCGGGGGGCGAGGAGGCTCAACCGTCCCCGTCGATGGCGCCTTTCTCCGGCCCCTCGCCGTCCGGTCCCGCATCCGCATCGGCAGATCCCGGTTCAGAGCCCGTCGGCGACGCTGGCCCCGCCAGACTCTCCAGGCCCGCTAGCGCCCTTTCGGCCTCCTTGGCCTCGGCGTCCTTCACGTAGAGGGGGATGATCTCGGAGGGGGGGCCGGATCGGACGATCCTGCCGTCCTCCACCCAATGGAGCGTGTCGCAGAACTCCACCGTTGAGAGGCGGTGGGCTATCACAACCAGGGTGACGCCGTCCCCGGCCTCCGCGAGAGTCCTGCGGACCGTGTTCTCGCTCGCTTGGTCCAGGGCGCTGGTGGCCTCGTCGAAGAGGATCACCTTAGGATCGGAGTACAGGGCCCTGGCTATCGCCACGCGCTGGATCTGCCCGCCGGAAAGGGTCCCGGAAGCGGAGGAGAGCGGGAGCCCCGTGCCCCTGGGGTCCCGGTCCACGAAGTCCGCGGCGGCGCGGGCCAGCGCGCGGCGCACCTTCGCCTCGTCCTTGGGCGAGGTCCAGGCCGAGAAGGCGACGTTCTGGGCCAGGGTCCCGTCCAGCACCAGCGGGTTCTGCGGCACGAAGCCCAGGATGCGGAAATATGCCTCCCTGGCGGCGGGGTCGAGCGGCCGCCCGTCCACCAGGAATTCCCCCGCGGTGGGCGGGGCCAGGCCCGAGAGGATGAGCGCAAGGGTGGACTTGCCCGATCCGGAGGGTCCCACCAGCCCCACCCGGGTGCCCTTGGGCACCGCGAGGTCGATACCGCTCAACGCGTCCGCGTTCGCGCCGGGGTACCGGAACGAGACCCCTTTCAGTTCCAGGGCCCGCTCGAAGCGGAACGCCGGGTCGGGGTCAGGGGGGGGCGGCCCGCCCTCGGCGAGGAAGCGGTCGCAGAGATCCAGGTAGGCCACGGCTATGGGCCTCAGGGCCCTGAGCCTGACCGAGAAGGCGAGCGAGCGGTTCACCGCCGGCAGGATCCTCCAGGCGGTGAGCATCAGGAGTGAGGCCGTCTGGACGATGTCGTCCATGGGCAGGTCCATGGCCAGCATGCCCACCACCATGGCGCCCATGGTGGCGAAGCCCAGCGTCTCCAGGATCTGCTGGGGGAGCTGGGCCATATAGCTTATGAGGACCCGGGGCGTGAGCCCCGCCGTGATGGTCTTGAGGAACCCGTCCAGAGCCAGGCCTTGGGCGCGGTGGATGATGATCTCCCGGATGCCGCGGGAGGCGGCCATGAGGATGCGGTTCTCGTCCGTGACGGCCGCGAGCACGTTCGCGCCCTCTCGGTCCAGCGCGCGGCGGAAGAAGGCGTACAGGAAGAGCGCCGCGGCCCCGAACACGGCGAAGGCCGCGAGCGTGAGCCCCGGCTCCAGGATCGAGAGCGAGACGAAGAGCGTGAGGCACACGATCCCGTTCGAGTAGAACTGCAGGAGGCACAGGACGTATTCCGCGAACTGGGCGCGGTTTATGATCTTGAGTATCGCGTCCTGGCTCTCGATCGTGATGTGCCAGAGGTAGTCCCGTGACAGGTAGCGGCGGAGCGTCTCGGTCGAGACCTGGACCGTCGCCCGTTCCGCGAACGCGGCGCCTGCCTTCGCGGCGGCCGTGGCCGCCAGGCACTTGACGGCGATGGAGACGACCATGAGGAGGCTAGCGAGGGCGATCGTGCGCCTGGGGGAGCCGAAGATCCCTGCCTTCAGGCCGGGAAAGGCCCACAGGAGGGGCTTGAGGAGGAAGTTGTCCGGGACCGCCTCCGGGGTCGCGACGCTCATGGCGAACACGGAGATGCAGACGAGCGAGAGCGTCTCCAGGAGCCCCGTCCCGAGCTGGACGGCCATGACCGCCCACCAGCGGAGCTTGAGGCTCCGAGGCAGGGAGCGGAGGAGCCTTCCGGCATCCTTGAGGAATGCCCTGTGGAAGGCCCGGACCATCCTCAAGGGGTAAGGGGCCCTCATAGGCCGTCTCCGCCCCGGCCTCCGCCCCTGCCGGAAGCCCACAGGCCGGAAGCCCCGCCGCCTTCGGCCCGGCCCTTGCCCTGCCCGGCGGCCACGCGGCCGATGGCGCCGCCGTCTTCGGCCCGGCCCTTGCCGCGTCCCCTGCCCGCGCCTTTGCCCCTGCCTCCGGAAGCGCCTACGGCCTTGCCGGAGGCCTTGCGGGACCGGCCTTTCCTGTCCGATCCCGGCGGGACCCAGGATTCGGGCGGCGCGGGAGGCCGGGGCCGCGTCACGGACCAGACGAGGAGACCCGCGCCGAAAAGGAATGGGAGCACCGAGAGCATCTGGCCGCGGGACAGCGCGAGCGTGTCCGCCGCGTTCTGGCGTTCCTTCAGGAATTCGATGCAGAAGCGTCCCGCGAAGTAAAGGATCAGGAAAAGCGCCGCGAGCGCCCCCCGGGGCCGCCTCTCGCGGCCCAGGAGCCGGTCCGCCAGGAGGAGTGCCCCCAGGACCACTGCCCCCAGCAGGAACTCCAGAACCTGGGTGGGGTAGCGGGGCGGCACGGCCGCTTCCGGGAGCAAGAAGTCGTGTCGGGGGAACCTCACGGCGAAGCGGGAGCCGTCGGGCGCTATCTTCCCCACGATCTCGGAATTGAACAGGTTCCCCACGCGGATGAGCGCCGCCCCTGCGGCGGCGGAGAACGAGAAGCGGTCGCAGAGGTCCCAGAAGGGCTCGCGGGTCCGCCAGGATTGCCACAGGAGGGCCAGGGCGAGCCCGATGGCTGCCCCGTGGCTGGCGAGCCCCCCTTCCCAGACCCTGAAGAACCAGGACGGATCCGACAGGAAATAGTCCAGGTTGTAGAAGAGGATGTGGCCGGCCCGGGCGCCGACGAGCGTGCCCAGGAAACCCGGCACGATGAAGGAGGCCGCCGCCTCGGCGCCCCTGCCTCCCCGCTCCGTCTGCCAGCGGAACAGGGCGAATCCGGCCAGGAACGCGCAGGCGAAGAACAGCCCGTACCAGCGCACGGGCCAGTGGACCACGGGCAGGGTGAAGAGGATCGGGTCCACGTTCCAGATCGGGGCCACGGGGGCTCCTTTCGGTTGCGGGGGCATGGCTTGCGGGCGTTGCCTGCGGCGTCCCGAGGCGTTGCCTGCGGCGTCCCGATTGCTTAGGCGACTTCCGAGCGGTGCGGGGCGCCCGGCGGTCGTGCGCGGGACGAAAAAAAAGGGCACGGGCAAGGCGGGGCGGGGGTTTGCCCAACAATGTTTGCCCTGACGGGCCCGGGCAAGGCGGGGCGGGGATTTCCCCGACAATGTTTACCGGGAAATGCCGTGTGAAGTCAAGCCGCCGTTCGGCGGGAGCGAAGCTCGCGGCCCGTGCCGCAGGCTCTGCCCGCGGTAGGCCACACGGGCCGCAGGCGTTAGGGGCCGCCCGCAGGCCCGGATCCGACCGGGCAGGGGGCACGCGCAAAAAAGCCAGGGCCGCCGAAGGCGGCCCTGGCTCTCTGGAGGCGTCCCTGGCACGGGTGCCGAGGGGCTTCTGGCGTCTTTACTGGTCCACGTCGGTCCCGGAGAACACGCCCACGACGCGGCGGTTCTGGGCCCTGCCGGCATCGGTCTCGTTGGTGGCTATCGGGCGGGTCTCGCCGTAGCC
Source organism: Deltaproteobacteria bacterium (assembly GCA_031263485.1). Classification (GTDB taxonomy): domain Bacteria; phylum Desulfobacterota; class Desulfarculia; order Adiutricales; family Adiutricaceae; genus JAIRZX01. The sequence continues at coordinate 30,834 of JAISFS010000245.1, read as the reverse complement.
CACCGAGGTGACGCGGCTGGGGGCGATGCCGAACTGGGTGACCAGGTAATCGCGGACGGCGGTCGCCCTGCGCTCGGAGAGGCGCTGGTTGTAGTCGTCGTTGCCGCGGGAGTCGGTGTGGCCCTCGACGACCGCGGTGGAGCCCGGATGCTGGTTAAGGAACGTCGCGGCGCGCTCGACCTCGGAGCGGTACTCCGGCTTCACGACGGACTTGTCGAAGTCGAACTTGACGTCGAGCGTGATGCTGACGGTGAGCGGGCAGCCGTCCGCGTCGACCCTGTAGCCCGCGGGGGTGCCGGGGCACTTGTCGTAGGGATCGCAGACACCGTCGCCGTCGGAATCGATGCAGGCGGGGGCGGCGCCGAGCTGGAAGGTGAGGCCGGCCTGGACGATCGGGGAATGGAAGTTGCCCATGCCTTCGACCTGCTTGTGGTAGAAGACCTCGTTAGCCTCGAGGCGGAGGGCCACGGTCTCGTCGAAGAAGTACTTGAAGCCCAGCCCGGCGTTGTAGGTGAAGGAGTTGTAGTCGTCGTGCCTTTCGGCGCTGATCTTGGCGCCGCCGATGCCCGCGGTGAGATAGGGCACGAACTTCGTCCCGGTGTCGAAATGGAACAGGGCGTTCAGGCGGCCCAGCACGAAGTCGTTGTCCCCGGACTGCTCATCGGGTCTATCCCAGTTGTCGTCCAGGCTGGGGGCGATCGTCCCCATGAGCTCGAGCCCGAAGCTCTTGGTGAAGTTGTACCCCAGGCCGAGCGAGAAGGCGGCGCCGTTGTCGATATCCATCGAGCTCGGGAAGATGGCCCCGCCCAGTACGCTCAGGTGCACGGTCTTCTCTTCCACCTGCGCCGAGGCCTGGGCCGGGATGCACACGACGAGCGCCGCCAGAGCCAGGGTAAAGAATGTCGCTTTCATTAAAACTCTCCTTGTGTCCTTGTGTCTGCCCTCGGTTCGTCCGGAATCGGTTGTCAGGCCGCGGCGACGGCCTTGAAAGGGGGCCTGCCCCGGTCCCCCCCCGCCGTCTGCGCTCGGGGGCCGGGGCGAGAAATGAAAAAAAAGGTATCGTCCGCGCCGGAAGGGGTAATCCCTTGCCCGAGCGCCGGGGGCGAGGCCTCCTGGCCGGCGGGTATTCAAGAAAATCCAGAGTCGTGGCCCCGGGAAGCCCGGCGCCGTGGATCTCCCAGGGGCGACAGGCGCGCCCCTGTGCTTTCAAACGTTCAGGCGTTCGGACGTGCCGGGCGCAGACCCAGCTAGAAGCGCCTTGAAACGACTCACCCGGGGAGGATACCAAATGAGCCAAATGGTGTCAACGTGCCCCAGTCGCGGAAAGCAAGGGCGAAAGCCGAACTTTTCAAGGCGATTCGTGGAGTCCGGGGGGCGCATTCAGAGGCGTATCCGGGTATCGTTTCTTTACGTTTTGGTAGTTTTTTTCGGAGAATCAGGCTGTAATATTTTAAATCGGAACATTTTTTGACTATTTTTGGTGCCCTGAAGTTGCGGAAGTTGCGCCGCTGTAGCCCGCGTTCTCCGAGACGGTTGGCATAAGGGGTATTTCGGGTCTCCGAGGTTTTTCTTCCCGCTTTTGGCGTTCCGGGACTGGATTATTGCCGTCGCCGCCCGCAAAAAGGTGCTGCGGACGTGGACGTAGACCGCTATCCGCAGTAAAACGCCATATAAATAGAAAAACATTTTTTTAACTTTGTATATTTTATGATAGCACTTGATACAAACCGACTGAATTATTCTTGCTGGTTTGAAAAAATACAAATTGAGGCTGAATGAGTGGAGGTTCGAGGTCCGCGATAACCACGCTGACAAAAGGCGCAGAAATAAAATTTCGGAATCGGAAAAAAAATACGGGCCATACGATCGGCTGACGATTTGGGGGCCAGCCGGAGAGATATCGCGGACGATCGTCCGTTTTCGCGGGAGTCGGCAGACTCCCCCGCGCCATCTTGCCGCCCGTGATGCGGGAGGATTTTATCCGTAATTTCAGGGAGTTGACATTCGCCTCGCAAGACGGGTCAACATTTTATCCGCCTTTCCGGGCGGCCTGCGAAGGGCTTGGCCGACGCGTCGCGGCATGCCGGGCTCGCGGGACTCTGCCGGTTGGCGGCGATTTCTGGCGTTTGAGTCCGACAGTTTCACGGGCCGAGACTCGCGGCAGTTGTCCGGAACTCCGTCGCGGCTTCGGCCGGCGCGGGATCAGTTCCGGGCTTCACTGGCACGGGTGCCGCTCAGGCTTCTGCGCGGGCTTCGGAAGCCTGCCCGGTCCTGCCGCTACTGTCCTTTCCTGGCAGGCCTGTCCTTGCCCTGCCGCTCCTCTCCTTGCCCTGCCGCTCCTGCCCATGCCTGACGTTCCTGTCCATGCCTGCCGCCCCTGTCCTTGCCAGCCAGGCCTGTCATTGTCCTGTCGCCCCTGTCCTTAACCTGCCGGGCCTGCCGCGTGTCCTGGCCTTCAGGTCAAGACGGGTTTTGGCGTTGTGAGGAGGCCGCCATGCGGTTCCGGCAGGGACGGCCACGGCGGGGAGACGGGCAGACGATGCGTGGCGAAGGCAGGAAGCGGCAAGGACGGCTGGGAAACGGGGTTTCAGGCGGGATATCCTGACGGGCCGTCCGCCGTAGGCCTTCCCGTGTCATTTTTTCCCCCCGCCCTTGCCGGCTTTCTTGCCCTTCTGGCCTCTCCCGGGCTTTCCGGACCTTCCCGCGGGGGACGCCCCCCCGCCTCCCGGCGTCCTTCCGTGACCATGAGGCCGTTGGTTGGCGGACTTCAGGGAGAGCCGGACCCTGGCGACGAGGAGCCACAGGAAGGCCGCGGCGGCGAAGGCCGCGCACAGGGGCGCGAACAGGTAGCCACCGCGGACGTATAAGGTAGGTTTCTCCCGGCCGGCCAAGGGGACCTCCAGCAGGTACATGTCCACGGCGTGGCGGGGGGAGCGGAAAAGCGCCCTGCCCGAGGGGGAGATGAGGCCGCTTATGCCGTCGTTGGCGGCGCGGGCCAGGGGAAGCCTCGTCTCGGCCGCGCGGAGCTGGGCGTGCTGGAAGTGCTGGGCGGCGGCCCAGCTGTCGCCGAACCAGGCGTCGTTGGTGGTGACCAGGAGCACGTCGGCCCCGGCCGCCGCCTGACGGCGCGCCAGGTAAGGGAAGATCGACTCGAAGCAGATGAGCGGCCCGAAGCCCAGGCCCCCGTACTCTATGGGGGGACGCCGCTCGCCCGGGCTGAAGTTGCCGGCGGCGCCCAACACCCCCTGGAGGAAGGCGGAACGCAGGAAAGGGAGCTCGTCTATGAAGGGCACGTACTCCCCGAAGGGGACCAGGTGCTGCTTGTCGTAAAAGGGCCCCGGGGTCCCGTCGGGGTACAGGAGCCAGGCGCGGTTGCGGAGGCGGAACTCGCCGTCCGGGGTTTCAGCCGGCGCAGCCAGGCCCGCGAGCATGGGAGCCCCCGTCTCGACCACGAGGTTCCGGATCCAGAGGGTCTCAAGAGCGTCGCGCCCGTAAGTGAAAGGCGCGGCGGTCTCGGGCCAGACCGTCAGGAATGGCCCGGAAGCCGCGGCCCGTTTGGCCAGCTGGTCGTAGCGGCCGAGAATCTCCTCGCGGAAGGCCGCGTCCCACTTGTACTCCTGTTCCACCGATGCCTGGAGGACGGCCAGTTCGATCTTCCGCGCGGCCCGCGCCTCGTCCTCCCACACGTTGTAGGTGACGATGCCGTAAAGAGTCACGGCCATCAGGCAGGAGGCGGCCCCGGCCGCGGCGATCACGGTTTCGATGGGCCGGGCCCTGTTCTGCATGACCATGAGCGAGCAGGCGAGGAAGCCCGCGAGAGCCACCGGGAAGCCCAGGCCGTAGGCTCCCAGCACGTCCGCGAGGCCCGTGAGCCTGGGCTCGCCGGCGAGCGCCCCGGCGAGGGGCGTCCAGTTGAATCCCGTGAAGATCCAGCCCTTCAGGAAGTCGATGCCCGTCCAGTAAAAGGCGGCCAGGAGAGGGTTCACGAAAAACCCCTTGCCCTCGGCGTCCCAGCCCGCGCAGAGCCACGCGAACAGCCCCTGGTACAGGGCCAGGAACGCGGCGAGGATCATGAGGACCAGCGCCCCGCCCCAGGGCCCCAGGCCGCCGTAGCCGCTCATGACGCCGGCGAGCCAGCTGAAGCTCGCGAGTCCCAGCGCCATCCCGTAGATCCAGCCGTAGAGGAATGCCTTGCCCGGGGCTTGCCGGTACGCGGAGAGGTAAAGGGGGATCAGGCATAGCCACGCCAGGGGGTAGAGTCCCGCCTCAGGGAAGGCCAGGGCCTGGGCAATCCCGCCCGAGACGCAGAGGAGGAACGCCGGAAGGGGCGTCATGGGAAGGGAGGGCAGGAAGCGGGAAAGCGTCAAGGCGGGGGTCTTTCTGGCCGGACGGCCGGTTCCGGAGGCGCCGAGGGCAGCGGCGAGACGCCAGGGGCGGGTTTCCGAGGGCGCGAGGGTATCCGCCCGCAGGGCGCAAGCTGTCGTCCCGGCGGCGTGAGGCGCGAGTCGGGCGGCGTGAGGCGGTGCCGGGCGGCTTAAGCGTCAGGCCAGGCGGAGCAAGCGGCAGGTCCGACGACGCGCGGGTGGGCGTGGCGATCCCGGTTGACGTCGCGCGGCGAGCCGTGAGGCGCCCCGAGGGTTCAGGGTTCGTCCGGCGGATGGGCGGCGGGCGGCGGGGCCCCCCTGAAGCCCAGGGGGATTTCCACCTCCATCATGGCGCAGGAGAGCCCCGAACCTATGCCCATCATGGCGCAACGCGAGCCGGGGACAAGCAGGCCCGCGTCCGAGGCCAGATCGAAGGTGAACGGCACCGCCGCGGCTCCCATGTTGCCGAAGCGGGGGTAGCTGCGGCAGATCCTCTCCCAAGGGAGCCCCAACGCCTCGGCGAAGCGCCGGGTGTTGACCTCGCTCACCTGGTGCGAGACCACCAGATCGAAGTACCCCGGGCTCCACCCGAAGGCACGGGCCCCGGTCAGGAAGGTCCTGGAGGCGAGTTCCACGCCCTTCTGGAGCAGCTTCGCGCCGTCGGTGGTCATGCCCCCGAAGTCCCCGCGGCACAGGCCGTTGGAGAGCCCGTCCGCGAGCGAGACCATGCGCCGGAGCCTGGGGCCCGGGGCGCGCGGGTCCTGGCGGCCCACGAGCATGGCGGCGCCGCCGGAGCCCAGGGTCAGCGTCGCGAAGTTGTCGAAGAAGGCCCTCCGGTCGGCGGTTCCGGCCAGCAGGCGGTCCAGGGTGCTCTCCAGGACCGGTCGGGAGTTCTCGCCGGCGACGACCAGGGCGAGGTCGCAGAGCCCCATCTCGACCTGGAGAGCCGCGAGGTTCAGGCCGTCTATGAAGCCCAGGCAGGCGCTCCCCAGATCCAGCGGGACGCACTCGGGCGACAGGCCCAGCTTGGAGTGGATGATGGAGGCGGTGGAGGGCTCCAGGAAGTCCCGGCCGACGGAGGTGGAGTAGAGGAGATCCACGTCCCCGGGGCTAACGCCCCACCTGCCGAAGAGCGTGCGGGCGGCACGGACGGCGCCCAGGCTGGGCCTGGCCCCCTGGGGATAGAGCCTCCTGGCCACGATCCCGGTCATGTCGGCCAAAAGCCCTTTGGGGAGCCTCAGCCTGGAGACGACCGGCGACAGGGCCTCTTCCAGGGCCGAGGACTCCAGGAGTTCGGGCCCCTCGTCCCTGGCCCAGGCCAGGACGGCGGCGTCAGTGTAGACCGGGTGTCGGCGCATGCGGATTGGCGGTCATAGCGGGTTGTGTTACCATTCGCGTTGGCATCGCGCTTCCGCGAAAGGCCCCTGGCGGGCCGTCAAAGGGATCCGGGCCTGCCAGGTCAGCCGGGAGGCCCGGAAGCCGTTGCGCCGGAGCGAGGCGCGGGCTGCCAGGTCGGCCGGGAGGCCCGGAAGCCGTTGCGCCGGAGCGAGGCGCGGGCTTCCCGAGGGAGGCTGGGAAGTCGAGGAAGAACGCGGGTATTGGCCTCGGCGGTCTCCCTTGCCGGAGGCCTGCGGAGACTGACTTGATCTACACTGTATACGGATCGGCGCGGAACGGCCGCAGTGGCCGGGCCGACGGGCGGATCCGGGCATCACGAACCATCGGACGTCCCTCATGCGGACGGAAGGCGCCTTCGGGCGCGAGGGTAAATTGTCATTATGCCGGAACCCCTTAGCCTCCGCAAGACCAAAATCGTAGCCACCATCGGCCCCGCCTCCGCCTCGCCCCAGGTCCTGGGACAGATGATCGACGCGGGCCTGAACGTCGCCCGGCTGAACTTCTCCCACGGGGACCACGCGTCCCACCGCGAGGTGATAAAGAACCTCCGCGAGCTTTCCGTCGCCAAGGGCCGCGAGGTGGGCATCCTTCAGGACCTCTCCGGCCCCAAGATCCGCCTGGGCGCGATAACCGAGCGGCGCCTCGAGACCGGCGACCAGATCCGGCTCGTCTCGGGCACGGGCGACGCCCCCCCCCACGAGCTCACGGTGCATTACGACTACCTGACCGAGGACGTGGCGGTGGGGAGCCGGATCCTCCTGGCCGACGGGAGCATGGAGCTGAAGATCACCGGGCGCGACGACCTGGGCCTGGACGCCGAGGTGCTGACCGGCGGGACGATAAGCGCCCACAAGGGCGTGAACCTGCCCGACAGCAGCCTGTCCGTCAAGGCCTTCACCGAGAAGGACAAGCTGGATCTGGTCTGCGGGCTGGAGGCGGGCGTGGATTTCGTGGCGATGAGCTTCGTCCGGCACGAGGACGACCTTAAGCCCGTGCGCGAGATGATCCGCCGGAGCGGGAGCCCGCCGCTTCTGATAGCCAAGATCGAGAAGCCCCAGGCCTTGGGCCGCCTGGAGCAGATCCTGGACGTGGCCGACGGCATCATGGTGGCGCGCGGGGATCTGGGCGTGGAGATGGCCTTGGAGGATGTGCCCCACATCCAGAAGTACCTCATCCAGCAGGCCCGCCACCGAGGCAAGCTCGTCATCACCGCCACCCAGATGCTCGCCTCCATGGTCTCTTCCCCCAGGCCCACCCGGGCCGAGGTGACTGACGTCGCGAACGCCATCCTGGACGGGACCGACGCGGTGATGCTCTCCGACGAGACGGCGGCGGGGCAGTTCCCCGTGGAGGCCGTGGACATGCTGGGCAGGGTGGCCAGGGCCACCGAGCCCCACCTCGACTCCGCGGGCTTCCTGGCGGAGCCCCCGTCCGACCGGCTGGAGCCCATGGGATCCAGCATCACGCGGGCGGTGTCCCTGCTGGCGGACGAGCGCGGCGCCAAGGCGATAGTGGCCGTCACCCAGGGGGGGAGCACCGCCAGGCTCATCTCGCACCTGCGCCAGCAGGTGCCGGTCGTGGGCATGACGTCCTCCAGGACCACCTACCGCCAGCTCACCCTGGCCTGGGGGGTCATCCCGGCGCTGGTCCAGGCCTGCGACTCCATCATGCTGATAGAGCAGCTGGCCTCGGAGTTCCTGGTGCGCGCCGGGCTCGCCCAGAAGGGCGACGTGGCCTTCATCACCTGCGGGCTGCCGCTCCAGCAGAGCGGCACCACCAACCTCATCAAGCTCCTGGACATCGGGGACACCGTCTGACCGACGCGCCTGGCCGACTGGGACGGGCGGCCCCGGGTCGGCCGGGGAGGGGAAGCCGGACGTCCGGGGGACTCCGAGATTCGCGGACAGCGGCGGGCGCGCCTGCATTGCCCCGGGCATGTCTGCGGCGCCTGTAGGCCGCGCCGGACGGGCCGCCGGTCATCGGCCCTGGGCGGGATCGCGGATCATTATTCAGGGCACGGCCGAACGGACTGGCATCTCGGAGGCAGCCGCGAGCGGTCGTCTTGACGCCTAGATGCCTCGACGTCTCAACGCCACGACGCCTTGACGCTGGTCGTCCCCGTCGGCTCGGCGCGGGGAGCGCCTGCGGCCTGCGGCGGGGAGCAACCGTCGCCTTCATGCCTTATGGCCGGTCGGGCCCGGAAAACATTGATGGCATCCCGGACCGTTCGTGGCCGAGGTGCCGTTGGGACGCAGCTTCCGGGGCATTGGATCTTGGGGCTTTCCTCTTGGTGTGCGCAAGTAAGCGCCACGGCCTACGGCTTGGGGATTCCTTGTTCTGGAAATCGGCCAGCGGCATAAGTTTCCGAGCCGCCGGCACCCGGAGGACCGATTTTTGCGGCCCGGCATTTGCACATGCCGTGGCGGGGGATACCCTGTCGGAAAAGTCCCGGGGCCGGAATAGAGCAAGCCCAGGGACGATAGTCGCCACGGTCGAGGACGCCGCCTGGAGCCCGCGTCCGGGCCCGGGTCCGACGGCGGCCCCGGTCGCCCTCCGCGATTCCCCGCCAGTCGCCAGCCGGCCCCGTTTCAGCCCGGGGCCGGGCCTTCCGATAAGAGTTTGGGGCGCTCCTTCACTCCAGCGCGCCCGATGTCCACATTTCCCGCACGGATTGAGCCATGACCCAGAACAGCAAGAGAGCTAAGGTTTTCGTCAAGGTCCCCTGCCCCGATCAGATGGTCCACGTGCGGGTCTACCCTCCCGACAGCCTGATGGACGTCAAGGTCTCCCCCGAGGGCCTGGCCCTGGAGATAAGGGTGCTGCCGCGCGGCCGGACCGTCGAGGTCCAGGTGACCCCTGCCCCGGACGATGCCGACGAGGACGGATGCTCCGAGTCCCCCGCGGACGGGGGAAGGCCGCCCGGCGAGGCGGGCGGTGGGCCGGGCGGCACGGCCGCCGCGCCCCCGGACGCCACTTTCAACGGGGTGGCCGCCGCTGACATAGACGAGGACATTGACCTGTCCGGTCTGGATCCTGGCGACTCCGCATCCCGCGAGGCCGACAGCTTCCGGGAGGCCTTCGGGTCCTCGTATGGCGGGGGACCCCGGAAGCCAGACGGGGACCGACGGCCCTCCGCGTCGTTCACCGCCGAGACCCCGCCGAAGGAGGACTCATCGTTCCCGCTGGCCGAAGCCCCCCTGGCCACCGACGCGCCCGCCGGGACCCCATCCGACAGCGGCCGGCGCAACGGCCCCCACCGGATCATAGACGTGGCCCAGACTGCCGAGGACGTCTCCCAGCTCCTGGACGACGCCGCCCGGTCCTTCATCGAGGATTCCCCGGAGCCTCAGGCTGAGGAGGATCCGGCGGTGGAGGTCGTGGCCGTGCTGGAAGGCGGGCGGCTTTCGGGCTCTGGCGCGGCGCTCGTCGTGGACGGCGGCGAGGGCTTGGAGCATCCCCACACGCTTTTGGGGGATGTCCTGGACGCCGATGCCCGGGCCTTTATCCGGGATTCCCCCGAACCTCCGCTGGAGGAAGACCCGGTGACGGAGGTCACGTCCGAACTGGCCGGCTCTGCCGCGCCTTCCGGCGAGACGCCCGTTGCCGAGGGCGAAGGCGAGGGCGCGGAGCTTCCCGGCGCACCCGACGGGGACGTGAACCTGGACGCCGACGCGCGGGCCTTCATCGAGGACGCGCCCGGGCCGCCGGCGGAAGAAGCCCCGGCGATCGAGGTGATTCCCGATCTGGAAGCCCTTTCGCCTTCGGCCGCCGAATCCGTGCCCGCCGATGCGGCCGGACAGGATCCGGTCCAAGCCCCCGCGTCCGATGACGCGGTTGCCGCCGCCGATTCGGCCCATGAGGCTCCCGAGACCGTTGAAGCACCAGAGGATCCCGAATCTTCCGAACCTTCCGCGGCCGCAGGATCTCCTGATGCCCTTGAGGTATCCGGGGTTCCAGAATCTCCTGAATCTCCTGAAGATCCCGAAGCTTCTCAATCTCCCGATGTTCCTGAGCCATCTGAGACATTTGAGGCATCCGAGCCATCCGAGACATTTGGGGCATCCGAGCCATCCGAGGCATCAGTGGCATCCGAGGCAGCCCTCGAAGCGGCCCCGGCGGTCGATCCCGAGGCAGAAGCCCAGGCCAAGGTGCTCTCGCGGCTTTTGGTCGAGACCCATAACGACATCCAGGAGGTTATCGAGGCCGATGAGGAGGAGGTCGGCGGCACTTTCATGGACTTCCTGCCCGAAGGCGGCCAGCCCGCCGCCCCGGTGGTAGAGATTCCCGAGACCCCCGGCCCCGTGGACATACCAGGCGTGGACATGCCCGGCCCCTCCGAGCCTTGGGGGTCATCGGCCCGCGCCGCCGTTTCCGAGGCGATGGCGGGGCTTGAGGCGTCCGAGGCTGAACAGGCTTCCCGCCCTCCCAGGAAGACCGTCATCTCCCTGGACGACTATGCGGAGGACGCCGCTGACCCGGGCCTCGCGGCCGCGGGCCGCAAGGCGAAAGGGCCAGTCCTGGCCGAGATCTCCGCGCATATCTCCGATTTCGACCCGGATCTGGACGCCCCCTCCGATGATGACGGGAACTCCGGTGCGGACGGCGAGGCCATGGCTTTCACGGTGGAGAGCGGTTCTTTGGCGGGCGCCCCCGTGAGGCACGGCCAGGACGTCCCCGCCTCAGGTCCGCCAGCGGCGTCCGAAGCCGAACCGGTTCGAGAAAGCGGGGCCGAGTCGATGCCCGCTGCCGGGGTTGCGCATGGGACCGAGACCGAGCCGTTGCCCGAGGCAGGGACCGGGGCGGCGGCCGAGACGGAGTCAGACCCGGAAGGTGAGTCCCCGCCCGTGCTCGTGACGGAGCTCCCCGGCATGTCCTTCGCCGGGAACGCCCCGCGCACCCCGGTCCAACCTCAGGCCTCGCAGTCGCTGGTGGAGCTGGTGGAACTGGCGGGGCTGGATGACCTGGACGATTCGCCCTCCGTCGCCGCGGCGGCCGCTTTCGACGCGCAACCCGTAGGCGCCCTGGAAGATCTGGACGCCGAGCCGGAAACCGAGCCCGGAGACGTCCAGGTTGCCGCCGATCATGCCGAATCGCCCGCTGACGTCGCAGGAGATGATGAAACCGCCGCCTCCTCCGCGTCCGCTCAGGAGGTCGTCCCCGAAGAGGCGGAAGATGCCGCGCCGGCGGAGGATACCGCGTCGGCGGAGGATGCCGCGCCAGGCTATCTCCCCGATGCCGTAGCGGTCGGGGGGCTCGAGGCGGAGCCGGAGATCGCGCCTGAGGCCTTCGATGAGGCCGAGCGCGAGTTCGAGGCCCATATCGTCGAGGACGCGCAGGCTGGTCATCCGGAAGCCTCGTCGCCCGTTGGCCTGGACGACGGCGGCGCGGTGGCGGCGGACGAGTTGGACCTGAGCCCCGTCCAGGCGCAGGGCGACACCTTCACGGACGGACCGGCGGGGCCCCTGTCGGGTATTCTCGGGGCCGGGCACGAAGCCGCCGAGTCAGCGGCCCAGGAGCATCAGGCCGCAGGCGACGCTTCAGGAACCTATGGCTCAGGCTATGCAACTGAGTCCGATGTCGCAGGCGACGCTTCAGGATCCGATGGCTCAGGCTACGCTACTGAGTCCGATGTCGCAGGCGAGGCTCCAGTATCCGATGGCTCAGGCGAGGCTCCAGGATCCGATGGCTCAGGTGACGCTCCCGAGTCCGATGTCGCAGGCGAGGCTCCAGGATCCGATTTCGCAGGCGACGCTCCCGAGTCCGATTTCGCAGGCGACGCTCCCGCGGTCGGGACCACGAGCGGGCCTCCCGTGCCTGAGGCGGATCGAATTTCCGTTCTCCAGGCGGCGTCGGAGGCGATCTCCGGGCAGGAGTCCCCGGAACCTGAAGTTTCCCCTTGGGCGGAAGCGCCAGCCCGTCGTCCTGCAGGGCAGGCCCCGGACGCCGGGCAGTCAGGCACCCGCAGCGACTACCTGGAGTCCAACACGGACTACGTGGGTGCGGACGCCGCCTCCATCGAAGGCGCTGCCCCTCCAGGGGGAGAGGCGCCGCCCTTCGAGCTGAGGCCCGCGGGATCGACCCTGGAGACCCCTTACGCCGCCGCGGACGACGGACGGAGAAACCAGCCCGAGACCTCCACCGCCGTAATCGTGAACTACCTGGACGATCGGGACGACGGCATGTTCGCGGCCGACCCGGACGCGGGCGAGCTGGGAGCCGAGGACGATCTGGACATAGACCTCCTGGAAGTCCCGGCTACCGCGCCTTTCCTGGCCAAGCCCATGATCCCCGTGCCCAAGGCGCCGAGATGACGAATCCTTCCGGGACCAATCCCTCCGCCCCTCCCGGCGCTGCGGTTAAGGTACGGCGACCTCGGTCGCCGATGGTTCTTTCCGCCGCCGTTCTCCTTCTTGCCCTGGCCGCGGTCGCCGCTCCAGAAACGGCCCTCGCCCAGCTACACCCGCTCCGCGCCCTCACGGTGGCCGAGGTGCGTGTCGCGCTTGAGTGGAAGATCGCGCGGGGAGGCAGCTACCAGACCATCTGGAACACCGGCTACGACTTCTACCGGGTGCATCTGAGGAACCAGGACACCGCCGAGGCCATCTTCCGGGGCTTCCTGGCAGTGCGCGGCAACAACGAGGAGCAGCAGAGGGCCATCACCCAGGCGGCCATCTACTGGCAGAAGGTCCACGACTACGGCATCACCAACGTGCCGGTGGGAATCGACAACTCCGTCCGCGACACCGTGCCGTCCCCGCGGCGCGGACGCGAGGGAACCCTCAAGATGGCACGTCCCAAGGGCGGCCCCGTGCCCATGCGCGACTCCGAGGCCACCATGGCCCGGAGGGCCGAGCCCAGGAGGCGGCTGGACGGCACCCTCGATAACCCCTGGCCGGGACGCTACTATTCCGGGGTCTACCCTGACTGAGCCGCGTCCCGGAGCCCAGCGGCGGGTCAGGACGGCATTCCGGAAAGTTCAGCTCGACACTGCTGGGTTCCCGTTCCTCTTCCCAGGGGATGGGGATGAGAGAGCGTCCTGAACTGAATGACGACGCCGCATCTCATTGGCGGTCTTGCGACTGGCCCCGTTGGGGGACGGCCCCGGCGATGGCGGGACATGCGGTCAGGACCGGAAGCGGGCGGGAGGGTTCCCAACGCTACGGTCGGACTGGGGGCCGTCCCGGACGGTGTAGCGGCAGAAAAGGAAGCTCGCCACCGCATTGGCTACGGGAGGCGCCATGCATCGGCTGCCATGTTTTGGCATATGGGAACGCGACCGTGCTCCCGGGCTCATTTGTATGAGACTACCTTATGAAGCTCGTTTGACCAGACAACATCCCTGAACGCGAACATCATGTCTGACTTTCCGTAGACCGCAACCGCTGCGGCGAAAACCTTATTTCTTGAAGAGATGTATGGCGTTGCATAGTCCTTTTCCACGATCTGCTTGAAGGCCCGATTGATGTTATATATGAGCCTTTGGGCAACGCGCTTCGATTTGCCCCCCACCTCGAGCGGAGGGTGAGAGCCGCCTGACGGCATCGGATCCCCGTCTGGACCGGGGTATATTACACGAGGCTTATGCGCCCGCTGGACGGGTGAAGCGCGTTTTGGAGCAGGAACCGTCGGTTCGGGATTGACTGAACCGGCAACGTATTCCGATGAGTCGATGGATTTCTCGTATTTAAGTTCCACGACTATCCAGTCCCCTTGAGGAGTTCTGACGACAATGCCCGAAATGCCGTTGAGCCCCATATTTTCGCAACGTACGTCAAGATTTGCGGCTTTAAGCTGGCAATACAGCAGAGCATGATAGACATATTCGCCGAGGTCAGAAGAACCGAGAAGATTTGACGGGAAACTTGTTATGAACGAGGAAAAAGCTGATTCACAATTTTTGGCGTTGCGAGAAACGAAAGCTGAAATAAAATCTTTGTAATAATCACTCAAATAGGCTATCGGGTCTTTACTGTCTTTTGGAACGGTATTCATATGCATCATTTCATATACAATGGCGTTCCTGATTTCATTGTTAGGGATTTTCAAAAGATAACTGTCAATAGTTTTTGACTTTTCAACACTGGCGACGGTCAAATATCCTGCCTGCCAAAGCACAGTTGCATTGTCCATAAATGACGGATCCGCAACGCTAAAATCGCTTCCGGGTGATAGTGAAGAATCGAATAATTTAAAAAAATTCTTGTTGTTCAATCCGTATTCATAGGTGAATAACGAGGCCCCGGATTTGTACCAGTAATCATCGAATTTCTTCCTTTCGTTGTCGAAAAATGACACTATGGAATACGGATTTAGGACAGTATTCAAACCATCAAAACTATAGCCGTCGTACCACGACAAAATCTCTGAAATAAGGGATTCTTCGGTTGCTTCCGGCTCAATGTCATTATCATTTTTCAATGATTTCAAGGCTAAAGCCAAATGACCCCTGAAATTTTCGCGGAACTCCGTTTCAGTGAAACCGCATATGGTTGAAAAGTCGCTCATGTTGGAAATGTCACAGACGTTGTTGAAGACTGAAAAAAAGGACAGCTTTTTGAATTTAGTGATACCGGTAATGTAAAGAGCCCGGATGCGTCGAGATTGCGATTTAAAAACCCGATAAAACTGATGGAGTCGTTCTCTGATTGCCTCGCATTTCTTGAAGTCGGCGATATTGTCAAGAACGGGAGCGTCGTACTCGTCTATGAGAACAACAACATTTTTCCTGGAACGAATCTTGCCTATGTCAACCGATTGGCTCCAAACATCATTTCGGGATGAAAGACGAATGATCAGATCTCTAATGGCAGTTACATAGTCGCGCTTTCCAAGGACGATATCGTTCTCTTCTTCGGCGATGGTATTGATCAAATCGGTGAGACTTGCTTCGAAATGATTAGGATTGGAATTGACATCGGTCATATCGATACGTATCACAGGAAAAGGTTGCCAATCGTACTTCAATTTCGATATTTCCAGCCCGGCGAAAAGCTCCTTATTACCCTCGAAAACGTCCTGGATCGTATCGAGGAGAATAGTTTTGCCGAATCTCCTCGGCCTTATGAGAAGATAGGGGACTATTGGTCCTGTAACCAATTTATGGATCATCCGGGTCTTGTCAACATACAGGTATTTCTGTCCTATTATATCGGCAAAAGAGGACTGATTCGCCGGTACTGGCTTCAAGAAATTGTGTCGGTATCGCTCGATGCATCGCTTACCATACGAAAAGACCTCTCGCTCGTTTATTGCTGAGTTTTAACAGATTGGCGGTATCTGTTGCCGAAGAAAATTTGCCGGTTAGTTGTTCTGATTGCTCCTTGCTTCAGAAAGCCTCGGTAGGCTTCCCGGGCCGATAATCTTATGAGGGAAATAAGGACCTAATGTTGAAAATACTGCAAATGCCGTATATCATACCACATAATTAACACTAAGACTATAAAGTTGATTTGTCAATACCGTATCCGTTCCCTATGAGGTCCAATTGGGGATCTGGGAGGGTAAACCAGGTCCAACAATCAGGAAGTTGTCACGATGAAGCCTGAGACCCTCTGTATATGGCACAGCTTATACAACATCCGTACGCAGTTGGTGTCTTGACACAGGGGAGTAGGCATTGACACAGGGTCAGAAACTGAATTGTAAGACCATCATTAGAAATTGAAAAGTCTGATTTCAAGAAGAAATATCTGCTACACTAATAGTATCCCTTTACGATGTCAGGCGTTGCCGCCGGGGGAGAGAGCCCAACCTATTCGCCGGGGGGAAGGTCCCGCCAGTTGCGGGGGGAGGCAGAACCGCTCTGCGTATCAGTTTTCAGGGTGAGGGTCATGCCTTCCTCCTGATACCTGAACAAAAGACCAGATCCTCTGGAACAGAGGCCCGGCACTCTTCGGAAAAGCATTTCCCAGGCTGACGTAACCGGGATTGCAAGTCCGCCTTCTGGGCTTGGCGGACAGCCCGGTGCCCGGGGTGCCCCAGTTCCAGCGAGCCCGCCTCACCGGAGGCGGGTTCCTTTTGACCGCCATCGACATCCCGATGCCCCGACCGTTCTGGCCGCGGCACCGTCATGGATG
Organism: Deltaproteobacteria bacterium; assembly: GCA_031263485.1. Taxonomy (GTDB): domain Bacteria; phylum Desulfobacterota; class Desulfarculia; order Adiutricales; family Adiutricaceae; genus JAIRZX01. The sequence goes on along the minus strand of JAISFS010000245.1, from coordinate 14,996 downwards.
CCCCGCAAGTCTGAGTGCGTCTGATGACCGTCCTTCCGCCCGCTCGTCGTCCCGAAAGGCGTCCCCATCGGCGTTGCCCCAAGAACGAGGCCTAAGCAAGGCGGTCTCGATAATCGAAGGGAGGGAGCGTCATCGAGCTTGAATGCAGGCCGTTATCGATCGCCTCTTCACCTTGGGCGGGTTAATGGATACTCTATGACTACATTTTGTGGTAAAATACGGTTGCGGAACGGTTAGGAACTCCCTATGCAATCATTGGCTCTGGTGAGCCCTCTTGTCCGCAGCCGGTAGCCCGATGATTGTCAGACTCGAGCAATTGAGCGTTAAGGAGGGATCATGGTGACGAGATCGTTGCCGTTTGGCGATCCAACATTTCAGGAAATTATACAGGGAATCTTCTTTACGCCGACAAGACCGAATATATCCATGACGGAACTGCAATAAGTCGAAACTGCAACCCGAGGCTGGCATCGGCCACTGGTCATTGGCCTCGGAGAGGCTTAAGGGTAGGCAAAACGTACCAATTATAGGGGCATGATTTCCTGGTCGGCCTGATTGGACCTCCGTTGCCCCAACCAGCACTTAATCATGAATCCCTTGCCGACTTATTACGGTGGCGTCATCCATATGATGATCAACGCTTCTAAATTCGTATTCCTGTCAAGGCCAAGGTGCTTCGGAAAGACGCTTCTCTTGGATGCGGTCGAGGAGCTGTTCTTGGGCAACCAGGAGCTTTTCAAGGACCTGTGGATCGGTTCCGAAAGTGATTATGCCTTCCAAAAGCATCCGGTCCTGAGATTCGACATGTCTTACGATGGGCTTGCCGACAAGGATGATCTCAATGAGAACATCAAGGCCGATTTGAGGGATATCGCCGAAACCGAGGGGATCAGAATCTCCTCTGGTTCATGCGGCAGGATGCTTGGGAATGTATTGAAAGGCGTTACGGAAAAATACGGCATCGGCGCCGTGGTCCTTGTCGATGAGTACGATGACCCGGTTTCTTCGCTTATATACCACAGTGAACTTGCTTCCGGCTATCTGGATGTACTGCATGGATTTTACAAATCACTGAAAAAATTTAAAAAACATCTTCGCTTCGTTTTAGTCACTGGTGTCACCAGGTACGCTATGACCTCCTTGAACTCTGGACCGAACAACTTTATGGACATCTCTCTGTCGCCAGAATTCGCGGGGATCTGCGGCTTCACCGTATCCGAGTTCGATGGCCTTTTCGGAGATAGGTTCGAAGACGCGCTCAAGAGCCTGAAAAATATCGGAAACATTGGCCAGGACGCAAATGAAAACGAATTGAAAGCCAAGATCCTTGAATGGTACGATGGATATAACTGGCTTGGAGCAGAACAGCTGTTGAACCCTTACTCCATAATTAATTTTTTCTATAGAAACGAGTTTGGCGATTATTGGCCTTCGTCTGGGAAACCTTCGCATCTGTCCGCCCTTGTGAGGAAAAGGCCCCTGGAATTCATCCAGCCGAACCTGGACGCCTATCCAGCTGAACAGATCAGAAAAATTGAGCTCGGACGAAAGATTGAAGCTGTACCTGTCCTGTTTCACAGCGGTTATTTGACGATCGACCGTATAATCTATGTGGATCGGACCGTAAACGGGAAAACCGTCCAAGAGAAGTCGTTCAGTTTCAGGATCCCGAATCTGGAAATAGCCCTGAATTTCAGGGAATCGTTTTTCCAATCCGCTTTCGATCTCGGCAATGCCGAATTCAACGATTTCGCCGAGAATCTCCCGAAAGCCTTTTTGAATAGGGACTCAGAAAAAACTGCCAGTTTGCTACATGACCTTCTAGCCGGAATCGCGTCAGTAGCTCACAAGCCATCCGAAAAATTCTATCATTCTGTCATCCAAGCGGCCCTTCTCGCTGCTGGGATTGAGGTGCTGAGCGAGGTGAGGTCAGGCCATGGACGGTCAGACATGGTCGTGTTTCTTGATGACCGGGTCCGGGTGGTGATCGAGCTTAAATACCTGCTTGCCAATGAGTCGGACGGCAAGGACGATGCCGTCCCCAGTGAAAAAGACTTCGCCGCTTCACTAGACGCCGCAGAGAAACAGATAAGGGACAGGGACTACTCAGCCGCCCACAGGCTACCCGCGAGGGAAGTGATTTGCTTGGCAATGACAATCCGCAGGGAATATGATGTGGCGGCTCGTTACCTTGAACCTGGTACAGTTGACATCCCCGAGAAGCCATGAGCCGTATGATATCGCCTATCCAGCGGTCACGGCTTGCCTCCCGATGGTCTGCATTCCAAACTTTCATCCCCATGTAATACCCCGGCAAATTCTCGGAAACAAGAATATATAATATTGCGGAAATGGACAAGGGGGATTCGGACGATGCCACCTGGAAACGGTTGGGGAGATGCGACGGCATCGAGGTCAGGTTCGGTATTTTTTGAAACTGATATGCGGTGTAGGCAGCCTGACCGTGAGGGGGTTGAAGCGGGCGAAAACCCATGTGATCAGGGCAGCCACCGTAAAAAACCACAGAAGAGGAAACAGGCCGGCTGGATAAAACTCGACTTCCGGCCATATGCCCCCACGTCCGGGTTCCTGCCGGGCCCATGCTGAAACATGGCACGGGTGAGCATCCAGGTTTAGTTGGGATCCGGCTCACTGTTCTGAAATTATCAGGCATTCCTAAAATGGAGAGACCTGCCGCTGGCGCGTGAGCAGAGTCCCTGAGCCCCTGGCACGTTAGCCTGGGGAAAGTCCGCGCGCATGTGAGCCGAAGCCTGGCACCTATGGCGTGTGCCCGGAGGAAGGTATCGCTTCCGCGGAGCCGCTGGGGCGTGATCGACCGGCCAGTGAGCCGTGGCTCGGAGCCACTGGTTAGTAAGAAGTTGCCCCGGAGCCGTAGGCCCGTGAGTCGTGGCCCGGAGCCGCCGGCGCACGAGGAGCTGGCCCGTGAGTCGTGGCCCGGAGCCGCTGGCGAGTGAGCCGTGTCCCTGAGCCGCTGGCGCGTGAGGAGCAGACCCGTGAGCCGTGTCCCTGAGCCGCTGGCGTGCGAGGAGCTGGCCCGTGAGCCGCGGAGTCGACCCATTTGCGCGTGGGCCAGGATCTGGAGCCCCTGGCCCGTGAGGCGGGACCGTTGCCTTTGCCGGCAATCTGAGTTTTATGTTGAACGTGTCATTTTATCTCCCGAAGCGGGAGGATCGCCTTCGCCTGGCGTTGCCTCTTGCGTCTCCGCCCGCCAGGGAGGCCGCCGATCCGAGTAACATAAACCCGATCCCGCAGAAACGGGCGGCAAAGACAGGCAATATGGCGATTCGTGGGCCTTCCGCCGTGCTTGATAATTAGGTTAAGTTGGCATAACCTGCCCTAGTCCCAGACGCCGGGCCGTCACCGACGCAATGTCGCCCCGTGCGGCGGTCGATCGAGCCGCTTGCGGCGGCCCGGGGAACGGCCTGCCGTTTCGATCGGGAGAAAGGCTTGAAGATCTTGACATCGCTTTTCGACGTGATAGTCGTAGGCGGCGGGCACGCCGGCATCGAGGCCTCGCTCGCTGCGGCCCGCATGGGGGCCAGGACCCTTTTGGTGTCCCTCAAGGCGGACACCGTGGGGGTGTTGTCCTGCAACCCCGCGTTCGGAGGGCCGGCCAAGGGCGGGCTCCTGCGGGAGGTGGACGCCTTGGGCGGCTGGGCTTCCCGAGGCGCGGATCTGGCCGCCGTCCAGTGCCGCGTCCTGGGGGAGTCCAAGGGTCCTGCGGCCCGCGCCACCCGCAACCTGGTCGACCGGGCGCGGTATTCTTCACTGGCCCGCGAGTTTCTCGGGGACGCGGCTGGGCTCGAGTTCATCGAGGGGGAATGCGCGGGGCTGGACTCCCCAGGGGGCAGGATCGAGGGGATAGCGCTCGCATCGGGCAGAGCGTTCCGTTGCGGCGCCCTGGTCCTGACCGGCGGAACCTTCTGGAACGGCAGGATCTACCGCGGCCTCGACTCCGTGCCGGGAGGCAGGCACGGCGAGGCCCCCGCGGACGGGCTCAAGGCGCCCCTGGAGCGGGTAGGCCACAGGCTGGGGAGGCTTTCCACGAGCACGGCTCCACGGATCCAGGCCGGCACCGTGGACACGGCGGGCCTGGAGGAGCAGCCGGGCGATCCGGAGGCCAGGCCCTTCTCGACCTTGAGCGGGCCGCCGCGGAACACGGTCTCGTGCCACCTGACCTGGACCTCGGAGGAGACCCACAGGATCGTCCGCGAGAATCTCGGCACCTCGATGATTTACTCCGAGAGCCCCGTCTCCTCGGGGCCGCGCTATTGCCCTTCCCTTGAGGACAAGGTGGCCCGTTTCCCCGATCGCCAGCGGCACCAGGTTTTCCTGGAGCCTGACGGGCGAGATCTCGTCTACCCCGGCGGGCTCCCTACGGGCCTCGCGCCGGAGGTGCAGGCCGCGGCGCTGAAGACGATAAGGGGCTTGGAACAGGCCGTGATCGCGCGACCGGGCTACGCCATCGAATACGACTATTCCGACCCGCGGGATCTGTCGCCCTCCTACGAGTCCCTGAAGGTAAAGGGATTGTTCCTGGCGGGCCAGATTAACGGCACCAGCGGCTACGAGGAGGCCGCCGCCCAGGGCGTCTGGGCCGGGGCCATGGCCGCCTGGCGGGCCGGCGGCTCGGAGCCGTTCTATCTGGGACGTGGCGAGGCGCTCTCTGGCGTAATGGCGGACGATCTGACCGTCCTCGGCGTCTCGGAGCCGTACCGGATGTTCTCCAGCCGTGCCGAATGGCGGCTCTCGCTCCGAGAGGACAACGCCGACGTGAGGCTCAGGCCCGTCGCCGCCCGGCTGGGGCTTCTGGACTCGGCCAGGGAGAGGATCCTGGAAGCCAAGCTCGCCGCTATGGACAGGGGGCGCCTGCTCCTGAACGGCTGGCGCGTCACGTCGGCCATGGCGCTCAGAATCGAGCGGGAGTTCGGGGTGCCGGAACGGGACGCGGCTTTGGGAGAGCCCATGCCCGCCGCGGAATACCTGAGGCGCCCGAGGGTGCGGCTCGCGCACCTGGCATCGCTCTTCCCCGAGCTGGGGGAGCTGGGCGCTGACGCGCGGCTTACCCTGGAGACGGAGATCAAGTACGAGGGGTATCTGGCCCGTCAGCGGGACGAAATCGAAAGGACCCGCCGCCAGGAGGGCACGCCGATGCCGCCCGGCATGGATTTTTCCGCGATCCCCGGGCTCTCCCGCGAGGCCGCGGAGGCTCTGGACGTCCACCGGCCATCCACCTTGGGCCAGGCGGGAAGGCTACGCGGGGTGACCCCCGCCGCCCTCTCCGCGCTTGCCGTGTACATGAAAAAGCTCCAGGCGGCGGGCATCGGAAACCCGGACAGCTGAACCCGTCGGGCAGTGCGCTCGCCGGTTGGCGCGTTGCGTGGCCGTTATGCTCCGTGTGGCTGGGGCGGGGGAAAGCAGGTCACTGTTGCCCGGGGGCGGGAAGCGCGGCCGCGTGACGTGCGGGAAGCGCGGAATTTTCCGAATTCCTACGGCTTTATCCGGTCTTATCCGGTCTTATCCGGTCTTATCCGGTCTTATCCGGTCTTATCCGGTCTTATCCGGCTTTATCCGGCTAACCTCAGCTTTCCGGAATCGGCTTGCGGCGACCCGACCCTTCCAATAAGGGAAAGGGCAGGACGCGCTTACGGGCATCGTTGGAGGACGCGCTTTCTGCGGCTTGCCGTGAAAATCCCTAGTGGCCAGCCTTGAAAACTTTGAAGGGGACCGATCTGTGTTTCCGAGGCGTTGCCGGCCTGATATTTTCCTGAGCCTCACGGTATCGCGCATTGAATTCCGTGTGGCTCGATGGCAATTGCCCGGCGAGCCACTTTCCGGAAACACCGAAAATTCCAAATGCACTTTGACGGGAAACCTCGGATTCGAACGGAAAATTGACGTGCCTGAATATGGACACGGTTCGCATGTCCTTGATTTTGCCATGGCTCAACAGTCGTATAGGATATCATTCGTCCTGATCGTCATCGGTGATATCAAGACGAGGGAAATCAGTTTCCGGTCTGAATGTTGAAGTCAGGGTGACTTTTCCGGAAAAGAGAGGTGGGGCACAGTATGGCCGCCATTATCGGTCATTGTCTGTGTACGAGTGGGTCAATGGTTACGCTGAGCCTGCCGTCTGGAAGGAAATTGCGTCTAGGGCAATTAGTGATTATATTCACAAAAGGTGTCATGACACTTCGAATAGCGAAAGGATACCATCATCCGGCGGGCCAATGATCCGACATCATGGATTGGGGGGCGGCAATCGCGGTTAAGCGGTCTGATTGGCCACCGTCAAGGGATAGGGAGAGGGGGCATGAAAGTTTCGGGAGTGAGCCGGAACTTTGCGGCATGCTGATGATGTTCGCGGAAGGACATGAAGCTTATGCCCTATGGGTATATTGTCTGCCGCAAGCAATAAGCTCTTCATGCGCCCTGAAAAAGTTGGGCCTACCTGAATTTAGATTATGTGGCAAATAGCGGCAACGACCGGACAATAAAGGCAACGGAAAGTCTGCTGCGAGAATGTCCATCGGCATCATAGGAGCCGCCAACGACACGCTCAGGCCGTTGACCGTATCGAGGGCGTGGCGAAATCCTGAAGGTGAGCTCCAGATGTCCCCGTCGGAATTCGATGGAATGAGTTCGCAACCGTTGCCTGTTGTCCCATGGGTCAGGCGGAAGCCAAGGGAATCCGCAAGGTCGGGAGGTCGCGTGGCGGATTTTTGCCGGTGCGTCTCTCCATATTCCCGGTATCCCGCCCGGGCCCCCGACAAAGATCCTGAAGCCGTTCGCATGCTCGCTTCGCAACCTCCCCTCGGATTGCGCCCCCTGTCGAGTCGTCAACTGCGGGTTCACGGAAGGCCCCGAAACCGAGCCAGAGGTGCCGGATAAATAGTTTTCCCGCATACCGACCGGGTCTGCGGCATCGGAAAGCGGCGGGTTTTGGGGCAAAGGAACGGAGATGCTGCGTCCTTCTTCAGGTTGTCTAGGAGGCTGTTGCATAAATCACAGGGCATTGCCGCGAATCAATCAGTTGTGGATTGGCTGCCTCTTATCTACCTCATTCATTGTCATGTCCTTCATCAAAACCCTTTATGCACAGGCTCCTAGGCAGAACTTCGCCATGTCCCGCGAAAGTATGCAGGCCCTGTGCCTGTCAGGCATCCGGTGCCGATGGGGCGGCGAGAGCCTTGGGGTTGGCCGGGTACCCTGCACGCGGGAAACAGGTACCCTGCAGCGGGAAATATCTGCGAGGAGGCCCCAAGGAAGGCCTGGCAAGCGATATCGCGGTCCAGAGCCGGACGCCGGGCAGTCTGACCCAGCAAGGCATCAGGATAGAGGGCGGAATATGGTTGAACGAACCGGAGAGAGTAGGCGAAGTTGAGGTTTAGCCGGGATTTTCCTGAAGGCGGCGGTCGACGTGGTATGTAGCGTGTCCGGCAGCGTCCGTCGGTTGTGGCTTCCTCGCATGAGCCGCCGTCACCCGCCGGAAGGCCGGACGCGGAGCATAAGCGCGGAAAAGGTTTTTCCTGTTTCAGGCCGATCGGCTATCCGCGTGGCGGGTTCTCGGAGTCGACGAAAGCTTGACCCGTGCGGGATTTTTTTTGCTCGCCTTCAAATTTTTCAATGCCGTGCGCACTTTTATTTCGAGTTTTGTTGAAGCGGCGTTGCCAGATGTCCCGGGCATCGCGCGAGGGATGGCTGAAGTGATCCAGGAAGCGGGCTCGCGCCTGCCGCGAGGCGGGGCTCAAGCTGAGTGCCGGCTCCGGGTCAGCAGTCCCTTCTCCCAAACCCCCGTAGCGATTGAGGAAACGGCGCAATGCTTTGCGAGAATCCAGCGAGGCTCCACCGAAGATTCAGACGCTCCGGGGGCGGAGCCCGTGCTTCGGCTTGAGTGAAGCTTGAAGAGGCCTCAAGCGCCGCCGAAAGAATCGCGAATCTTTCTAGAGCCTGAATTGGCTAGCAATATCAGGTACTTGGACTTATATTTACTGTGGCATGAGCCGATTTCAAAAATGAGAAGGGGTTGCCTTTTCCGATGAGACGGCCGGGGGGCCGGGACCCCACGGCGAGCGGGGTAGACGATGATGCTGAACCTGACGACGCCCGTTGGCGGGCTTAACATCAAGAGCGGGAGCCTCTACGGCGGGCCCTCGTTTAACCAGTTCCAGACCAGGCTCAAGAACAGCGCGCTCAAGATCGAGATGCCCAAGGCCGACACGGGAGCCGCGGGATCGAAGGCGGCCGGCGATGCCAAGGGCGGGCTCGCCAAGAACTTCGCGGCGTCCCTTCTGGCCAACCTCGTCGCGGCGGACAAGCTCGCCGAGGAGAGGAACCGGCATTCCGACGAGGAGAACGCGACCCTCGTGAGGGCGGTCACGGACTTCGTAGACGAGACAAAGTCGCTCTTCGGGGAAGCCGAGGCCAACCGGCTCATGGCGAACCTCATCCTCGCGACCGACGGCGCGGTGACCGAATCCCGCGTGGCGGTCGCGGTGACAGAGTTCCTGGGGAAGATCAAAGGCGAGGCCATGGGCGCCTACAGCATGGCGGGCGCGGCCCAGGAGACGCTGGACAAGGCGTCGGACAAGCTGGATAAGATCTCCGAGGCGGTGGCGTTCCTGAACGACGGCCCCTCCGGGTACGAGACGGTCTCGGTGGCCCGGGCGCTGAACGATTACTTCGGCGAGGAACGCGCCCTCGAGGAGGACAAGAAGCTCTTCACGCAGGATCTCAAGTGGATCTCGGCGGCCGAGGCGGCGGGATCCGCCGCCGCCGGCGAGCTCGTGATACTCAAAAGCGAGCTTGGCGATGCGGCCGTTACGGCCGCGGCCGACTATCTCGCAAACGAGCTCGCCGCCGAGGAGGCCGCCCGTATCCTGACCGAGCTCAAGGAGGACGAGGACGTCCTGGACGCCGTGGACAGGGTCCGCGAGAAGCTTGCGGCCATGGACAAGGCGGCCGCGGCGGCCGCAGGGGAGTCGGCGGCAGCCGCCTCGATAGCGGTGGGCGCGGCCGCGGCGGCAGCGGACGAGGCGCAGGAGACCAAGGCCGGCTATACGGTCTCGGAGGCCGTGGCAAGGGCCGCCATTCAGGGCGCGGTCAAGGGATCGGCGGAGGCCGCATCGAAAAGCGCCACCTTCGACGAGTATCTCCAGAAGACCATGACCATGGAGATCAACCGGGCGGTCAAGGAGGAGCAGAAGCTCGCCGATCGCCTGCTGGGGCTCGCCTCGCTGAAGCTGGGAGTGGATCTCCTCACGTCGAGTTCCTCCGTCACCTTAGGCGGCTGGCCTGGTCTGGGCATCGTGCATTCCACCGGGTTTTCCGTGTCGGTGGGCTACAAGAGGGAGTTCAGCGTTTCCATCGGCTCCGACGGCAAGATAGAGGCGGGGATGAGCGAGTCGGTCGAGTTCAGCGCGAGCTTCACCTCGGTCACGGCGGTGGGAATAGGCGTGGGCTTCGGAACGGCACTCGCGGCGGCGGCCACCCTGGATCTCGCTAAAAGCCTCGAGCACAGCTACTCCAACGGCAGGATCGGAACCAACAGGGCATCCTCGCTCACCACCAAGTCTTTCCTCCTGAGCAAGCACGTCTGAGAAGTCCGGCACGAAGGCTCGAGAGGGGCCCTGAACACCATCCGCGTAAAAGGGCCCCTTTGGGGCAGCATGAAGACAGGCAGGCCTTCCTGGACCCCGAATCGGACGGGGCCGGGGGGCTTTTTTTTTGTCCAAGGACGGTTTGAGAGGCGTGACGGCGAGGATGGGCCCCGGGATGCCGCGAATGGCTTCGGGATGCGGCGAAGGGCGGCGCCTAGGCGAGCAGGCGGGGGGCATTCAAGGGCAGGAGTCGGGGGCGGAAGGCCGATGACAAGACGACGTGCGGGCAGAAGACCAGGACGACGGAAAGGGGGGACAGGATCGGGTTAATCCCGGCGGGAAAAGGCGGATGGCTCAGGCTGGGGATTTGACAGGCCCAGGCTTGGGATTTTAGGGGAAGGCTGAGCTGACTGGCACAGCGGAAGGCGAGGGTGCCGACCGCAAAGCGGAGTCCGGCGACCGAAGGTCAGTCGGCAGTGCCCGTCGAGGTCGTGATTCTTCCGCGCAAAAAAAAATTGCGCGGTCGCTATCGGTGCGGAATCAAACGAATGACTCGTGAAGAATGCCTTCCGGCCGCGGCTGGCCAGTCGCTTGCCTGACGGATACCGAAACACACCGGCCTGCCGCCTCTTTGGCATGCCGGTCATTCTGCAGGGGACGGAATCTTCAATCCTGACCGGAGATGACCGGAGATGACCAGAGCTGAACGGAGGATGAGGAAGGAAATAAGGGGAGCGGACGGTCGCATTCCGGGGCAAGGCGGGGGCAGGAGGCAGGAAGCAGCGTTGATGAGCCTTCGCCACGCATCCCGGAGCCTTCGAGGGGCGGAGGGACTTGCGGGCCTGGTTGCAGGCTGACGGCGGATGAGGCTCGCGGAAGGTTTCGCTAAGGGGCGGCGGAGTCTCGGGGAGGCACCTCCCTTTGTTCCGGGGCGGACATCCAATCTGCGGATGGCTACCGGGAATCAGATGCGGGCGGAAGGCGCCGCGCCATCGCTAGCGTTGCGGCGCCGATGGCAGTCGGGCTGAGCGGTTACGCATGAGGTTTCTGAGACAGTCAGCTCCGGCGATGTTCCGGCAGGGACACCGGTCGCGACAGCTTCCGGAAAGGCAAAATGGGTGGGGTGAGCCTTCGGGCGGGCCGAAACCCGATGACGGCGTTCGGGCGTCTGTTCCGGGGAGAGGGGGGACACAGGCGTCGAAGGCGCCCCGTCAGGTCTTGGGACAAGGGATATCGGGTGGGTGGCCGGGTTTTTTGCCGGGCGTCGCTCGACACGTCGGCGAGCCTATATTAAAGTGTCGTGCTCATAGGCCTTCAGGAAATGGGGCACGGGGGCAGTCAGGGGCATCGGCGAGTGTCAGGAGACGTCCCGCAGGATCACCTTTATAATAGTGTAAGCCCAGAGGGCTTTGCGGAAGTGGCATCAGGTGGATGACCATGGTTTTGCCGCGTCTCGCATGAGGCCGGGGTGTCCGGCGGCTAGCCGGAGCATCTATATGATATAGTGTCTTGCCCATGGGAAATCACGAAAGGCTTCGGGGTGGCGGCCGGAGCTTTTGAAGCATGGCGCCGGGAAGCCGTGCGGCAGGGGCCAGGAAGATGCGTATCGACGATACGGTTTCATGCGGGCAAGCTTTCAGAGTTTTTTAATAAGGTGTGGAACCCCGCACGGGATCACTTCGAGGGGCGTTGAGTCTCCATGGCAACGCGGCGATTCGGCAGACCGGAGGCACCCCGGCCCGGTCGGGAAGCCGGGGGGCGGTCCGCGGGACTTTCCCGGCATTTCGCGGGCGGTCGCCGGCGTCACTGACAGGACGTCCGTTGGATCCGGCATCGGTATTCGCCAGGAAAAGGCGGGGCACTCGAAGGGGAACTGCGGCATCGCGTCTGCGGCGGTCACGCGATCGCGGGAAGGAGTAGGCGCCTCCGATGGTTCAGGTTCCCCTCGCGGAGGAGGAGCGCTAAAGCGTCTTACCGTCCGGAAGGCCGCGGGGAGGCGGAGGAGGGCGATGCCTGGGGAGTCAGGGGAAGCCAGGGAATGCCGGTGCGGACGGGTCGGAATGACGGAGGACAAGAGAGGCGCGGGGGAGAAGGATGAGAAGGCGGAGAAGGCGGAGAAGCCTGCAGGGCGGGGAAGGGCGACAGGGAAAACGGGGGAAGCAAGCGAGCGGGGTTGGCGCGTCAGGAGAGATTGGGGAAAGTGACCCGTAGGAAGGGACGGGGGACTTTCAGGTTAAATCCCGGAGATCTGTCGGGCAGGCAACGGGAGCGCGCGGCATCAGTGCCATGAAGCCGACGACTCCGGAGCTGCGGTAATCGGCTTCTAATCGGGGTCGGCCGGGTTAATACTCACGTGAATCCCGGGCGGCCCTTAGCGCGGCGAAAGCTGTCGCCCGGGGGGAAGGAAGCCGCCAGGCATGGAAATAATCCTCTTCGAGCCGGAAATTCCGCCCAACACGGGCAACGTGGCCAGGCTCTCGGCAGGGCTCGGCATCAGGCTCAACCTCATTGAGCCCCTCGGGTTCTCCATCGCGGACAAGGACCTCAAGAGGGCCGGGCTCGACTACTGGCCCTACGTCGACCTGCGAGTGTGGGGGGACTGGAGGAGTTTCAGGGAATCCTGGGGCGGCGGACGGATCATTGCAACCTCGGCTCGCGGAGGCGAGCATTTCTCCAGGTACGCGGCGCGGGCGGACGACGGCCTCCTGTTCGGTCCCGAGACCAGGGGCGTTCCGGACGCGCTGGCGGCGGAGGCTGACAGGATATACAACATACCCATGAAGCCCGGCGTGAGGAGCCTGAACCTTTCCACCACCGTGGGATTCTTCGCAGGCATAGCGCTGTCCCGGCTCTTGTCGGGCGGCGGAAACTGAGAGGGACGGAGGGGTTGATTCCGGAATGCTGTCGCGCCCGAAAGCTGACCGTCGGGACCTTCCTGCGTTTGTGGCCTGGAACGGGCCGTCCGAAGAGTGCCTGGAGCCTGTCGCCGAAGGCGCGCGTGAGCCGGCGAAAGGGGAAGGGTCGCGCCTGCGGCGAAGCCGCTTGCAGGAGTCGAGTGCGCGTCGGCGAGCGGGGAAGGGTTGCGCCTGCGGCGAGCCGTTTGCAGGAGCCCGCGCGCGTCGGCGATCCGGTAATGTCGGCGTATGAGGCAAGCCGCTTGCCGGAGCCGCATGAGGCGGGTCCAGCGGAAAGGGATGCATGACGGGAAGCGGAGGTGAGGCTTGCTGCTTGCCTGAAGGCTCGCCGGGGAAGGCGGATGTTCCGGCATTTCGGGAAAGTGCAGGAAATCCGCGGGGACGGCGGCCAGGTCGTCCGGGGCGGGCTCTTCGCTTCGGACCGTCGGCATGGCGGCTATAAAGAATCCGTAAGGAGATCAGAATGCCGGATCCGGCGGGTGGAGGCGGCAAAAATATTCAAAGGCTTTCCGGCGGGGGTGAACCGCAACGAAAAAATCGCAAAGGGGCGGCGCAAGGCACGGTTGCCGTTCCGTGCCTTCGGACCGGTCCCCGCGGTTCGGTGGCGGAGTCTAGCGGCGATATCCTGATGCCGGGCGTCGCGGCGCCGACCGGAGAGGCGAGGGGCGGCAGGAATGCGAGGTTGCGCCATGGCGCCGATGTGCCGCCAAGGCGACTGAAGGACGTTTGGGGATATCGAATACCCGTAAGGACACGCTTTCCGGACCGGTGTCCCGGTACGGTCGGGAGTCCAGGTCAGGTTTGAACGTCCGGCCGAAAGCGGGGAGGCGGAGGAAAGCATCCGTCGGCGGAGGCTCTGCCGAGGACGGGCCACTGGATCAGGCGGGCCGAAGAAATGCTTGAGGAGTCCGGAATTTGGAGTACATCCTCCCGTTCAAGGAAGGCGCCGAAAAGCGGGGTACGGCAAAGCCGGCAAGCGGTGACTCACGGAATCCGCCTCCGATGCCCCTGAACCCCAAGACCGGCCGATGAGCCGGGTACGGGTTCACGATTGCGGGTCGTTGTGAGCGCTACGGTTTGTCCCGCAAGGGTTTTGAGGAAATGGGACCATCCCGGGGACGGACCCGGGACACGGGACCGGCCGTCTTCGAGTTGGCATCGGAGGGACGGGCGCACGAATAGCACGTAAATTAAATTGTACGGAGAGAATAGGTGCAATCGCCAGGACGGCTAAGTGGGCATCGGGCATGCGGTTAGGGAGGTATCATGAAAGGACGGCAGATCATCCGGCAGCTCCGGCGGATGCGCAATGTCCTGTGAAACATAGATGTCGCGCGTAGATCCCGAACGCGAACCTCGGGGTTCCGTAGCCGGGATCGGGTCGCCGCTCTCGTGGCGCGCGACCGAATCGGTTAGGAAACGCGGCCCTGCAAGGCATCGCGTCGCCCGTGAAACGACGCTTCCCGTCACGGCGGAAAAAAAAATATCGCCGGCGGCAAAAAATACTCTAAAAAAAGCTTGCATACCGAAAAAGTATTGTGCGATAATCCGCACGTTGGGAAGAGGCGTTCCCGATGGCCCGGCACCGAGTTGCCGGGCGCATCGCAAACCGCGCGATACGGAGAGTCCGGACGCGTAGGGAGGGCGCCCGGTTCCCGGTCGAAAATGGCGAGGCCCGGCAAGCCGAAGGAGGCATGTCCGGGACGCCCGCGGCCCAGAAAAGCAGCCCGAGTAGCGCTTCCCTGAAAGGCGCCTCGAGCCCCACAGCTGCAGTCACGGCCCTGTAGTCCTTGTGCGCTATGCGCGAGCGTGGGCCGCGGACGATGCCCGCAACCAACTGCCCGGAGGCGTCCCGCCGCCGGCCGCCGCCTTTTTCGCCTCAAACGCGGAACGGCGAACGGATTCCGCCGCGCCGAAACGGCGCGGACGGTCCCGTATTCGAAAGGAAGAACATGACCATGGACAAACTGCTCCCCGGCGACGACGACACCCTGGAGCTCGACGGGCTCCAGGCCGCGGCCCCGGACGATGACGACGAGAACGACATGGGCCACGGCGACTACGAAGAGGGCGAGGACGACGACTACGATGACGAGGACGAGGACGATATCGATGACGACGACGAGGACGACATCGAAGAAGAGGACGTAGAATACGACGAGGCAGACGAGGTCGTCCTGTCGCCCAAGCCGGCCCGCAAGGCTCCGGCCCGCAAGCCTGCCGCGAAGAAGCCGTCGGCCAGGAAGCCTGCGGCGAAGAAGCCGTCGGCCCGCAAGCCCGCGGCGCGCAAGACCGCGACAACGGCCCGCAAGCCCGCGGCGCGCAAGACCGCCACCTCGGCCCGCAAGCCGGCGGCGCGCAAGACCGCCACCTCGGCCCGCAAGCCGGCGGCGAAGAAGCCGGCGGCCCGCAAGCCCGCAGCGCGCAAGACCGCCACCTCGGCCCGCAAGCCGGCGGC
>JAISFS010000193.1 GCA_031263485.1 Deltaproteobacteria bacterium | reverse complement strand
GCACCCGCCATGCCAGACGATCGTTTCCCAGGATGCCCAACCCGCCAGACGTTCGTTCCGGGGACGCAACCGCGAAACTTTCACGGCTGACAGTGCCGCCCCTGACGTAAGAGACCGCCGCTTTTAGTCGGCGGCGGTCCGGGTGGAGGCGGCCTGGACTTGAATCGTCCGGGCGCTTCATCAGGGCGCTGCGGCAGGCTGATAATACCGCAGGCTAAATGTGGCCTGCCGCCTTGACTCGGCGGCGGGGCGGAGGATGTCGCCGCCGCCGAGAGCCTGCGGCGGGCGGGAGACGCCGCGGGAGCCTCGCGGTCCCGCGGCATATTCGTTGGAGCCTTGCGCCCTGGAAGGTCTGCGCAGGGCAAGGCGAAGGCGGGGGCAGAGCCTGCGGACGACACGGGTGGACGTCACGGGCTGACAACTGGAGTCGCCCGAACGCGGAGGCCTGCCGACCGCAGTGGTCCGGGACAGAGAGGCCATGTGCGAACAGACCGACCATCCGACCGAACGGTCGGACGGTTGCGGTCGCAAGTCGATCCTCTGGCATACATTGCCGACCGCAAGGCGCTTCCGGTGACGGGTCCTTCCTCAGGTCACGCTAGGCCTCGGATCCGAGGCCCGTATCCGCCGACCCGACCGGCCAAAAGCCCTCGGCCATGGGCGGACGGACCGGAGGGGCAGGGGTCTGCCCTGCCCTCAGGAATGCTAACACGGCGACGGGCCGACGGACTTGACCGGACTCAGCCGCGGAGAGCCTTGCAACCGGACGCCTGTCGGCAGTCAGAGTCGGCAGTCAGAGCCGGCAGTCAGAACCTATTCGACTTCGAAAAACAATCGACAAGCGGCAGGAATCCGGTAAAATGATAAAGTGAACGGCCGGAAAGAAGGCGGGGACGCCCCGGCGGCCCCGGTGCGGGCCTTCGGGTCCGTAAAAGCGCACAGGGGCCGAAAACCCCTTGCAAAACGGGTCCGGACGATATAATATATTGTTGCATGGGGCAGGCCCCGGGGTTTACCCGTGGATTAGGGAGAGCAAGATGCGGATAATACTTTTCACCGGCTTCCTGGGATCCGGGAAGACGACCGTGCTTCTGAACCTGGCCGAGTACCTCGCCCGCACCGGCGAGGGCGGCGGCGGCAAGGTGGTCATCATCGAAAACGAGATAGGGGACGTCAACGTGGACGGCAAGCTCCTGTCCGGCTCCTCCTTCGAGACGCGAGATCTGACGAGCGGGTGCATCTGCTGCACCCTCTCGGGCGAGCTCGTGAGGGCCCTCCAGGACATCCGGGAGAACATCCAGCCCTCCTGGATCCTGATCGAGGCCACCGGCCTCGCCCACCAGACCATCGCCGACACGATCGAGCGGGCCCTCCCGTCGACCGCCCCCATGTCGGTCGTCGTGGTGGACGCCGAGCGCTGGGAGGAGCTCTACGACTCCATCCCCATCCTCCTCTCCGCCCAGGTGGAGCGGGCCGACCTCATCCTCATCAACAAGATAGACAGCGTCGAGGACGAGGAGCTCAGGGTGATAGAGAACGACGTGAAGGACATCAACGCCGAGAGCCCGCTCGTCAAGATCGCCGCCTCGCGCGACAAGCTGGACAACGTCTGGCAGGAGGTCATCGTCAATGCCTCATGACGACAAGAAGGACGACGGCAAGCCCGCCGACACCCACAAGCACGCGCACGGCAAGGAGAAGCACCCCCACGGGCACGGCCACGCCCCGGAGCACGGGGAGAAGAAGCACTCCCACGATCACAAAGACGAGGGACACGATCACGGCCATGACCACGGACACGACCATGACCACGGGCACGGCCATGACCATGACCACGGGCACGATCACGGCCATGACCACGGGCACGATCACGGCCATGACCACGGGCACGGGCACGGCCATGACCACGGGCACGATCATGACCACGGGCACGATCACGGCCATGACCATGATCACGAGCACCACGACCACGACAGCGAGGTGGAGTCGGCCTCGATCGTCTCCTTCGAGAGGAACTACGACATAGTTCCCCCAGAGGGCGTGAAGGCTGAGCTCGTCACCGCGAGCCTGGAGCTCTTCATGACGCAGCTGGCCGCGATCCTGCGCGAGTCCAAGTTCATGATAGGGCACATCAAGGCTTACGTGACCTTCACGGAGGACAACTCCATCGGCCTCTCCGTCGTGAGGAAGAAGGTGAACCGCAAGGAGGTGGGCTACAAGCCGGACGCCCCCGTCAAGCGCTTCACGCTCGCCCTCACCAACATCGTCTTCTCGGTGGACGAGAGGGAGCTGGGCCGCCTGGTCGAGCTGGGCCTGGCCATCGCCCTGCCCCCGCCGTTCGCAAAGGAGGCCTAGCCTCCACGTCCTTTGCTCCATGCCTTGAGACGAGGGGCGGCAGTCGGCCGCCCCTCGTGGTTTCGAATCCCTCAGAGCCGGGCTCAGGCCTGCGGCCCGCGATGACGCCAGGATACCCTCTCAAGACAAGATCGCTGTAGCGCATTACGCGCACCGACGCGAGCGGCTCATCGGCGCGCATGACACGCTCCGGCGTGATAATATCATCGGCGCACAGACACGCTCCGATGCGAGCGGATCATCGGCGCACCGACAGCCAGCGGAAGGCCGGGCGCACACCTGGCCCCTTTCGCTCGCGGCGAACGTCATATGTCGGATTCCCACGGCTTCAAGAGCCGCGAGGCGTCCCTCGCATCCCCGTTCCGGCTATCCCGAACGCTAATGCCTGGCACCTTGACGGACGCGCAGCCACCGCGCTTCCGATGCCATGGATGAACGCGGGTCTCGTCTCAAGGACGGAACCGATGCCGCAGAACGGGCTTCCTTGTCCGGCTGCGAATGGGGCAACAGTCCAGAAATACATCCGTGCCGCAACCCTTCGCGCACTCGACATCCATCGATATGCCGTATTGCGACACGCATGACACGTTCCCGCAGGTTCGGTTCTGAAAAGGAATGGTGCTCAAGGCAACCCGACGGGAACCCTGTCCGCCGGGAATCGCAGTGCGCCAAGGACTTTTCGGCCTCCGGGAAGGACCGCGACGGGGGGGTGCCTGACCGTGCCGGCCTCCCCTGACATCTGCCCCTATCAGGTCAGCCGCCCTCCCCTGACATCTGCCCCTATCCAGGTCAGCCGCCCTCTCCTGACATCTGCCCCTATCCAGGTCAGCCGCCCTCCCCTTCAGGCCTTCTCTTTTACGCGGGACGCCCCGCCCTGCCCGGCCAGTCGCAGAAGTCCAGCGGGCACTCGGCGCAGAGAGGCCTCTGGGAGCGACACAGCGCCCTCCCGTGGGCTATGCCCTGGTGGGAGAAGAGGCTCCAGCGAGACTCGGGGATGACCGCCGCCAGATCCGCCTCCACCTTGACGGGATCTTCGTGGACGGTAAGCCCCAGCCGCCTCGAGATCCGCCCCAGGTGAGTGTCCACGGTGATGCCGGGCAACCCGAAGGCGTTGGCCAATACGCAGTTGGCGGTCTTGCGCCCCACGCCGGGGAGGGTCACGAGCTCGTCCAGGCTCCTGGGGACCTGTCCCCCGAACCTCTCGGAGATGGCCATCGAGGCCTCGCGGATGTTCTTGGCCTTCATGCGGAAGAACCCGCAACTCCTGATGATGTCCTCCACCGCCCCCGGAGGCGCCGCCCCCATCTCGACCGGACCCGGATAAGCCGCGAGTAGCCTGGGCGCCACCATGTTCACGCGCTGGTCCGTGCATTGCGCAGACAGGATCGTTGAGACCAGGAGCCCGAAGGGGTCCCGCTGAGTGAGGGCGCAGTCCGCGTCCGGATAAAGCCCGTCGAAGGCCGCGAGGACGAGCTTCGCCCTGTCGGCGGCGGAGCGGCCGGTGGGGGGGCGCCCCGTCCCGGTCGACCCGGCGCGGGTTCCGGAGGCCTTCCCTCCGGGGGATATCGCGTGATGGCCCTTGGCTTTGGGGGTAGAGATCTTGGAAGCCAGGGCCTTGGAGGACGCGGATTTCGAGGCTATGGAGGACGCGGGGGACGCGGCTTCCAAGGCCGCGGCGAACGCATCTTCCGTGGACGCGGGGAATGCGGCTTCCAAGGACGCAGTTAACGCGGTTATCAAGGCCGTGGCGAACGCATCTTCCGAGGCTGCGGGGGACGCGGCTTTCGAGGCCGCGGGGGACGCGGTCTTAGCGGATGCGGCTTTGGAGGTTTTGAAAGACACGGCTTTGGATGACACGGCTTTGGATGACACGGCCTTGGCCGTCCGCGCCCGGTCCACGGAAGCTTTGGCCGGAGGCACATGAGACTTGGACGCTTCATTCTCAGTCACGGGCGTTTTAGGCGCAGTGGCTTTCGCCTTTGCCGTCGTCTTGCCAGTTTTCACCTTGCCCCCTTGACCTTTCCTCTCCGTCCAGGCGTCCCGACCGGCATTTCCCTTGCCGGAAAAGCACCCGAGCGTACATGCCTCGCAAGCCCCGCCGGGATAATCCCGTCCGACGGTACCCCTTCGGGTTCGCAGGAGCGGCTCCGCCCTCGGGCGCCATTGCCGTTCGCCCATTCCTCACGGGGGCTCCCGTATCCAGGGGAACGGAAAGCCGCTCGCCCCAACGGCCTGAGGCTCCGCCGCCCGCACGGGCTCCGGCCCCTGGCGGCGCCGGGACGCCCGCGCGGACCCGGCCCCCGTACCGGCGATGCGGGGGGTGGCCGCTTGAAGTGCAGATCCGCCGAAGGCCTAAGCGAGGATCCCCTCTATGAGGGACCGCACGTTCTCGGGCGTGAAGCCCAGCTCCCTGAACACGCTCTCCGCCGGGCCGGAGAACCCGAAGCCGCGGACGGCCAGGATCCTGCCCCTGTCCCCGGCGTAACGCTCCCAGCCCAGCGGCGAGCCCGCCTCGACCGCGAGCCGCCTCGTCAGGCCGGGCGGGATGACCGAGGCCCGGTACTCCGGCGTCTGGGACTCGAAGAGCTCCCAGCAGGGGAGCGAGACCACGCGCACCTTGGAGGCGAACGGCGCGCCCTCCAGAGCCTTCAAGGCCAGCGGGACCTCGGAGCCGGTGGCGATGACCAGCGCCTCGGGCTTGGCGCCCTCCGCGTCCCTGAGCACGTAGCCGCCCCTGGCGGGGCCGTCGGCCACGGCCGGGTAGACGGAGGGGTGGAGGACCGGCAGGTTCTGGCGGGAGAGTGCCAGGACGCTGGGGCCGGGGTGCGCGAGCGCCGCGTTCCACATGGCCTGGGTCTCGTAGGCGTCCGCGGGCCGCATGACCAGGAGCCCCGGCACGGCGCGGAGCGCCGCCAGGTGCTCCACCGGCTGGTGGGTGGGCCCGTCCTCGCCCACGCCCACGCTGTCGTGGGTGAGCACGTAGACGACCTTCAGGCCCATGAGCGCCGAGAGCCTGAGCGCGGGCCTCAGGTAGTCGGAGAAGACCAGGAAGGTCCCGCAGTACGGCACGAAGCCCCCTGACAGGGCCAGGCCGTTCGCGATGGCGCCCATCGCCGACTCGCGGACCCCGAAGTGGATGTTGCGGCCGGCGGGGTTCAGCGGGAGCATCGAGCCGCCGCCGGATACCTGGGTCTTGTTGGAGGGGCCCAGATCCGCGCTCCCGCCCAACAGATCCGGGAGCTCCTTCGCCACGGCGTTGATGACCGCGCCGCCCGCCGCCCGGGTCGCCACGGGCTTGTCCGCCGGGAACTCCAGCCGCGCCTTCGCGGCCAGGCCCTCTGGGAGGGTCCCCGCGAGGCGCCTTTCAAGCTCCGCGTGCTCGTCGGGGTACTTGGACGCGTACTCCGCCAGAAGGGTCTCCCACCTTTTCCGATCCTCGCGGTGCTGCGCGCCCCTCTCCAGGAAGTTTGCCGCGACCCTGTCGTCCACGAAGAAAGGCGGCTTGCCCTCGAAGCCGTAGTGGGCCTTGGTGGCCTCAAGCCCCTCGGGGCCCAGAGGCTCGCCGTGGGCCTCGGGCCTGCCCTCCTTGGGGCTCCCCGCGCCCAGCCGGGTCCGCGCGACGATGAGGCTGGGCCGCTCTAGCTCCGCCCTGGCGTTCTCGACCGCCTGATGCACGGCCACGAGATCCTCGCCGTCGGCCACGGTAATCACCTGCCAGCCGTAGGAGGTGAAGCGGGCCCGCACGTCCTCGGTGAAGGTGAGCTCCGTGCCGCCCTCGATCGTTATCCGGTTGTCGTCGTAGACGTAGACGAGCTTGTGGAGCTGCTGGGCCCCCGCCAGGCTCGCGGCCTCGGCGGCCACGCCCTCCATGAGGTCCCCATCGGAGACGAGGGCGTAGGTCCAGTGGTCGAAGAGCGCGAAGCCGGGGCGGTTGTAGCGGGCGGCGAGCGACCGCTCGGCCAGCGCCATGCCCACGCCCATCGCGAAGCCCTGGCCCAGCGGCCCGGTGGTGGCCTCGACCCCGACGGTCAGGCCGTGCTCCGGGTGTCCCGGGGTGCGGCTGTGAGGCTGCCGGAACGCCTTGAGGTCGTCCAGCGACAGCCCGTAGCCCGCCAGATGGAGCCAGGCGTAGATGAGCGCCGAGCCGTGGCCCGCGGAGAGCACGAACCGGTCGCGGTCCGGCCAGAGCGGGGCTTCCGGGTCGTGCTTCAGGAAGCGGGTCCAGAGCACGTAGGCGAGCGGGGCGGCGCCCAGCGGCAGGCCAGGGTGGCCGCTCTTGGCGCTCTCCACCATCTCCGCCGACAGAATCCTCAGGGTGCTTACGGATGCCTGGTCCTTGCGGTTGAACGTCGCGGCTGCTGAGGCTGACATGAAGTCCTCTCCTTGGTGCCGGCCGCGCCCCTGCGGGCGCCGGTCGTAGATTCGGCGGGGAAGCCCGAGCGGAAACGCCCCGGCAGCCTGGCGTCCGGCCGTCCCGCTGCCTCGGGGCCCGAACCAGGCTCCGGCCCTGCGGAGCGCGGCCGTCGTCACGCCGATAGCGGCCGGCTACGTCGGCAAGGCCGGAATCGGCAGGACGCCGGGCATCTATGCCGCGTCGGGCGGGACCGCGTTCGGCAGGCCTTTGGCGGCACGGTCGCGGGCGGCAGGATCGCTCAGGCCATGAAATTATGTTGTGGCTTATTTTTAGCAGAAAACCGTGCCCGATAAAAGGCCCCGAACGCCGACACGTCACCCACACGAGAGGCTTTTTCCGGAGAACCTGGGCCGCAGGGGCGGTCCTGAGGCCGCCAGGAGGCGTCCCGGAGGGCTGCGCGGAGAATGCCCGGAGGCACCGCTGAGACGGCCCGGAGAGGGTCTGGAGGCTGCGCGGAGACTGCCCGGAGATACCGCGGAGACGGCCCGGAGGCGTCCCGGCAGCTGAACGGAGACTGCCCGGAGGCACTGCGGAGACGGCACGGAGAGGGGCTGGAGGCTGCGCGGAGACTGCCCGCAGACACTGCGGAGACGGCCCGGAGAGGATCTGGAGGTTACGCGGAGGCGGCCAGGAGACTTGCCAGGAGTCTATGCGAAGGTGGCCCGGAGGCTTACGTAGGCTGACCGGAGGCTACGGGGAGGCAAGGCGGAGGAACCGCGGATGCGGCCAAGGACTCTTCAGGGTTCGAACCCGCCTTGCCCTGCGGCACCGCGGATCCCCGGCTCAGGACTTGACGACCGTAGGGCCGACTGGGAAGGCCCCGCGGGTGTCGATCAGGAGCTTCGAGTGCTGGAGGATGAGGTCGTGGTCGAAGGACTTGTGATCCGTCAGCATCACCACCGCGTCGAAGGAGGCCAGCGACTCTGGCGTGAGCTTCACGCTGGCGAGTTCCCAGGAGCCGCGGCGCGTCGGCGGGAGCCGCGGCACGTGAGGGTCGGAATACTGGCATTCCGCCCCGGCCTCCAGGAGGAGGCTCAGGACGTCCAGGGACGGCGACTCGCGCATGTCCTCTACGTTCTTCTTGTAGGCCATGCCCAGCAGGAGGACCCGCGCGCCCTTGAGCGGCAGGCCGCGCTCGTTCAGGGCCCTGGCGAGCTTGTCGCAGACGTAGCGGGGCATGGAGGAGTTGACCTCGCCCGCGAGCTCGATGAAGCGCGTGTGGACCCCGTACTCCCGCGCCTTCCACGTGAGGTAGAAGGGGTCTATCGGGATGCAGTGGCCGCCTATCCCGGGGCCGGGATAGAAGGGCGTGAAGCCGAAGGGCTTGGTGGCGGCGGCGTTTATCACCTCGTGGATGTCCAGGCCCATGTTGTCGGCGACGAGCTTCAGCTCGTTTACCAGCCCGATGTTCACCGCCCGGTAGATGTTCTCCAGAAGCTTCGTGAGCTCCGCCGCTTCCGGGGAGCTCACGGGTACCATCAGGGAGACCACCTCCCGGTACAGGGCGAGCCCCACCCTGGCGCAGGCGGGCGTGCATCCGCCCAGGACCTTGGGGATGGTCTGTGTCTGGAAATGGGGGTTAGCGGGATCCTCACGCTCGGGGCTGTAGACCAGGAAGAAGGACCTGCCGATGACGAAGCCCTTGGCCTCCAGGGGCGGCCTCAGGATCTCGGTCGTGGTGCCCGGGTAGGTGGTGCTCTCCAGGCTCAGGAGCTGGCCCTCCTTCAGGTGCGGGAGGAGCGAGTCCATGGTGCCGGTCACGTAGCTCAGATCGGGGTCGCGGTGGCGGGTGAGCGGGGTGGGGACGCAGATGATGATGGCGTCCGCCTCGGAGGCCAGCTTGAAGTCCGTGGTGGCGGAGAAGCGGGTGGCCGAGCCCTTGAGCCGGTCGTCCGAGATGTGGCCGATGTAGCTCTCGCGGCGGCTTATCTTCTTGACCTTCTCGCCGTCCACGTCCAGGCCCACCACCTGGTAGCCAGCCTCGGCGAAGGAGAGCGCCAGGGGAAGCCCCACGTAGCCCAGTCCCGCCACGGCGATTACGGCCTGCTTGTCCTTGTCCCTCAGCTTGTCCAGGAAAATCTTCTCGTAGTCCGGCATGGGGAAGGTCCTTTCAGGCGCCGAGCGCCCCGCGGAGGGCCCGGACGACCCGGGCCTGGGTCCCCTCGTCGAGGTAAGGGTGCATGGGGAGCGAGAGCACCTCGCCGCACAGCCGTTCCGCCTGCGGGCAGTCGCCGGGGCGGCCCCCCAGGGGCAGGTACGCCGGCTGCAGGTGGAGCGGCTTGGGGTAGTAGACCATGGTCGGGACGCCCTCCTCCCTCATCCTGGCCTGCACGGCGTCGCGGGACGTGCCCCCGGGGAGCCTCACCGTGTACTGGGCCCAGGACGAGCCGTAGCCGTCGGGCACGCGGGGGACCGCCACCGTGTCCTCCAGCGCCTCCGTGTAGCGCGCCGCGGCGCGGTTCCTGGCGTCCAGCTCCCCCGGGAAGGCCTTGAGCTTGGCGAGCAGCACGGCCGCCTGGAGGGTGTCCAGCCGGGAGTTCACCCCCACGCGCACGTGCTCGTAGCGGTCAGCGCCCGCGCCGTGTCCGCGCAGGCTCCGGAGTACGTCCGCGAGCGCGCCGTCGGAGGTGAAGATCGCCCCGCCGTCCCCGTAGCAGCCCAAGGGCTTGGCGGGGAAGAAGCTGGTCGCCGCCGCCAGGCCGAAGCGGCCCGCGCGCTCGTCCGCTATGGTCCCCCCGAAGCCCTGGGCAGCGTCCTCCAGGATCGGGAGCCCGTGCGCGTCCGCCACGAGCCTTGCCGCCCGATAGTCGGCGGGGAGCCCGAAGAGATCCACCGTCACGACCAGCCGGGGCTTCAGCTTCCCCGCGGCCTCGACCGCCGCGATCTTCCTTTCCAGATCGGCCGCGTCGATGTTGAAGGTGGCGGGGTCCACGTCCACGAAGACCGGGGTCGCCCCGCGGAGCGAGGCCACCTCAGCGGTCGCGATGAACGTGAACGTGGGGCAGAAGACCGCGTCCCCCGGCCCCACGCCCCAGGCCATGAGCGGGAGCGTGAGCGCGTCCGTGCCGTTGGCGCAGCAGACGGCCTCGGCGACCCCGACGTAGCCGGCCAGCTCCGCCTCCAGCTCCCTCACCTCCGGGCCGTTGATGAAGGCCGCAGAGCGCAGGACCTTCCCGAGCCGGGATTCCAGGTCCTCCCTGATCGCCTCGTACTGGGTCTTCAGATCGATGAAAGGCAGGCTGTCCATGAGCTCTCCTTCCGGCGGACCTGGGTCTTCCCCGGAACATGGGGTGAAAGGGCCAGGCTCGGTACTGGAAAACATCGCATGCAAGAAAAAAGCCGCGCGGGCCGGGTAAAAAGCTCCCGGCAGGGCGACGTGGCGAAGGGCCGCGCGGGCCCTGACTGGACTGGGGAGACCGGGTGGCGGCTCCGGGAATGCCGACGGGGCTACTCCGGGAAGGCAGACGCGGCGGCTCCGGGAGGGCAGACGCGGCGGCTCCGGGAGGGCAGACGCGGCGGCTCCGGGAGGGCCGACGGGGCGATGCGGGACAGGACACCGAGACGACGCGCACGTCATGGCCGGAAAAACGGCCTGCCCTGACATCGGACAGGCCTTGAAGCCGACCGGAAGCCGAAGGAGGCTTACAGGGCACGCCTGGAGAGCTAACGGGCCTGCGATGCGGATATCGAGAACAGACCTAAGAAGCGAATTTACTACAGGCCTGCGTCGCGGATATCGAACGGGCCGACGCCGCGAAAGGCGAGCCGGTCAGCGCCGCGAAAGGCGAGCCGGTCAGCGTCGCGGGAGGCGAACCGGCCGAATCGTCCGGAATGCCGGCCGTTCGGCCGATCCGCGAAAATGCGGAGGCAACGGCGCGACGTCGGTTACGGAGCGGAGGACCCCGGAGAATGCCAGGCTGTCCAAGGACGCTCGAAAAATCGCTTGGGAGCAAGGGCTTGAGGGCAGAGGCTTGGAGCTCGAAAAATCGCTTGGAAACAAGGGCCTGAGGGGAGAGGCTTGGAGCTTGGGGACGGAGACACGGGGCTTGAGGCGCTTCACGGGCCGCAGAGGCCGCGAACGCGAGCGGCGCGGCAAAGCCGACCGAAACGCCGATTGCCGCGGAAACCGCAATCTCGCGAAAAGCTGTGGTTTCACGCCTTCGTGCCAAATCACGGCGCAGTACGCGATGCGCCAACGGCCGCAAGGCCGGGGAGCGGGAAAGCGGGTCCGGCGGGAAGCCACGGCCCGCAGCCCGAAGGTCCCCGGAACGCGGAGCCTCCCGCGTCGGGACGCCTCACCCTTCCGGGCGGAGGAGCCCGTCGGCCTCGCGGTACCCGAGCCCGCAGGACGGGCACAGGAGATCCGGACCCAGCTTCACGCCGCAGCGGCAGACCCATCCCTTGCGGCGCGCGGGGTTGCCCATCACGAGCGCGTAGGCGGGCACGTCCCTGGTCACTACGCTCCCGGCCGCGACGAAGCAGTACTCGCCCAGGGTGTGCCCGCAGACCACCGTGGCGTTCGCGCCGATGGATGCCCCGCGCTTCACGAGCGTGGGGCGCGCCTCGCCCATGCGCCTGACGAAGGCCCGCGGGTTGTTCACGTTGGTGAAGACCATGCTGGGGCCGCAGAACACCTCCTCCTCCAGCTCCACGCCCTCGTAGACGGAAACGTTGTTCTGGATCTTGCAGCGGGCGCCCACCTTGGCGCGGGGGCCAATCACGACGTTCTGGCCGACGTTGCAGTGGTCGCCCAGGACGGAGCCCTCCATCACGTGGGAGAAGTGCCAGATCCTGGTTCCGGGGCCGATCACGGCGTCAGAGTCCACGACCGCGGTCGAATGCACGAAGCTCCCGTCCTTAAGGTCCAGCGGCTCCGGGATCTGCGGGCGGCCCTCCCGGAAGGCCCGGTCCATGGCGGTCAGGACCGAGAGCACCGCCAGCGCCTCCGAGGCGTTGCTGTCCTCTGGCTCCGTCCTGGTCGCGATGGCGGTGAGGAATGCCTGGCACTGCTCCTTCAGGGGCTCGATCTGGACGAGGGGGACCTTCACCGGGGCGGCGCGCTCGCTGTCCGGCTGGAGCCCGCGCCAGGTGATGCGGTGCGGGTAGATGACGAGCTTGTCCTCCCACGGGGCCAGATCGTCGAAGACCGCCATCTTGTCGAGGCCGACCACGGCCAGGCGGCATTCCTTGAAGGGGTTGAGCCAGGACACGGAGATGTGGGCCGTCACCCCGGCCGGGAAGAGCAGGTCCGCCTCGGCCAGGTCCTCGATACCCTCGGTCAGGTAAGCCCCGCCGGAGCACTTGACGGTCAGCGGCGCCGTGCCGAGGAGGTTGGTGATGAGGCTGATGTCGTGGGGGGCGAGCGACCACAGCGCGTTCTCCTCGGCGCGCAGGCGGCCCAGGTTGAGCCTCCGGGACCAGATGTGGCAGACGCGGCCGAACTCTCCCTGGCGGATGAGCCCCTTCAGGTGCGTAATCGCGGGGTGGCGGTTCAGGAGATGGTCCACCATGATGATGAGCCCGCGGCTCCTGGCCAGGCCCACCATGGCCCGACCGTCCTCCATGGAGAGCGCCATGGGCTTCTCAACCATGACGTCCCGGCCGGAGCTCAAGACCCTTATCGCCCCCTCGGCGTGGTCCGGGGCTGGGGTGGCCATGGCCACGCCCCTCACGTCCGGATCCGCGAGGATCTCGTCCAGGGAAGAGACGCCTATGACGCCGGGATACTCGGCCAGGATCCTCCTGAGGGTCTCCGGGTTCGAGTCGGCGACCGTCTTGAGGCATCCGAGGCTGTAGAAGTTGCGCACCAGGTTTTTGCCCCAGTATCCTGCGCCGAGCACGGCGATCTTGGGGAGGTCCCTTCTGAGAATCATGATTATACGGTGTCCGGGTTGGTTTTGGCGTGTCGGAGTCCGGGCGGCGCGGGCCGCCGGTCGAAGGCGCCCTCCGCCGGGGGCGGGACGCCGGGAAGCTGGGCGGGTCTGGGGGGGAGGGAGCCCGGAAGACGGGTCTGTCAGGGCGAACGGGCGGCGGGATCAGCCGGACTTGAGGGCGTCCCTGGCGTCCCGCTCGGCGGGGAAAGGCCCCTTGAAGGCCTGCGTCCCCATGACGTCGAAGACGCGGCACAGGTCAGGCTGCCGCTCCCGGGAGGCCAGGATGGCGAGGCGGCCCCCCCAGCAGGTCCCGAGCTCGCGCAGGATCCTGGCCTCGGGGACGGTCAGGGAGGTGAGCTCGCGCATGTCCAGGATGATCCCCTCCGCGCCGTTCTTCAGAAGCTCCCTGGAGCCCTGCAGGTAGCCGGCCCCCTCCTCGCCCATCTTCCCGTTGGTGAGGTTCAGGAGCTGCACGGCAGTCGCGGTGTCGAAGACGGAGGCGACCGCCGAGTACGCGGCGGGGGCCGCGCCGACGGAAGACGATCCTACTGAGGCCGCCGCGTCGGCGGAAAGCGTTCCGGCTGAAGGCGCGCCGGCGGAAGGCGTTCCGGCGGAAGGCGCGCCGGCGGAAGGCGCGCCAGCGGAAGACACTCCGGCGTAAACGGTCGTTCCGGAGGTGGCCGCGCCGGCGGAGGCGACCGCACCGGAGGAGATCGTTCCGACGGAAACGGCCGCTCCGGCGGAAGCGGTCGCAGAGCCCGAGCGGGCCGAGGGCGGTTCCGGCGACGCGGGCGGAACGGACTGGGCCGTCGCCCTGACGGGCGGGGATTCGGGCGCCGGGCGGGCGGGAGGTTCGGGACGGGCCGCCTGGGGCTGGGGGGCCGGAGAGCCGTCCCCGCCGGCCTCCAGGGACCGCGACACTTCCGACAGGGCCTCCATCAGCGAGGGCATCCAGTCCACCTCGTCGTCCTCGTCGTTCTCAAGGCGGCCCATGATGGCCTCCGCCGTGTCCAGCACCTGAAAGAGGCAGTCCACCGCAGGCCGCGGGCAGTCCCTGCCGGTCTCGCGGACGGTCTGGAGCAGGGACTCGGCGGTATGCAACAAGTCGTAGAGATGGCGCAGGTTCACGAACCCGCTGTTGCCCTTGATGGTGTGGAGGGTCCCCATCAGGGCGTTAAGCTTCGAGAGAGAGCCGGGATCCTTCTCCAGATCCAGAAGCTGGATCTGGGCGGTGCTCAGGTGCTCCCTCGAGTCGTATACGAAGTCCTCAACGATATCGCTCACTTGACGCTCCTTGGCCACCTGCGGCGGGCGCGACGCCGCCGTCCCGGGGGGGCCCGGCGGCCCTCACGGGAAAGGCTTAAGGCCTCCCTCCAGGGGGCCGCCACGCTCGCATTTTAACACAGCGCCTTGAAGATGCCAAAAATTCCGGCGCGTCCTCGGGCGCGGGGGTGCGCCCCGGGCGGACGGTCGGGAAGCCGAGTGTCGGCCGCCCGGTCCGAGCAAGGCCCGCGCCGCCCCGAACAAAACGACGCGGCCCGCGCGACGGCTCCTCATGGCCGTGGCGTCCGCGCCGCAAGGATTACGGTCGGGCCACGAGGGGCCGTGCCGGCTGACCGCATAGGGACGGCACGGACAGGATGGTCCATCCGACCCGTCCTGTAGGTATCCTGACGGCCATCACGCCAGAAACGTTGACAGGAAAGCTCACGGAGTCGCTGCGGGATGTCGCGGTCACTGCCTGGCACGCCGATCGGCTGGATCCGGCGACAGCCCGGAACACCGATCGACAGGATCCGCAGACAGCCCGGAACGCCGATCGACAGGGGCCATCGACAGCCCGGAACGCCGATCGACAGGGGCCGCGTGACAGCCTGCAAAGGCAAGGGGCGGCCTGCAATGGAAATTACCGATACTTGAGCCGACAGACAGATCCGGGGGGCGGCACCCGGATTGACGTGAGCGTCAATTTCGCGAAAATCATCACTCCAGCAGGCCGGAGACCGACTCGTATAGCCACCACCCGGCGGGCTCCCGGTCTATCGGACTGTCGCCGGAACGCCTCTCCCAACGGGCACGCCGGCGCTTGAACGCGGAAGCACGCGAAAATATTCCGAAGTCTGGATTCCCCT
>JAISFS010000174.1 GCA_031263485.1 Deltaproteobacteria bacterium | reverse complement strand
TTTTTCACGGTCGCCGTCCCAGCCTTTTTCACGGTCGCCGTCCCAGCCTTTTTCACGGTCGCCGTCCCAGCCTTTTTCACGGTCGCCGTCCCAGCCTTTTTCACGGTCGCCGTCCCAGCCTTTTTCACGGTCGCGGCCTCAGGCCTTATCCCGCTTGCAGCGGACGGCTTACGCCCGCTCCCGGCCCCAGGCCTTGTCCCGCTTGAGGCGGACGGCTTACGCCCGCTCCCGGCCCCTGGCCTTGTCCCGCTTGAGGCGGATGACTTTCGCCCGCTCGCGACCGCAGGCTTTTTCCCGCCTTCGGCGGAAACCTTCTTCCCTCCCGCCGCAGGCTTCTTTCCGGCGGAGGGCCTTCTTTCGGCCGCAAAGAGCGGCGCCGAAAGGATGGCCGCAAACGCGGCCGAGACGATCAGGGCGAGCACGGCTGTTTCGGGGACGGTCATCGGACACCTTGTAGGTCGCCGAGGCATGAGGCCCGGCGGACTGGAAATATCGGAAGGGGTTGCACCTTTAGCTCCAAAGGACACGCGGAGCGCGGCAAGGGGAGGCAAGGCCCGTATGCTGGTCAAGCCGGGGCGAAAGGCACTGGCGCTGGAGGCGGACGCTGGCGCTGGGGACGGACGAGGGCGCGGACGGTGGCGCGGGACGCGGACGCTTGGCGCGGACGCTGGCGCTGGGCAAGGACGAGGGCGGTGGCGCGGGACGCGGACGCTGGGCACGGACGCAAACCGGAGCCTGAGGGCCCTCATGCAAATCGGACGGATGCAACCCTAGCCCTTGAGCCGGTTCACGGCCGCGCGGGACAGAAGGGTCTCCGCGTCCTCGGGGCCCAGGACCCGCTCGCGGCCATCCAAGGCCTTCCGGTGGAGCGCGAGCGCCTCGACCAGGTCACCGCAGGCCTGCGCAGCCTGGGCCAGGTGGTAGACGGCCTGGAGGGTAGCGGGATCGTCCGCTTCCGAAATCCCCTCCCTCACGGCGATCTCCCGCGCGAACAGCCTCCTGGCCTCCTCCGGGCCGCCTTCTCGGAGGGTCGCCGTGCCCAGCCCTCCCAGCGCGGAGGCCAGTGCGCCCGCGCCGCCGGGCGCGGCGCCTTCTGGCGCGGCGTCCAGCTCCGCCAGGAGCCTGCGGTACGCCTCCCCCGCCCTCCCGAAGTCACCGGCGCGGAGCCAGGCCTGGCCCTCCAGCTCCTGGGCGCGGAGAACGCGGGCGTCCGCGGCGCCCCGGATCCGGGACCAGGCCGGCCCGGCCTTCGCGAAGAGCCTGGCCGCCGCCTCGGCATCCCCGCCGTCCATAAGCACCTCCGCCGCCCGGGCCCTCAGGGCGGCGGCATCGCCGAGGTTCCGGGCCCCGCGCTCCTCCAGGGCCTCGGCGGCGCTCAACAGCATCGCGAGCCCCCCGTCGGCGTCCCCCGTCCCCAGGAACGCCTCGCCGATGCGGGCGAGCGATCCTATGGTCTCGGGATGCCCCGGACCCAGCGCGCGGGCGCGGCCCTCCAGGACCCGCGAGTGCAAGTAGGCCGCCCCTCCAGGGTCGCTGGCGCTCAAGGATTCGGCGAAGTCTTCCAGGGCCGACAGGGCGAGCGGGTGCCCTTCGCCGTAGCTCGCGGTGGCCGCGGCCAACACGGCCTCGCGCGTGCGCCTCGCCTCGTCCTCCCTGCCCAACGCGTGGAGGAGGTCCGCCGTCTTCCCGCCCGCACCGAGCGTCCCCGGGGAATTGGGGCCGGTCGCGGCCGCCCGGGCCTCCATGATGCCCCGATAAATCTCCAGGGCGGTCTCCAGATCATCCCTCGCGGGGGGCTCAGGCCAGCGATCCAGGCCCAGCCCGGGGCCGGAGTCGCCCTTGAGGAAATCGGCCAGCCGCACCCTGGCCGCGAGCGTATGAGGGTGCCCCTCGCCAAGCAGGCCGCCCAGCTCCTCCGCCGCCCCGGACAGGCTCTCCCTCGCCTCCCTCTCGCCACCGGCCAGGGCGAGCGCCTCGCCGAGAAGCGAGAGGGCCGAGAGCGCCTCCCGTGATCCCGGGCCGAGCGCCTTCGAGCGGAGGGCGACGGTCTCGCGGCGGACAGAGACCGCGCCGGCGAAGTCCCCCGCGGCCAACATCGCCCCCGCCAGGGCCTCCCGCGCCGCGAGCGCGTCCTCCCCCGCCGGCCCCTGGAGCGCCTCCAGGCCTGAGAGCGCCCTCCGGAAATGGCGCAACGCCCCTTCGGACAGGCCCTCCGCCGCCAGGGCCTCCCCAAGCCTGAACTCCGCGACAAGGGTCTCGTGCGCTCCCGCACCAGACTCGGCCCGCACGCGCCTCAACTCCAGGCGCAGGGCCTTGGACGGCGGGTCCGGAGGAGGCCCCCCGGCGGGCCCGGAGCCGTCCGGCGGCCCTGAACCCGATCCTTCCGGTGCCCCGGAAACTCCCTCGCCCCCATCGTCTCCGTCCCGGTCCCAGGCCCGGGAGCCGTCCGCGCCCTCCCCGCAGGCCGTGCCGGAACCTCCGACCGCAGGGCCGCCGATGCCTGGCCCGCTGCCTTGCATTGAGCCGAAAGCCGCCCCTGTCCCCGGTCCGCGAGACGCACGACCTTCGAAGACACCGTCCCACGGACCGCCGGACTCCCCGTCCCAGTCGTCCTCGCCGTCCCCCGGACCGTCATCCCCGCCGGCATCGTCGGCTTCGCCGACATCGTCGCCGTCCCCGTCGGCTTCGCCGGCATCGTCGCCGTCCCCGTCGGCTTCGCCGACATCGTTGCCGTCCCCCGGCTCGCCCCAGTTCCAGAGCTCCAGCATGTCCCAGGGCTCCGGGCCTTCTTCGTCCGCATCTGCATCCGGTTCCTGCCTCCCGGGCCGACCCCTGTCCCCGGAAACCGCTTCCACTTCTTCCCCGTCGCCCTCCTGGGCCACAAGGAGCGTCTCCGCCCTGTCCGCGGTCTCCTGCGCGAAGTTCAGCTCGGAATAAATGAGACGCTTGAGCCCCATAAGTTCGGAGTCATCCGGGGCGACCGCCCATTCGGCAGCCTCAAAGCCGTCCAGGGCCCCGGCGGCCGTCTGCAGGGCGGGCTCGGGCAGGCCGGCCTCCAGAAGGCACCGCGCCGCCCGGCTCCCGGCTCCCCAGCACCTGGGATCCCCGGGCCCGAAGGCGCCATTGACAAGGCCGAAGAGTCTGTCCCAGACGACGGCCGACTCGCGCCACAGCCCGTCCCGCGCGAAGGTCTCGGCCTTCGCGCGGGACATGTCCATGACCGGCCCCAGCCGCGGGAAGTCCCAGTCCGGCCAGTCTCCGGGAGCGGTACGTCCGGCGGTCGCAGAACCGTCGGGGCCTCCGGAATTTAGGGCTCCCCCGGAGGAATGCGGGCCTTCGGCGTCAAGGGCACTGCCGGAGGAATGAGGGCCTTCGGCATTTTCGAGGGCCTCGGCGCCCGGAGGGGTCGAGAAGTCCGGGGGAACGGCATGGTTTTCGGAAGCCACGGTGCCGGGCGCGAATTCGCGGTTCGGCGGCTCTCCCCTGCCGGAAGCCTTGCCCCCGACCGATGCCCTGCCGATGGTCTCCGCCTTGGTATTGTCGTTGGCATCGGCCTTGGGCGATGCCTTGCCGTTGGCGGCGGTCGGGGCCTTTCCCTTGGCAACGGCATTTCCGTCGGCGGGCGCCCTGCCAGTTGCCGATGCCTTGCCCGCGGCCTCGCCGGTAGCCGGGCCCTTTGCGGGGGCCTTGCCTTTGACGGGGGCCTTCGCTTTGCCCGAACCTTTCCTTCCGCTCGTGCCTTTCCCGGCAGCCATGAGGGCTGAGCCTCGGAAAGGGAGCGCGGCGGCAAGGGCCATCATCGCAATCTCTGCAAGGGTCATCGGTTAACCTTGGAATGGCGGGGCAGCAGGGCCAGGTTTACGGGACGCGCGGACGGCGCGGGTCTTGGTCCCCGGTGGCATACGGCAAGGCCCGCCGGAACGGGAGGCCGCCGAGGGAGGCGCGACCGGGGGGTAGCGGAACGGAAGGCGCCGGGAAAAGGCAATCCCCGGAACGGTCCCCCGAACGACTTAGAAAATACGGGGATGGACGGCCTCGGTCGGGAGAGACGCAACTCTGCCATACGGGCCAGACTCAAGGAAGGCCCGGGGGGACGCGCCGGGCGGCGTTCCCGGAACCCCAAGGGCTCAGGCCGCAAGTACGGTGCTACGTGCC
The DNA here is from genome assembly GCA_031263485.1 of Deltaproteobacteria bacterium. Lineage (GTDB taxonomy): Bacteria > Desulfobacterota > Desulfarculia > Adiutricales > Adiutricaceae > JAIRZX01. Next base: position 775 of record JAISFS010000174.1, on the reverse strand, counting down.
TAGATTAAGTGCAAAAGGCTGCGGTTGCAAGGGCTAATGAAAATCTCTGGGGACCGGGCGCACGGACCGGCTCAGGCAAGGCGGACATCGGTCGAAGGACATCTGGGCCCGGATGCGTCCGACTGGTTCAGACAAGGCCGACATCGGTCGAAGGCCATCTGGGTCTGGTGCGTCTGACCGGCTAAGGCAAGGCGGACATCGGTCGAAGGCCATCTGGGTCTGGCGCGTCCTACCAGCCGGGCAAGGCCCGCGAACCAGCGGGCGGCGGCGCGGCTGGCAGAGAGGGAAAGGCGGCAAAGCGGACGGCCAGGAGGCAAGGCGGACGGGAAGGCAGCAAGGTCGAAGGGCGGATGAGGCGGCTGACAGTCAGAAGGGGCCCCTCGCTTATGATCCATCTCTTGGGAAGCAAAACCGCCTGGCACCGGGCGAGACGAGCGTCCGCCCCGCGGCATCCCTCAGCTCTCCCAGGAGGACCTCTCCGAGATCGATCGCAAAACCGTTTTGAATATGATTCACGTCGAACCAGGCGATCTCTCTTCCTGTCAACCTCAGCCAGTACTGATCGAAAGGCGGAAGCCGCAGGGAATCGATAAGGAGCCGGTTCGGATGCGGCAGGCCGAACTCTCCCGTCAACGTTTAGGGTCCGGCCCTCTCCGTCGGAACGGTTCGGGATGGCCCGCTACATCGGAACGGTTCGGGATGGCCCGCTACATCGGAACGGTTCGGGATGGCCCGCTACATCGGAACGGTTCGGGATGGCCCGCTACATCGGAAC
>JAISFS010000151.1 GCA_031263485.1 Deltaproteobacteria bacterium | reverse complement strand
GGTCGCGCGATGAAATCGGGGGAGCTCATATGCTCCTCTGCGGCGAGTCCCCGGAAAAGATCCAGCCTGCCCGAGTGGTAGGAGTCCAAGGCGTGGATCGTAAGCGACTTGCCGAAACGACGAGGTCGGGCACAGAAGAGGAACTTGCCCGAATTCTGCAACATCGGAAGATACATCGTCTTATCAACGTAGACGGCATTTTTTTCCCGTAGTTCTTCAAAAAGCTGCCAGCCAACAGGGAGGATGGGCAATTGCAGGGTCATCGGATAATCCTTCCAGCCGTCGGTCTTCACGAAAAGGCACGAGTACATTGCGGCACTCAACGTATGGTACAACTTTACGGGTCCTGGGTCAATCCGCGCGGATTATTGAGATTATGCCATAGACGTCTGGTGAAGGAAACAGGCATGCCATGGACCTAGTGTGCAGCAGCATTAGAACATCGGAGAATAAATAACTATAATCATGCTTAATTATGGCAGTTCCGGTGCAGGATATAGGCGGTTTTGGGGCAGCCAGCTAAGGGAAAAGATGCTATGGTTCGGGCTGAAAGGAGACACAAGATGTCACGCACCGCCGAACGCCCCAACATCAACCCCTTTGTGATGGCATTCTTGATTGGTTGGGTCAACAGCAGGAAATTGCCCGTCTACCTTGTCGAACGCGCCAAGACAATGCTCCTGAGCCGAGAGGGCATGAGCGACACCGATATCGGCAAGGCTCTCCGGATGGACCCGGACACGGTCGGGAAGTGGAGGAAACGATTCGTCGAGCAAGGGGTCGAGGGGCTCCTGGACAAACCCCGTTCCGGCAAGCCGGGGAGCTACGACTATAAGAAGGTCGCGCTCGACGTCCTCAACACGCTCGGCAGCAAGCCGCCCGACGGGACTTCCCTCTGGACCGCCAAAACGGTGGCGGAGGAGATTGCCGTATCCGAGGATATCGTCGGGAGGATACCGCGGAAGGCCGGCATAAGGCTCGGGGCGCTCCGGACCTGGTGCGTGAGCAAGGACCCCAGGTTCCACGAGAAGGCGGCGGAGGTCATATGGCGGTACATGAACGCCCCCGAGAACTGCACGGTCATGGCGCTCGACGAGAAGACCGGCATCCAGGCCCTCCGGCGCGCGACCGGCTTCGTCCGCACCAGGAACGGAGGGTTCGTCGTGGCCATGAACAGCACGTACAGGCGCAACGGGGTCGTCAACCTGTTCGCCGGCCTGGACATCAAGAAAGGCATCGTCTACACCCAGAAATACGAGAGAAAGAGGAGGATCGAGTTTCTTCGGTTCATGGATCAGCTGGTTGACGAGGTTCCGGGCATCAGGGACATGACCCGGGAGCTCCACATTTTCATGGACAACTACTGCTTCCACAAGGGATGCGACGAGTGGCTCAAGGATCACCCGAACGTCCACTTCCACTGCATGCCCACCTCCGCCAGCTGGCTCAACCTGTGCGAGGTGTTCTTCGGCAAGCTCTCCAGGACGGTGCTGAAGGGAGGGAACTTCCATTCCACCGATGACCTGTCTCTCGCTTTGGATGCCTTCATAAGGAACCGCAACGCCGAGCCCAAGGCGTACGTCTGGCGGGCAAGGGAGGCGAACGGGACCCAGCTCCGGAATAAGCTGGCGAACTTCTGCGATTGAACACTAGTAGTCTGTCGCATCGATGGTTTTTAAGCAGGGAACGACAACGTATGTGGTGGACAGGAGTTTGACACTCCACAACTGCCTGATACATGCCATTGTTTTCGCGTTTTATGCGGCTGCCCCCTCGAATTATGGATAGGTTCCTCGACGCGGGCCGAAACCCCGCCGCTTTCTGGTTCCGGTGGGAGTCGAAAAGGCTCGACCGGCTCAGCGGCAGGGAGGAGAGCGCGGGCGAGCCCCTCAAGCTCCTGTACTCAGGGTCCACGGACTCCGACCCCTTCGAGGCGATTGGAGGAGGGCGTCCGGCAGAAGGAGCCCAACGCCAGGCTTTTCCTCGTCGAGGGCATTCTCCGGTCGCTGGCCGCGGCCCACGCGAGCCGTGGCCTCTCGGAGGCAAGATGCGGCAGGCGTACGCCATGGCGTTCTTCAGGAACTGGCTGTGCTTGACATCTGGCCAATACGGCGGGATCGATGCCGCGGGGGCCCGGGACCGACCGGGCAGACGATCGGGGCGTCCCCATGGATCCGGACACCCATGCCTCCGCCGGGCGGGCCTGTGCACGGAGGTGCCCGGCTACGCAACGATCTCGTTGGACCTGTGGCTCCACGCCGCAGCGAACCCGATCCAGGTCAACATGTCCGTAGCGGAGGTAGCGGCCCTCTGCGCGGAACGCCGCACTGTGCCACGGGCCCTGGGACGTCTGCCTCGGCTTCGCGGCAAGGTGCGCCTCCGGCGATCGCCAGGATTGCCTCCGACGATCGCCAGGACTGTCTCCGTCGGATCAGCCGCGATGAACTCAAGGACGGGACCGCCGTCCCCTCCCCGTAGTCCAGCAGCCCGTCGACCGGCAAGCTCGGCTCCCCGGCGATGGCGACGCGGCGGACACGACAGCGGGGACGATGAAGCGGACAGTACTTCAGGGACGCTCGCCCTCCCGGACGCCCTGGAACGCGGGATCGGGCGCGTTTAGTCCTTCCTCTTCCGTCACGTGGGCTGGTTCCTCCGCAACGGGGAGGCGCGCGCGGCTCTGGATCCCGTGGCGGCGGACGCAGTCAGGCATACGGGGAGGAGGTCTGCCGCAGGCGGGAGGGGGTCACCCGGGCGGTGAAGGAGATGAAGGCCGGGAAAGGCAGGCAGAAGGACCCCAGGGCGGCGCAGGAACGCTATCGGGCGGCGAAGGCGCGGGAAAAGTAGCCGTAAGCGGGCGGTCATCAGGCACGGGACCAGAGCCGGGATCGCTCGGAGGATCCTCGCGAGGTCCGTGAGGCTTTCCGACGGGATCGGGAGGCGCCTGGGCGGAGACGAGATCCTGGAAAACGTGGAGAAGGCGCCGTTCCTACAGCTCGGGCTCTTCCGCTCAATGGCAGGACGGACACCCCCGCCGAGACGCTCTGGAACGCTCACGGCGATATTTCAGGGGACGGTTTTCGAGGGGGCCAAGTCGGAAGCAGTCATAAAATTTCAGACTTTATTCTCGGTGCGGCTACTGGCCAGCCGCGGCCGCAACGGACTCAGGCTCCGAGTGATTTTCGCCCTTACGCCGAGAAAGGCTTTGGGCGGCGATCGAACCCGCCACCACCAGCGCCGCCCCCAGCCACATGGCGGGAGTCATGACCTCGTGCAGGAAGATCATGCCGAATACGGCCGCGAAGACCCCCTGGAGCTGGAGCATCAGCGCCACCTCGGAAGCGCGCATGCTCTTCTGGGCGGCAGTCTGGATCATGATGCCGCCCGCCAGGGAGATTATCCCGTACAGCGTGAATGGGAGCGTGATCCAGATGACGGCCGCGTCCGGCATGTCCCCTCTGGCGAAGGCGATGGCGAAGGAGACGGCCGAGGCGATCGCGACCTGGACCGTCACGAAGCGGACGGAATCGACCCGGTTGGCGAAGCGCGCGGTGATTATCACATGCAGGGCGAGGAAGGTGGCGCTCAGAAGCGAGAGCCCGTCGCCGAGGTTCAGCTGCCCTAACCCCGCCTGGGGCCCGGAGATGAACCAGAGCCCGATCACCCCAAGGACAAGGCCCGTCCAGACGCGGGGCCCGGGCAATCTGCCTCCGGCCATGGCCAGCAGGGGGACGATGACCACGTACAGCCCGCCGATGAAGGCCGCCTTCCCGCTGGTGGTGTAGACAAGGCCGGCGTACTGAAGTACCCCGTAGGCGGTTTGGATGAAGCCTGCGGCCAGCCCGGCCCATAACCACAGCAGCTTGCCGGGCGGCTTGCCCCGGCGCGTCTCCGGCAACGGGCCCGGGCGGCGGAAGGCGATCGGCAGGAGCGCCAGGAATGCGAAGAGGTACTTGAAGCCCGAATAGGCGATGGGGTCCATCCCGGCGACGGTCACGGTCCAGCGGGTCATGGGGAACGTGAGTCCCCATAAGGCGGCAAGCGCCAGTGTGAGGAGGGCGGCTTTGGTTCTGGGGGACATGAGGCTTCCTTCGGGAGAGGGAGGCGTCGGGAAGGCCGGGACGCTTCGCCCGCTTTACGAGATCGCGGTGGGGGAAGGGCGGCGGGCCCGTCCGGGACCGCACGGGTCCGCACGGGTCTGTCAGGCGGACGCGTGCCGAGTCAGGCCCTCGGTTGCCGGGGCACATGCATGCCGGTCATTCGATCGCGGGGGCGAGAGCGGGACGATGCCCTCCTCCAGGGCGCGGATCCGCGGATTTCCGGCGAGGGGGCGTAAGGCAATCCTTGCGGTCAGTCCGTCGTGAGCGGTTACCGCCGCTTGCCGCCGCGTTCGGTTTGCGGTGCGGGGCCCTAGGAGCCTGTTGCATAAAAGGTTTTGATGAAGGGCATGACAATGAATGCGGTAGATGAGAGGCAGCCAATCCACAACTGATTGACTCACGACAATGACGTTGCGATTTATGCAACAGGCTCCTAGCGGGGTCGCCGCCTGACCGGCGGGGACGTCCGGGAGTGCCGGCCCGGTTCGAATGACAAGGGGGACGGCAAGGCCGTTTCGAATCCGCGTCTCAGAGGGCCGCAGGCACGGCGGTCGACGCGGGGGCGTCCGGCATGGCCGGCGGGCGCGATTCTTGTTTTCGGCACGCCATGTCTCCGACAGATGGCGGTCGCCGCCACGATTCTGATTTCGGCGGGAAAGACGGCATTGTTCCGGCACTGTTTTCGGGTTCGCCTCCAGGAAAGCCTGCAAGGGACACCGGCATCCGATTCCGTCGGCGGTTACCGGCCAGCCGCGGCCGTTGCGACGGCGGGTTCCGGAGGCGTTTCCCCGCCGCGCCGCGAACGTGTCTGGGCGGCTATGGAGCCCGCCACCACCAGGGCCGCTCCCGCCCACATGGTGGGAGTCATGACCTCGCCCAGGAAAATCATGCCGAAGACGGCCCCGAAGACACCCTGGAGCTGGAGCATCAGCGCCACTTCGGAAGCGCGCATGCTCCTCTGGGCGGTAGTCTGGATCACGAAGCCGCCGGCCAGGGAGACTATCCCGAAAAGCGTGAAGGGCAACGAGAGCCAGAAGACGGACGCGTCCGGCATGCTCCCCCTGGCTAAGGCGATGGCGAAGGAGACGAGCGAGGCGATACCGATCTGGACGGTCACGAAACGGGCGGGGTCAACCCGGTTGGCGAAGCGAGCGGTGACTATCATGTGCAGGGCTATGAAGGCGGCGCTCAGGAGCGTGAGCACGTCCCCGAGGTTCAGCTTCCCGAACCCTGCCTGTGGCCCGGCGATGAGCCAGAGCCCGCTCACCCCCAGGACAAGCCCTATCCAGACGGGCGGCCCTGGGATCCTGCCTAAGGCGATGGACAGCAGGGGGACCATGACCACGTACAGGCCGCTGATGAAGGCCGACTTCCCGCTGGTGGTGTAGACAAGGCCCGCGAACTGCAGTATCCCGAAGGCGGTGACGAGGCAGCCGGCGGCCAGGCCGGCCCGCAGCCACAACAGCTTGCCCGGGCGCGCCCCGGGGAGCGGGCCCGACCCCCTGACGGCTATCGGCAGGAGCGCCAGGAAGGCGAAGAGGAACTTGAAGCCCGAATAGGCGATGGGGTCCATCCCGGCGACGGTCACGGTCCAGCGGGTCATGGGGAACGTGAGTCCCCATATTGCGGTCAGCAACAGCAGGAGGAGGGCGGCTTTGATTCTGGGAGTCATGGGGCGTCCTTCGGGAGAGGGAGGCGCAGGAACGGCAGGGACGCTTCGCCTGCCGTGTGCGATAGGGGGAAGGGAGGTCGCCCGTCAGGGACCGTCGGCGTCCGCAGGGCTGGCGCGGGAAGGCGCCCGCACCGCGATTGACGGGGAAGGGCGGCAAGGCCTGTCCGAATCCGCGCGATCATGAGCCCACCCGGCGCGGGGCCGACGCGGCGGGGCACGGCATGGCTAGGGGTCTGTTGCATAAGGGTTTAGATGAAGGGTTTGGGAATAAATGCGGGATACAGGAGTCAGTCTGTCCGCAACCGATAGATTCGCGGTAAGGCCGTCGCGATTTATGAGACAGGTTCCCGGTCTCCGTGATTCTTCTTCCGGCCCGCCAGGCTCCTTCGAAATCAAATTTTCGCGCCCATTCTGATTTTGGAGGAAAAGGCCGGTCGAGATTCCGGCGCGGTCTTCGGGTTCGCGTCCAGGAAAGCTCTCAAGAAATCCCGGAATCCGGTTTGATTCCGTTAGCGGTTACCGGCCTCATGCGGACGCCGCGGCGGCGGGTACCGGGGCCGTTTCCGCCTTGCGCGGCGAACGGCTCAGGGCGGCTATAGCGCCAGCCACCATCAGCGCCGCGCCCGCCAACATGACGGGAGTCATGACCTCGTCCAGGAAGAGCATGCCGAAGGCGGCCCCGAAGACCCCTTGGAGCTGGAGCATCATCGCCACCTCGGAGGAGCGCATGCTCTTCTGGGCGGTCGTCTGGATCAGGATGCCGCCGGCCAGGGAAACTATCCCGAAAAGCATGACGGGCAGCGAGAGCCAGAAGACGGGCGCGTCCGGCATGGCTCCCCTGGCGAAGGCGATGGCGAAGGAGACGGTCGAGGCGAGGGCGACCTGGACCGTCACGAAGCGGATGGGGTCCACGCGGTTGGCGAAGCGGGCGGTCGCCGTCACGTGCAGTGCCGTGAAGGTGGCGCTCAGGAGCATGAGCCCGTCCCCGAGGTTCAGCCTCCCTGACCCGACCTGAGGCCCGGCGATGAGCCAGAGGCCGCTCACCCCCAGGACAAGACCTATCCAGACGGGCGGTCCGGGCATCCTGCCTCCGGCTATGGCCAGCAGGGGGACGATGACCACGTACAGCCCGCCGATGAAGGCGGCCTTCCCGCTGGTGGTGTAGACAAGGCTCGAGAACTGCAGCATCCCGGCGAAGGTAATGAAGAAGCCTACGGTCAGCCCCGCCCGCAGCCACGACACCCTGTCGCGCGGCTCGCCCCGGCGGGTCTCCGGAAGAGGGCCGGACCCGCGGACGGCCATCGGCAGGAGCGCCAGGAAGGCGAAGAGGAACTTGAAGCCCGCAAAGGCTACGGGGTCCATCCCGGCGACGGTCACGGTCCAGCGGGTCATGGGGTACGAGAGTCCCCATATGGCGGTCAGCAGCAGCAGGAGGAGGGCGGCCTTGGTTCTGGGAGTCATGGTGAGTCCTTAGGGGAAAAGAAGCGTCGCGGGGCCGAACGCTTCGCCAGTCGTCCGCGATGGCGGGTGGGGTCAGTACAGTCGCCCGTCGGCGTCCGCCGGGGAGTCGCCCGCCCGCGTAAGCCGGTCAGCAGCCGGCTCCGGAGCGCCCTCGGCGGCTCCCGGAGCCCTACCCGCCGAGATAGGCCTTCTTCACGGACTCGTCGTTCAAGAGTTCCGTGGCCGTGCCTGTCAGCGTGATGAGCCCCGTGGTCATGATGTAGGCGCGGTGGGCCACCTGGAGGGCCAGGTTGGCGTTCTGCTCGACCAGGAGGATAGTGGTCTTCTGCTCCCTGTTTATCTTTCTGATGGTGTCGAAGATGCTCCGGATGACGATGGGGGCCAGGCCCAGGGAGGGCTCGTCCAGGAGCAGCATCCTGGGGCGGCCCATGAGCCCGCGGCTGATGGCGAGCATCTGCTGCTCGCCGCCGGAGAGCGTGCCGCCGTCCTGGCCCGCCCGGGCCGCAAGTATCGGGAAGATCGAGAGGATATAGTCCAGATCGTCCTTGACGCCCTGCCGGTCGCGCCTCAGGTAGGCGCCCATCCGGAGGTTCTCCATCACGGTGAGCGCCGGGAAGATGCGCCTCCCCTCCGGGACCATGACGAGGCCGTCCTTCACGAGCGAGTCCGGGGAGCGGCCGCGGATGTCCGCGCCCCCGTAGATCACGCGCCCGGAACGCGGCGGGGTGAGCCCCACTATGGAACTGAGGCAAGTGGTCTTGCCAGCTCCGTTGGCGCCCAGGACGGCTATGATCTCCTGGCGGTCGATGTGGAAGGAGACGCCTTTCAGGGCCTCGATGTTCCCGTAGAAGGTGCGCACGCCGTCCAGCTCGAGCAGCCTTTCGGCGCCGCCGCCGCGCTCCCCGCCGCCGAGCCCGCTCAGGTCGTCTGAGTCCATGCCGCGCCCCCCCTAGTCCTCGCCCAGATAGGCCTTGATGACCTTGGGATCGCGGCGGATCTCCTCGGGCGGCCCCGAGGCGATGAGCACCCCGTAGTCCAGGACGTAGACGCTCTCCGAGACGCTCATCACGAGCGACATGTCGTGCTCGATGAGGAGGATGGAGAGCCCCTCGCGTTTCCTGATGTACCGGATGAGCTCGTCCAGCTCCCTGGTCTCCGCGATGTTCAGGCCCGCCGCGGGCTCGTCCAGGAGCAGGAGCGAGGGCCGGGTGGCGAGCGCCCTCACGATCTCCAGGCGTCTCTGGGCGCCGTATGGCAGGTTCTTCGCGACGTGATTCGCGGAGTCGGAGAGCCCGTAGCGCTGGAGGAGCCGGTAGCTGAACTCGGCCATGGCGTTCTCCTCCTCCCGGGTCCTCCGGTCGCGGACAAGCGCCCCCAGAAGCCCCGCCCTCATGCGGGTGTGGCAGGCGATCAGGACGTTCTCCAGGACCGTCAGGTTGTTGAACAGCCTGATGTTCTGGAAGGTGCGGGCGATCCCGAGGCTCGTGATGCGGTCCGGGGCGAGGCGCTTCAGCTGGATCTCCCTTCCCGGCGAGGGGCTGAAGGTCATGGTCCCGCGGCTGGGTCGGTAGATGCCGGTGAGGCAGTTGAAGAGGGTGGTCTTGCCGGCCCCGTTGGGTCCGATGAGCGCGGTGATCGAGCCCCTTTCCACCGCGAAGTTCACGTCGGAGAGCGCCGTAAGCCCCCCGAAGATCATGGTGATGCCGGCCGTGGAGATCGG
>JAISFS010000123.1 GCA_031263485.1 Deltaproteobacteria bacterium | reverse complement strand
CCCGCCTATGAAACCCCACCCTCCGCCATGGACCCTACACCCTCCGCCGACCGGACGCCGGAAAACCCTGCGCCCCGTCCCGGGGCGCGGTTTCGCGTTGACATGAGCCGCGGGATTGACTATATTTGGAGGCGATCCGCAGGCTCCGGACCCTCCCGTGGGCACCTGCGGGAGGCGCCTCATGGACGCCTCGCGGTCGGATAACCTTACCCCTCAAAACCCGAAAACTTAATTCTCAAAATCCCAGACGGTCGCCGCCCCCGCAAGCCTCCAGCAGTCAGGCGGGGCGGGCCACCGGGACGTCTTGCTGTTACCTAAATGGGGGCCGCAAGCCCCCGAAGGCGCCTGGACCCGGGCGCGGGCGGCCATGGGACGGAGGGCCCCCCGTCATGGAAATGCAAGACGAAACGCTGATCAGGCAACTTCTCCCCGAAAACCCCGAGCTCAAGAGGCTGATGGACGATCACGCGGCCTACGAGCGCAGGCTCGACGAGCTTAACAACCTGCCCTACCTCACCCAGGAGGAGGACGAGGAGAAGCGTTCCCTGCAGAAGTCCAAGCTCCTGGGCAAGGACCGCATCGAGCTCATCATCGCTCCGCACCGGATCTGAGGCCTGGGCCGGACTTCCCGCCCCGCCCCGCTACGGACCGGAGGCCCCGCACGGTCTCTCACGCGTCCGGGTCCAGCAAGGCCTTTCGTGCCGCCTTACGGGGCCTTCCAAGGCCTGCGGGGGACCGCCGAGCCTCCCGGGGCATCCCGTCCCTGAGCGCGATGGTCTCGGCAAAACAAAAACGTCCGACCGCCCGGTCACACCGGGGTCCCATCGTCCGGTCACGCCATGGTCCCACCGTCCGGTCACGCCGCATCGGGCCAGGATGTTCCGGACCGTCTCCCCCCGATTTCCCAGCCCCCCCGGAAAGCTCCGGCCTTCCTTGCGGGGGGCTGTTTTTTCCCCGGAATGCCAGCGGGATGCCCCGGTCCCCGGCGGGCCCCCGCGCCCGCGGACCCAGCGCCAGAGCTTCCGGGGACCTTCCGAGGCGGGGGGCCCAGGCCTCTCGCCCTGACGGCCCCGAGCACTTAAGGCCCGGGGCCCCGCGCCGGTTTCCCCGCGCCCGACGGAGCCTTATGAGCAAGCTGAGCGGAGCCCAGATCCTTATCGAATGCTGGAAGAAAGAGGGGGTGGAGGTCGTCTTCGGCTATCCCGGCGCGGCCACCGTGGAGATTCACCACCACCTTGAGGAGAGCCCCATCCGCTTCGTGCTGTGCCGCCACGAGCAGGCCGCGGTGCATGCCGCGGACGGCTACGCCCGCTCGACCGGAAGGCCAGGAGTGGTCCTGGTCACCTCCGGCCCCGGCGCCACCAACACGGTGACCGGGCTCGCGGGCGCCAACATGGACTCCGTGCCGGTGGTGGTCTTCTCCGGCCAGGTGGCGAGGATGCTCATCGGGAACGACGCATTCCAGGAGGTGGACATCGTCGGCATGACGAGGCCGGCCACCAAGCACAACTACCTTGTCCTGTCCACGGAGGAGCTGGCGCAGACGGTGAAGGAGGCCTTCTACGTGGCCGTCTCGGGCCGGCCAGGCTCGATCCTGGTGGATCTGCCCAAGGACGTGATAGGCGGGGAGGCGGAGTTCAGCTACCCGAAAAAGGTGACGCTCCGGGCCTACCGGCCGCACCTGACGCCTCACCCGCGGCAGGTCAGGAAGGCCGCGGACCTGCTCCTGTCGGCGAAAAGGCCTGTCGTCCTGGCCGGCGGCGGGGTGACGAGCTCCGGGGCCTCGGAGGAGCTCTTAAGCCTCGCCGAGCGCCTCGCCATACCCGTCGCCACCACGCTCATGGGGCTTGGCGGCTTCCCCGGCTCGCATCCCCTGTGCCTGGGCATGCCCGGAATGCACGGGCTGTACCGCGCCAACATGGCTCTCCAGAACGCCGACCTGATCCTGGCCGTCGGCGCCCGCTTCGACGACCGGGTCACGGGCGCGCTTCCGGGCTTCGCGCGACAGGCGACCATCGTACATATAGACGTGGACACCACTTCAATTCACAAGATCCTGGACGTGGATATCCCGCTGGTCGCGGACGCCCGCCAGGCCCTCGCCGCGCTCTCCGCCGAGCTGGGCGAGGCGCCCGCCCACGACTCGGACGCGCGGGCCGCCTGGCTCGACCGCATCGAGGCCTGGAACCGCCAGGCGCCCTTGGCCTATGTCCAGGACGCCGACGGCCCGCTCAAGCCCCAGTACGTGATCGAGGCCCTCTACCGCGAGACCTCCGGCAAGGCGGTCATCTGCACGGAGGTGGGCCAGCACCAGATGTGGGCCGCCCAGTTCTACCCCTGCGAGCGGCCCCGGCAGTTCATCTCCTCCGGGGGATTGGGCGTCATGGGCTTCGGGCTCCCCGCCGCGATAGGCGCCCAGGTGGCCAGCCCCGGGGCCACGGTCGTGGACGTGGCCGGGGACGGCTCGATCCTCATGAACATCCAGGAACTCGCGACCGTCTTCCAGGAATCGCTTCCGATCAAGGTGGCTGTAATCAACAACGGCTCGCTGGGCATGGTCCGCCAATGGCAGGACCTCTTCTACGGCAGGCGCCACGCCGCGACGGTCCTGTCCTCCAGCCCCGACTTCGTCCTCCTCGCCGAGGCCTTCGGCATACGGGGCTTCTCCGCCGCGTCCCCCGCCGAGGCCGACCGCGTGATCGGCGAGGCGTTGGCCCACCCTGGCCCGGCCCTCATGGACTTCAAGGTATCCCCGGACGAGCTCGTCTTCCCCATGGTGCCCGCCGGCGAGGCCCTGGACAAGATGCTCCTCGCGTTCCCCGAGACCGGCGCGGACTGCGGTCCGGCCTCGGATGCCCCGGAAGGCTCGGCCGTTCCTGAATGCCCGGAGTCCCCGGAAGGTTCGGAGGGCTCGAAAGGGCGAAAGGCCGACGGCGGGCCAGGGGCATGACTGACGGGCGCGCCCCCGCGCCGCCGCGCTTTGCCCGGGCCACCGGGCCTTTCAGCACCTCGCCTCGCGCGGGGATCCGGAGCGATCATGACCGCAAACGGAACGAACGGCGCGGCCGAGTCCTACGCCGACCGGCCCCGCCGCCACACCCTGGCCATCCTGGTGGACAACCGCCCCGGCGTGCTGGCCAGGGTGACCACCCTGATCTCGGGCCGCGGCTTCAACATCGACAGCCTCTCCGTGGCCGAGACCATGGATCCCCAGATCTCACTGATCACCCTCATCATTACCGGGATCCCCAGGATCATCTCCCAGATCATCAAGCAGCTCCGCAAGCTCATAAACGTCATCAAGGTGACGGACCTTTCGGAGATGGACTTCGTGGAGCGCCAGCTCATCATGGTGCGGGTCAAGGCCGAGGACGGCGAGACAAGGGCCGAGATCATGCGCCTGTGCAGGATCTTCCGGGCCAAGATCATAGACGTGTCGCAAAGGAGCTTCACCCTGGAGATTACCGGCGGCAGCGACAAGATGGCGGCCGCCCTGGCGCTCCTCGGCTCCTTCGGGATAGAGGAGCAGGTCTCCACCGGCCTGACCGCCATGACCCGGAGCTCCCAGCAGAAGTCTCCGGCGAAGGGGGCCTGAAAGACGAAGCCGGGGTTCCCGTCCGCAAGCCGGCCTGCGGCTGTTTCGCGGCCGGGCGTCGGCGCCGGACGCGGGCGCGCTATCCGCGGCAAAGCCTAGCGCGCCATGTCCACGACCGCGCCGCCGCGGGATAATCCGCGTTCATGCGGCCGCGCGGCATATTACCCGTATCGCGACCGCACGGGCGTCATTCGCGGCGACATGCCCCCAGGGGCGACATCACCCCGGCGTTGCGGGGCGAACGGAAACGCCCTCCATAACCTTAAGCCTCTTCCGCTTTTCTTTTCCTGCCAAAAGATCGAAAATAGCCACTCACGCCAACCACCCGCGGCCGGGAGGGCGCCGACCCGCCGGGCCCCGTCGGCCGATACATCCGCCGCGTTCTCCCCGGGACGGGGACGGCGAAACGGTCGGACCATCCCTTCTAAGGAGAGACACATGCAGATCTACTACGAGAAAGACGCCCCCACGGCCCCGCTTGCCGGAAAGACGGTCGCGGTCCTGGGCTATGGGAGCCAGGGCCACGCCCAGGCCCAGAACCTCCGCGACTCCGGCCTGAACGTCATAATCTCCGAGCAGCCCGGCAACCCCAACTACGACCTCGCCAAGGAGCACGGCTTCACGCCTTACACCGCGGCCGAGGCCTCCGAGAAGGCGGACCTCATCCAGATTCTGCTCCCCGACCATATCCAGCCCATAGTCTACCGGAACGACATCCTCCCCCACCTCAAGCCCGGCAAGATGCTCCTGTTCAGCCACGGCTTCTCGGTCCATTTCCGCCAGATCCAGGCCCCTAAGGACGTCTCGGTGGCCATGGTCGCCCCCAAGGGCCCCGGACACCTGGTCCGCTCCGAATACGTGAAGGGCGCGGGCGTGCCGGCGCTGGTCGCCGTCCAGCAGGACGCCGACGGCAACGCCCTCTCCTGGGCCCTGGCCCACGCGACCGGTATCGGCGCCAGCCGGGCCGGCGTGATCGAGACCACCTTCAAGGAGGAGACCGAGACCGACCTCTTCGGCGAGCAGGTCGTCCTGTGCGGGGGCGTGAGCGAGCTCATCAAGGCCGGCTGGGAGACCCTGGTCGAAGCCGGCTACCAGCCCGAGATCGCCTACTTCGAGTGCCTCCACGAGATGAAGCTCATAGTCGACCTCCTGTACCAGGGAGGCCTGGACTACATGCGCTACTCCGTTTCAGACACCGCCGAGTACGGCGACTACACCCGGAGCCGCAGGATCATCAACGAGGAGACCCGTGCCGAGATGGCGGAGATCCTCCGCGAGGTCCAGGAGGGCGAGTTCGCACGCGACTGGATCCTGGAAAACCAGGCCGGTCGCCCTAACTTCCTCATCCGCCGCCAGCTCGAGGCCGAGCACCCCATAAACGAGGTCGGCCGCAGGCTCAGGTCCATGATGAAGTGGCTAGACAAGGGCCTGTAGACCCTCGCCCCGGCCAGCGGCACCCCCGCATCCGGCGGCCCTAGGCCGCGTTGACCCGATTCCGGCCCGGGGGCCCGCGCCCCCGGGCCTTTTGCCGCCTGGGGACCCTTTGGCACCGTAGGCTCGAACGCCTCTGCCGCAGGCCACGGCAGGCCGCCCTTCCCGGCTTCAGGCAGCACTTCCCGGCTTCAGGCCGCACTTCCCGGCAACAGGCCGACCTTCCCGGCTTCAGGCCGCAGGCCGTTGCATCCACTATTTTTCGCTTCCGGCCACGGGCCGGCGCCGAGCCGCATGCCGTTCGCCTTCCCCGAAGGCTTCAGGTCCGGCGGAAAGCGCGATGCCGCGCGTCTTCGCCGCGCCTCACCATCGCTTGCCACGCGCCGACCCCGGGAGTCATCTTCCCATCCGCCGAGGCGGCGTGCGCCCGTCACCCAGGACGCCTTGTCACCCGAGGCGCCTTTCGGCCGGACCGCCTTGGACCGTAAGGGGCGGCAGGTCCGGCAGGGACGACTTTCATGATCAGGATCAAAGACGAGCTGGCGCTTCTCCTCGCCGAATCCGGGGCGCTTTTCTTCGCGGACGGGTTGACCCTCAAGGACGGAAGGCCAACGCCATATTTCGTGAACTTCGGACTCTTCCGCACCGGGCGCCTCGCCTCCGAACTCGGGAGGATCATGGCCGACTTCCTGGTGACGACCCGTACGGTCGACGGCTTCGACGTCCTGGTGGGCCCGAGCTACAAGGGGAGCGCCCTCGCGGTCTCCGCCTGCTCCGCTCTGTGGCGGCGCCACCAGATCGACCGGGCCTTCGACTACGACCGCAAGGAGTCGAAGTCCCACGGCGAGGCGTCCAACACCTCCACCAACTTCGTGACCGGCGCCCTGATCGACGGGTCCAGGGTGCTCATAATAGACGACGTGGCCACCACCATGGGCACCAAGTTCGATATCCTGGGCCGGCTCACGACCGAGGCTGTGTCCAAGGGTCACAGCTACTTTCCGGCCGGGGTGACCCTGTTTCTCGACCGGGAGCAGACCA
Organism: Deltaproteobacteria bacterium; assembly: GCA_031263485.1. Classification (GTDB taxonomy): domain Bacteria; phylum Desulfobacterota; class Desulfarculia; order Adiutricales; family Adiutricaceae; genus JAIRZX01. The sequence continues at coordinate 16,689 of JAISFS010000123.1, read as the reverse complement.
CGGCGGTCTACGACCAGGGCGGTCACGCCGTCCTGGGCCAGAAGGGCCAGGACGCTATCCGCAACTTCAAGGCCAAGACCGGCCTGGAGGTCCAGACCGTCACCGGCATCCGTGAGACGATAGCCTTCCTTTCGGCGGAGAGGATTCCCGTGCTCCAGAACGGGACGATGGCGCCCCTGACCGCCGAGACCGCGGATTCCCTGAACGCCTACCTGGAGGTCTACGGCGTCTGAGCCAGAGTGTCCCGTCTGTCCGGCGTGACCTGCTGGCCGCCTGACTTCCGCCCGTCGGCCCGATGCCGACGGCCTTCGCTCCAGGCTCGCGGCGCTCGCCCGTAGCCGCGGCAACCCTGCGGGTTTCCGTATACGGTTCCGACCCGGATCCTTCGCGGGCTCCGGCCGGTTTCCGATGTCCCTTAAGGCTCCGGCAAGAGCCGAGACGGAAAGGCCGCGGCGGACGGCTGACACGCCGTCCCCGCGGCCTCTATAGCGGGGTTCGGATCGGAGCCTGAACGGCCCGCGCTTCTAGAAGCTGAAGAGGAACTCGTTGTTCCAGCCCCAAAGGGTCCTGTCGAACTCCGGACGCTCCCAACGCTCGCTGTAAAAGGAACCGGCGTCGAAGAGCGCGAGCTTGGTCTGCCACATCAGGTTGTCCATGATCTTTATCGTGAGGCCCAGGTTGATCTCGGATCCGAGCGTCCGGGAGGCTTTCTCGCCGGATTCCAGGTACCAGTCGTTGGTCCTCCGGAAGGTGCCCACGCCATAGTTCAGCTGCACGTAGTCGTTGAACTTGTGGTTGCCCAACAGGGCCACCGCCCAGTGCCCCGGGCTCTGGTAGCCCTCGAGGCTCCTGCTCCCCGACACGAACGTGTGCCCGTAATACATGATGAGGAATGGGTAGAAGCCCTCGCCAGGCGTGACCAGGCCATGGTATTTGCGGTCCGCCGGACGCCGGTAGCCCGGCCCGCCGTCGTCCCCGCTGAAGTACCATCCCGCCAGGGCCGCGTCCCCTTGCGGGTAGTTCAGCTGCAGGTCAGCGTATGCCCCGAAGCCGTCCTGCCTCTCGGACTTCTGATCGACCCCGGCAACCGGGCCTGCCTGCCTCCTGCCGACGGAGTACTTGGCCTCGGCATGCAAGGTCAGGTTCTTGTCCTGACCAACGGCGAACGTCTGGATCAGCGCGGGATTTATCGAGAAGAAGTAGTTCGTCTTCACGTTGGTGGTGGCGGGGCTGGCGACCACGTTCACTCCGTTCGAGTCGAAATCGTAGTTGTTCCTGTCGTACTGCAGCGCCAGGGATGCCGAGCCAGTTTCCCACTTGTAGTACGGCTCGATTGAGAAGCGGTCGTAGTCGATGTCCCTGTTGATCTCGTTCGCGACGGCGACCGGGGTACGGCTGGCCCGCTTGACGTAGAACGCCTTGAGTCCCCATCCGTTGTCCCATTTGTTCGTGTACATGATGCCGTCGTTCTCGGAGTCTCGGTCGAAAATCCAGCCTTGGGTGCTGAATCCCCAGCTGGGCGTGTAGCCCATCGTCTTGAGGCCGGCGGAGTCGATGTCGGAACTCACGCGCCCGACGCTGATGGTACCCCAGTCCGTCTTCACTATGCCGAAGAAGTACAGCGAATACAGCGAAAAATCGCCGGTGTTGCCAGTGTTCGTGGTGCCCCAGCGGGAGTTGTGCGGCCCGTGGAATCTCCACCTGATCTCCAGGTTGTCGGTGGGCTTGAAGGAGACGTTCAGCCTGAGCCTCGTTTGGGCGTAGCGGTCGCTCGCCTCGTCGCCTGTCCCTCCGCTCGGGAAAAAACCGCCCATGGCTATGGTCCTGAGCCTCAAGTACCCCGAAAAAGTCACCGGCGACTCGGCCGACGCTTCAGGGGATCCTGCGGCGGTAAAGACGAGCGCCGTTGCAAACGCAAGGACCAGTGTCCTCATTTTCATCCTGTTTCTCCTTGTCGATCGTCGATAAGCGACACGGCGATACGTTCGCCGCGCTCTTCATTTCGACGGTGGGCAACCGGCCGCGGCTGACCTCAGGATAATGCCAGGTCGGGGCGTATCCCTGAGCCGGGGGCGCACCCTCGCCCCTTTGGCCGCGAAGCGGCCGCAATACAGCAGGCGGGCGGCGTATTCCCCTTAAGGCATAGGGGACTTGGACGCCCTCACTCTCAAATTATCGTCTAAGATAAAGCTTCCATGGGCACCTCCTTTCCGCAGTTGCCGCATTTGCCGCAGGTGACGCCATCAGCCTTTCGCCGTCTCCGGACTGCCGGTTCGGATCACATGCGGATAAAGAAATCGTGACCTTAAACGCAGGGAATATCTTCCTCTGAAATATCCTTCGTGATACTCCCCGTCTGTCATCATTGCCTGTGCGACGGCATGTCCCGCCAAGGCGCGGGTATCAATCGCCGGACCCTTGCGATACTACCCAGCCGTAAGCGGCATGCCGATTGACGGCCGATACTCGCTGCAATGGTATAGGGAGACGTCATTCCTGAGTGTTTAAGGCACTTAAGGATACTTTCTAGACACGGATGCGAATAACGATTTTCTTGAGAGGGAATACGACATGAATTCTCGATAGGTAGTCCAGAAATATCGTTCGCCATAAATCTCGGAAGGAGGCTTGACACCAGTCTCGAAATGAGGTTAGCCTGAAAGCTATGGAAGGATGATGTTTTGGGGTGTGCATACGGCATGAGGGATGGACGATCCGTTGCAGTTGATGAACTGTGCTGACGTATAGAATGTAACGGAAATGAATCCGGCTGTTCTGACAAGAACTTCTCCAGTACGTCATCTCTGCATGCCGGGAACGCGTAAATTTACCTTCACCATATTTCGTTGGCTGGGAATCCGAAATCGTATCGAGCAATCCTAAATTTTATGCCAAGCAGATATCGCACGCTAACACTCCGTCAAGCCACATTGTGTATCTGAAGTTTATCGGCACGAGTCGATTGAGGGGATACGAAGATAAGCAGGGGGCGCGTCAATGGCGATCCCTATCAAGTCTGCACCATCTGAATTTTGGTCGCTAAATTAGTTATGCTAAGATATCTATGAATTATTAAGTCAAGACAACACAACACTAATCGAATCGACATCCGATGCCCTAAACTATCATTTCTAGGCTCATGTCTTCATCATGCCAGCCTCTGGATTCTAGGCATCATTTTGTCGACTAGCGATCCGGTTTGCCGTCACTCATGGCAGGCGACACCCGTCATGTCATGAAAAATGAAATTGAATGTGAGATGGTCCATTCAGTCGAGGCATGAAGTTTTGCTTGTCCCGATTGATGATTTTTTATCATTGTGTTTCATGATTTTTGTTTTCGTGTTGTAAATTAAATATTAAATATTGCCAATCAAAATCGATTCCTGTCCTCGTATCTACCCGCAGATATTGCCGTTGTCATGTCATACCTTGAGTTTCAAGGTTCTCATCGATAGCCTCTTCATGAATAGTCCCTGTTTCGAGAAACAGCTGAGTCACAGCGATGAATCACGGCCTCGGGCTTTACATCACAGAAAATCATCGTATTCTATAATTAAATCACCTCTGTCGGTGCCCCATTAATCACCATCTCCTGAGAAGAAATCTTATGGCTTAGAACCCAAGCAAATGCCGAACATCCCTCAGAAACTGAATCTAACCTTCATTGACAACCGCAAGCCGCTACAATGAACTCGCCACCTCCATCTCTCCTCAAACCTTTCTGATATTCATCCACCAGATCCTGAACCTCTCAACTCCATGAAAGAACCACCCGATTACGTGCCATCCTGAGCGATTCTCCAGTTAATTTATAATAATACCCATGTCAGTCATCATCATCAAATCGACATCATGTCTCACCGACGTTTCCATCTTACGATCACCCGCACTTCCCGACGAGAATCCAAATTATATGACAGACGTTGCCGCGTCGCTCGTTTAGAGAGCATCGCTACAAAACCGCGATGACGCAAACGACAAAGTGCGATCACACAGTCGTCCGGGCTGGAAGTCGAAATCACCGGAACGACGAACCGAATCATCGCAAGTCTCCAAAGTCACCGATAGAAAAGCAGGCCTGTCCGAGGAGAGCAGACGTCACGCTCCAGGCTATCTCGCAGTCCTCGATTTACGAGCGGCTGAGGCCGCTGTGGGAGGACTGTCCGCATGCGCCGATGAAGCCTTTTCAAGCCTCTGGATCTTGACGACCGTTTCCTTCCCGTCCCCCTTGAAGCGACAGGCAACGATGTTCCTTTCCGCCTTGCCGAAAGCCAGTGACACGCGGATGGGCCTTGGAGAACTGAGGCCATAGCATTTCCTAAGCATCTGGACCATGCCTGCCTTTGCCGCCGCAGCCCCGCCTCGGGCATTCTTCACCGTCTTCAGTTCGATGACGTAGGTCAGATGGCCGCAGTCAACCTCCAGAACCAGCCGACCACGGTTCTCGCGCTTCTCTGCGGTCACCTTGGCGCCTGCCGTCCACAGGGCGGCATGCAGGACGGAGCGGTAGAAACTCTCCCCCCTCGTCATGAGAAGTTTCTCGACAAGAGCCGCCGCCTGTTCCCGTTCCATGTCCTCAGGTAAGTCAGTGCCAGACGCGTCCTGGACTCCTTCGCCCTTGCGCCCGTCCCGAAGCTTGAGGAATGCGTCCGAGTGATCTGAGTAGATTATGCCGACGAAAAGCCGGTACATGTCGCTGACCATGCCAGGCACGTCCCCGCCGTAGAGGTGTCGTTTCAGCTCTTGGCCTAACGCACCGATAGCGTCCCAGGAGGTTGAAGATACGATGTTTTCAAGAAATAGGGTGGAAACGGCAGAGCGGACCTCAAGATTTGGGTAGTCAAGGGTATACGGTGCCGCACTTTTGGTCCTGAGCGTCAGGTAGCCTGCCTGGTAGAGAAATCCTGCCGGAGACGTCTTGTCGATTTCTCCGGGATCAATTGCGAATTGTCGGTTCACGACCATACCCTGGAACTGTTCTGCAGTGAGTGCCTTGTCCCGCAAAAACTTTCTGACAAGGGTATTTGATCCGGATTTCATCCAATAGTTAGTGAATTGTGTTTCCGGGAAATCTAGCATGTCATCGAGGAATGATATCAAGGAAAACGGGTTGTACAGCTCCGTAGTGCCATCGAAGGAAAATCCGTCGAAATAATCGCGGATATCCCTCAACAACTCACTTTCAGTCTTTCCAAGTCCGATTGCGATCTTTGTTAAATAAGGGTGGAAATAATGCTCCACCTCGCCATGGGTGTAGCCCATGAATGCCCCGAATTTCCGCTTAAGTGAGATGTCTATCAGGTTATTGAGGAGGGAAAATAGGCCCATCCCTGAAAATTTGGTGACACCGGTGATGAAAGAAAATCGATCCTATTTTCTGCGGATTTGATCTTTGAATAGAAATCCCGTATGATCTTCCGCGTCTCGGCAAGCAACTGTTCGTCGTATACAAGCGGTTCCCTCTCGATAAGCTTGATGATCGGCGCATCGTATTCGTCGATCAGGAGGACTACTGTCTGACCAGTCGACTTATTGACATCCCTTAGCAGAGATGAAAAGGCTCCGGATGAATCGGAGCCCCTCAGGGATACCCCATGCCGCTCTGCATTGTCCTTAAGTTGTTCGGCGAGTTTTTCTTCCAATATCTCCTTGGTGTCACTGTCCGCCGGCTCGCTCATGTCCAGCCTGATGACCGGTCTGGGGACGAAAGCAGGGGATTCCATAAGCTCCTCTGCCGCGAGTCTCCGGAAAAGGTCCGTCTTCCCGGAGAAAAATGCGTCCAAGGTGCTGACCGTAAGCGACTTGCCGAAGCGGCGAGGCCGGGAACAGAAGATGAACTTGCCCGCGTTCCTTAACATCGGGTGATACGCCGTCTTGTCGACATATAGGTATTGTTTGAGCCTCAGATTTTCAAAAAGCGACTCACTGACGGGTAGCGCGGGCAATTTCTGCGGCATGAGGTCCACCTCCGGCAACGGCTCTTCAAGAAGAGCAGTTGGTCACAAACTCCTTATTTTTTTATACTGCAACTCGGTAACAAGGTCAACCCCGATTCCCTCGATTCCTATTTTGGTATTATGGCTGTCGACTCAAGAATAGTCAGGGGATTATTCAGCAAGAGGAACAAGCTCGTTTCGAATGTGAGCAGGTATCTTTTACCTTCAGTCTGGCATTCGCGACCCAAGATACGGAAGACCCATTGGCTGATCTAGGAAACGAGGCAGATGTTTCCGTTTGGCAGGAAAATATCCTGCCTTCCTAAATAAATGGTTCAAACAATAACCATCCGAACCGAGCCTCGCACTCGGCTACCCTTATCTGAGTCACCTTCAGGGGAGTCGCGGCTGATAAATATCATAATAGTATCTGGCTCTATAGGGTTTAGCACCGGCGAACGTGTATCAGAGAATATGAAGATTCCCCTCCAACGAATTGAGATGTCATGTAAATTTCGCGACCGATATGCATCGATGCCGTTTCCCCTGACCGCATTCCCCCCGCCTCTCATGGGATCAAGCGTGGCGCTGGGAGTCCAAGTTCACACTTAATCCGGGAGTGACTGCGCCGCCAACCATCGTTGGCAAAAATCTCACCGTCCAGCCATTGACCTATTGACCAATAATTCATCGCCGGTATATCACAGGATATCAACCATAACGGAACCGTAATAAGTCGAAACGCCAACCCGGGGCTGGCAACGCCACCTGGCCGTTGTTCTTGGGAGGGCAGAAGAATTGGCTTGGCGTGCCAATTGCAGCGGCGTCACTGCCTATCCGCCATATTAGGATTTCCGATGCCCCATGAAGCATATCATCGAGAACCCTCGCTGGCTGATTACTGCGGCTTCATTCATATGTCTCACCGGAAGACTCCGTCCACGCGCGGCATGTCGCACCATCGTCTCACATTTTCTGTTCCCGGCACGATGTCGACCCTCAAGGCGATCCCGACAAGCGGCGGCACGACTGGCCAGCATTCCAAGTCAAGGCAGGATCCAAGGCCAGTTTCGGGGCATTCGACAAAGAGACGCTTCCGCCCAGGCGAGTCCGTCCCGGACGTGCCCCCAGCAGAGTGACTTCGTCGCCTGCCGCCTCCAGACAAAGGCGCCATCGATCCCCTTCCTAACCCCCGCCGCAGTCAGTTTTCGGAAGTCCAGGGCACACAGGACGCAACCGCTTGGTGCCGCAGCACTCCTTCCGGCGTACAAAGCCCAGTGTTCACGTGAAGACGCGGCGCAACGTCTTCAAAGCCGTTTCCGATCCAAACTGGTCTTTAGCAGCCCGGGATCCGTTCGAGGACCTGGACCGTCTGAACCTTGTCCGTCAGGGGACCCGAAACGGTTCTCCAGTCCAATTCGAGCCATCCCTGACGCGTTCCAAGACCGGTAGCCGTTGCCCTCGCCATTATTAGGGCAAGCCCACGATCGAGGTTCTCTCGGGAAACGAGAAATCGCAGCCTCACGTCGCGCAAGGCATCAGTCGCGGGGTACCGTGAACTATAACTGGCATGTACCCTGAGGCGGGAACATGACGGTGTTCGTCACCCGCAGTCTTATGCTTGCTTGCGGTCCTCCCCCGAACGCGAAAGGCCGCGCCGGGATGCATGTTCTCCCGACGCGGCCATCATTAATGCCCTCAGGGCTAAAGCGCGTATGCTTCCTCAGAACGTGAAGAGCAACTCGTTGGCCAAACCCCAAAGGGTCCGGTCGAATTCCGAGCGTCCGTAGACGTCGCTGTAATACTTCCCGGTATCGAAGACGCCCACCTTGGTCTGCCACAGAAGGTTGTCGAGGACCTTCACGGTCAGCCCGACGTCCACTTCGGTTCCCAACGTCCTTGAAGCCGTGCTGCCGTCGGCAAGGTAATAGTCGTTGGTTTTCCGGAACGAACCTATTCCGTAGTTGAGCGTCACGAATTCGTTTATGTTGTGGTTGCCGAACAGAGCCACTGCCCAGTGTCCGGGCTGCTGGTTGCCTTCGAGATCCCTGGTGGCGTTCGCCGCGAAAAAGTTGTTGCCGTAGTAGAACAGGAAGAAAGGATAGAAACCCTCGCCGCCGTCAACCAGGCTGTGATCCCTCCAGTCATTCGGCCTGTTGTACCCCGGTCCCTGATCGTTGCCGCGGAAGTACCATCCCGCGAGCGCGGCCGTGCCTTGCTGGTAATCCAACGCGAGGTCGAGGTAGCCGCCGAATCCGTCCTGGGTAATCTCCCTCTGCTCGACTCCCCCGATCGGTCCGCGCCGGAACTTCCCCAAAGCGTACTTGAACTCCCCGTGGACCGACAGCTTCTTGTCGCCGCCGACCGCCCAGCCCTGATAGAAGGCGGGGTTCACCGTCACGACGTAATTCGTGTCGACCGTCGGGTCGGGAAGGCTTCCTGCCGCTATGTTGTTTGAGTACGAGTAATTGAAGTTGTTCCTGTCGTACTGGAGGGCCAGCGACACCCCTCCGGTATCCCATTGATAGAACGGCTCGATCGAGTAGCGGTCGTAGTCGGCGTCCTTGAGGAAATAGCTGACGCCTCCCGAAGTTAGCGCGGGGAGTCCGTGCGCCCTCTTGACGTAGAAGGCCTTCAGCCCGAATCCGTTGTCCCACTTGTTGAAGTACATTATGCCGTCGTTTTCCGAATCGCGGTCGAATATATTCGAATAACCGTTCCATCCCCATACCGGGGCGTACCCCAGCGTCCTCAGGCCGGCCGAGTCTATGTCGTAGCTCACGCGGCCGACGCTTATCGTTCCCCAGTCGGTCTTCACGACCCCGTAAAAATACTGGGAAAAAAGCGAGAAGTCCTCGTTCTGCCTCGTGGCGGTGGTCCCCCAACGGGCTCCGTGAGGCCCGTGAAACCTCCATCTGATCTCAACCCTGTCGTTGGGCTTGAAATCGACGTTGACCCTAAGCCTTGAGACGAAATAATTGTCGCTTGCCTTGTCCACGTCCCCGCTCTGGGGAAAAAATCCGCCCAGCGCGATGTTCCTGAGCCTCAGGTAACCCGAAAAGGTTACCGGGGACTCTGCCGCCGCGTCCCTCGGCGCAGCCGTCAAAATCAGCGCGACCGACAATACCGCTAAAATAACCGCTTGAACTTTCATCATAAGCTCCTTGAAGTTTCTCTCCTTGCACGTTTATCCACATCGCGAATGCCCATCGCATGGACGCCTCAGGGGGCTTACGCGGATAAGGCCAGGTCGGGGCCATAGTCCACGCGCCGCGGGGCGTACCCTCGCCCCGTTCGCCTCCAGCGGCTTTCATGCAGCAGGCGGACGCGGCGGCTCCCCTTAGGCTTCGGGGAACCCCGGCGTCCTTAACCCTTCAATACGGCCAGGCAAGATTCCATCGTCACCTCCTTCGTCGAGATTTTTTCCGACGACTGTTTTGCGTGACAGTCCGCTAGATGGCCCTGAACCTCTCCAGAGCCCCAAAACCCCCGGGCGCCCCCCCCGCGCCTGAAGAAGGGCTGTCAGCGCGTCCGCGCCCTGAAACGCCGACGCGCCTTCGCCCCGCACGGGAGGGTACCGCCTTGTCCGGCGGCTACGCGCCTCTCGCGCAGTTGCAGGCGTTCATGCTTCATACCTCCTTTGACCTAGCCGTTTCCGATGCCGTGACGTTTCGGATACAGTCACGACTCCGATGCCGTGACGTTTCGGATACAATCGCGTTTCAAATGCGTGACGTTTCGGATACAGTAACGTCTCCTTTACCGTGACGTTTCGGATACAGTCACGTCTCCTTTACCGTGAAGTTTCGGATAAGTCACGTCTCCTATGCCGTGTCGTTCCGGCCTTCAGAAACCTTCCGCTGTCTTCCCGAATCTCTTTGACGTAAGGCTCTGACTTTTCCGAAACGATTTCGTCCGTTTCGCATCACGATGACAATAATTCCAAGCCTTCTCGCTCAGGGCCTAACCCGATATTCGAAAATCAGCAATCCTTCATTATCTCCGTTTTGGTGACTGATCCGTAATCGTCCGCCAATTCGGGTTCAATCTGAATACTTGGCGTTATCGCGATACGACACCAGCATCCTTCCATGCCGCGTCAACAGGCCGCTCGCACAATCACGTTCAGTCATGGCGATTCCCCGGAGAAAACATAGATCGTGTCTCTTCATCCCCCGCCTCTCGGCAACGTCTTGACAGAGGGCCAATCCACCGCGATGCCGCTTAGACCGGCATGTGGCTTTGTGTTTGAGACATTCTGACAATCCCCGGATATTTGCCGCCAGGCGCGACCAAAATTGACCGTTAACCGTTGACGTGCGTGTCGTACGCCGCCTCACGGGCTAGGTTGCCTCGGTCACTGGTATTTCTTGAAGACCATGCGTTACGAAATTCAATACGACCAGTCAAGATCGGTTATTATTCGTATAGGATAAGGCACGGGCGCTTCGATCGGGGATGCAGTTATCCCCACCGCTTCGCATAACGACGTCCGTTCGCAGACATGGAGACATGCCGCTCACGCGCTCTTGCAACGCGGCCTGACTTTGTTCCAAAGTGATTATTTCCGACAGATTGGCCGGCACCGAAATCCCGAAAGCCACTGCCAGCCAACGCGTCGCTCGATTGAGCGACTCAAGCGGCCTTATGCCGCCCGTCGGCGCCGGGATTGACCCACCGCCTTCATATGTCATTGCCGTCGGCCTTGCCGCCTGGATGGCCCTTCAGGTGACCTTCCGCGACGCGAGGCTCTTATCCATGCCGTACGGTCCGCCTTTAGCCCGCTCCGGTGAGTCAGGCCCAAGACGCGTCCGCGGTTTTGCCGCGGTCCGTCGTCAGGGACGGCTCAGGCAGGTGCCCAACCCGCCATCGTTGCCCCTGAAAATTTTTTCACCGAAACCGGAGCCCCGATGATCCGGACCCGAGACCTCCGGGTTCGTCCGGACGGCCCTCTTCGGGTCACGTTTGGCCGCCGTGCCAGCGGGTACGGCAACCGGAAAGCTTTTGATAATCTAGCCCGGGCGACCACCGCCACATCCGCGACCGGCCTACGGTCGGATCATGCCACCGAACGGGAATTCGATCATCGTTCCGGAGATAGGCATGAGTCCCACTGCCTGTAGCCGGGATGGCGAAAGCCGACAGGCTTGATTTTTCTGTTACGATCCAAATATTAATGCAGATCGCACTGACCAGTCAACAATTTTCGGAAAACCTTATTCATTAACTTTGTTGAATTTTCATGTCCGCCGTTCATCTTTCCGACATTTTCCATCGATATCCCTATCTGGTCAACGATTCCATCTGCCGGAATTCGCGCACCCGACACCTTGAACATCCACATTTTTTATCTCGTTTACTCGATCTCTTAATAATTAACATTTCATACCGCATGTCTCGACCGTCAATCGTATTGCTTTGCATCTCACTTCCACCTCAGCATATAATCGGATTTATTGTCCGTATCGACTGAGACACCGCCGTTCTTCCGGTCCTGATCCTTGACGGAACGGCAGTCATATCATCCCTTCACGCCGCTATTACAAGAATCAGGATAACCGCGTTTAATCTCTCCGCAGGAACATCAGTGATCGCCGCTACATCATCGTCTTCACAGTACCCTGAATTTCACTTTTATTTACGGCACACAACTCTTGTTACCGAAACTATATCTGGCTTCCCGCCGTCCTGTCCCCGCTCTATCCGACCGGGGCCGCCTCAAGCTGACTTTCCCAGCGGCTCACGGACGGCGTCAGTACGGGATGAACCCTGTCATATCAGTCGAACCGTACGTCCGCCCGGATGGATCTGCCCCGAACATCCCGCGGCCATTCGGATCTTCGGCCAACCCCGGACTCGTCCATCCTGCCAGCGCAAATACTCCCGGCACGGAACGGTTCTTTACCCCTATAACCCGCCTGACTTGCCTCTCATTCATACCCTGCCCTTAATGCCCTTTGCCCCTAAGCCCTGCTCATCGCGCCTTGCCATCGCCAATCCATTGGAGAGACGCTTGCCTCCGGGTCGGTTCGGGTTACCGTACGAGGCGGCTATCAGTTCAAATCCGGCAACGCCTGGATGAACAGGCCGCCGAAGAATACCGCCTCATCGGTTTCCTGAGGCAGGAGCCCTCTTTTTACCCATTCCCTGATGTAGACCTTCAGGTGTTCTTTCGCGTGAGCCACGCCCGGCATCCACATGTACCTCGAAAGCTCTTTTTCCAGTCCCTTCGCCTCCCCTTCCCAGATCCCTGCCTCTGTGGCCAGGCGAGCCGCCTTTGCCACGTCCTCGCCAGTCCGCGCGGCGCCCCGGATCCATGCCCGCGTCACCGCCGCTGCAAGCGCCGGGTCCTTCCCGTAGAGATCCCTTCCCAGTACCACGAAACTGGTGAAGAAATGACTGGCGGCCGTGTGCCCGGCATGAGGGTTGCCGGAAGCCTTGCCGTCATCCGGGGGGAGAGGCAGTGAAGCCGAGGCGCTGTACAGCACCTTCCAAGGCGTTTCCTCCCCATCGTCAGGCTCGTCTCCGCCCTCATCACCTGACTCTTGACTCTGACCCTCTCCACCATGCCCTGTACCAACCTGCTGACCGGTCGTCTCCACGTTCCCGAACGCGACCCCGTGGCCGGCCGTCCCACCGTGTTCAGCCGCCGTCCCGCGGCCGGCCGTCCCGCCGTGTTCAGCCGCCGCCCCGTGCCCGGCCGTCCTATGGGGATCAGCTACGCCGTGACCTTCCCCCCCGCCGCGGCCTCCTGCCGGCTTCGCCTTTTCAAGCTCCCAGCGGGCAATCGCATCGGCCTTCCCGTGGCTCAAGTAGTCCAAAAGGTCTTCCTGCGGAATTTCCAACCACGCGACTTCGGAGTCCGGATCGATTCCCGCGCTCCTGTAGTGCCTCGCCGCGGCGACCGCCGGACCGCCTCCCAGGCTCTCCACGGCGAGCCTTGTTCTCCCGGAAGGCGGCCGGACGCTAGCGAGAATCTCCAAAAACCCGCTGTAAAGACCCGCCGAAGGCCCCAAACGGGCGCCGTCCCGGAAAAGCCCCAGCACCTGGCCGTCGAGCTCTCCAGCGACTATCCGCCCCGATGAAACGGCTTCCGCGAAATCCTCAATGACGACCTTCACCGGAGTGACCTCTATTCCCTCCTCCGCGAAATAGCCGTTCGCAATGGCCACGCTCAGTGCCACGCCGCCGCCGATACTCGAATAGCCGAGCGCGATCTCCCGCTCCGCCCTCAGATCCTCCGCAAGCGAGACGCAGGCCGCTCCCAGGACCGCAAGGCAAGCGCAGACGGCCAGCCGCCGCCTCCGCCTGACCGGCGCTCCGTCCCGGCAGCTCGCGGGATCCGCAGGCCTGGCGGCCCGTATTGTCCCGGGATTTCGCTGGTTTGCGGGAAGCAGTCCGTTCATGTCATCTCCCTTTTTCCTGGAAGCAACGCCCCTCGCCGGGCGGGTCCCGTCCGACGCGACGCCGACGCGCTTGCGGTCGAAGCCGAAGCGAAGGACAAGACCTGAGCCGTGCCCGATGCCGGCTCCATGGCCGATACCGTTGCCAACGCCGGGGCCCGCGACCGGCCGCGCCCGCGCGTCCCGGCCGCATGGGCCGGAACGTGCGGCGGTGTCCCTTGCGTCCGGCGCATATAGGCGCCGGGGGGACCCGTCCTCCCCCTACCCCGCAGACAGTTTGAGGGGAGTCCGGGTCCCGCCGGCGCGGTCGTGTGGGGCCGCAAGGCGCCCGAAAGCGCTTGGGACCCCGCTTCTGCCGAAGGCCCTGAACGGGGCCTTCAAAATCGCCAGTGTGAAACCGCCCGAGGCCCAGTCCGACCGTCTTCCGGTCGGCGACCCGGAAAGGGGGGCCCGAATCAGTCGGAGACGTTCATGTAGGCCTCCCTGGACGCGTCCAGAAGCCGGCGTCCGACAAGCCGGAATGCCCCGTCCAGCGCGAGGCCCAGGAAAGCTATCACCAACACCGCCGCATACATCCGGTTCAGCTGGAAGGTCTCCTGGCTGGTGAGGGTGAGCCAGCCGAGCCCGCGGGAGGCCCCCATCATCTCTGCCGCTACCAGCATGAACATGCTATATCCCAATGCCAGCCTAAGCCCGGAGAGGATCAACGGCGACGAGGCGGGCGCCACGACCTTCACGACCAGCCCCAGCCTCCCCAGTCCGAACGCCCTTCCCGCCTTGACGAGCTGGGGGTTCACTCCGGAGGCGGCGTTCATGGTGCTGAAGAGTATCGGCCACAGGCAGGTCCAGAAGACGATGGTTATCTTCGGGGCCTCGTCTATCCCCATGAAGAGAATGAGCACGTGAAACAGGAGGAACGGGTTTATCTGGGAAAGCACTTCGAAGGGGATGTCCAGCGTCCGCCTGAGCCCCGAAAACCGGGTGCCCAGGGCGAGGCCCGCCGGAACCCCCAGCGCCGCCGCGATGGCGAAGCCCGAAAGCGCCCGCGTGAGGCTGACCTTCACGTGCGTGACCATCGTCCCCTGGACGGTCATCCGCCAGACCGTCTCCATCACGACGGAAAACGGCGGGAAGAACACCGGATTGATGAGGCCCGTCCGGCTCAAGAATTCCCAGCCGCCCAGGAAGACGGCTATGCAGGCGTATTTCCTCCAGAACGCTCCCATCCGTCACCTGCCGCGTCATGTCCGTCCGCGCATCCGGTCCGCGCGACCGTGATCTTCCCGCCACTCGTCCAGTCCGCATGGCCGTTCAGCCGCGCACGGTCTCAAGAGTCACGCGCGGGCCGATCACGCGCGTCCGTGTCGACGTCGGCGCCTTACCTCCCGACGGACTCCCGCCCATCGGCGGCTGCCGACAGCCCTGAGCCCGCGCCCTCCCGAAATCCGTCCGTCCCCCGTTTATCGGCGCCTGCCCGTCACTCCGTCCAAACCCGATACTCGGGGATCTCGCCCGGATCGTTCAGCATGATCTCGGCCCGCCAGATCTCGTAGGCGCCCACGGCCATGACGGCCGCGAAGACCGCCGCCGCGACCGCCGCGCCGCGCGGCCCTATCCGGCGGGAGCCTCCTCCGGTCCGGGCTCCGGTGAGAGGGTCGGTTCCCGGCTTCCAGAAGAAAAGGCCGTCCCGGAAAAACAGAAGCGAACGGTTCAGGAGCACGCCCAAGGCGACGATGCAAAGCCCCGCCCCGTAGATCCTCGGCACCTGGTTCAAGGCCCCCGCGCTGTGGACTATCCAGCCCAGCCCCGCCGTGGCACCGGTCATCTCGGCCGCTATGAGGATGAAGAAGCTCATTTCCACGCCGATGCGCATGCCGTTGAAGATCGAGGGGGACGCCGCGGGAAGCACCACCTTCCGGAAGACCGCGAGATGCCCGGCGGTCATGCTCCTGGCGGTCCTGACCAGATTCGGATCGACCGCGCGCGTCCCGGAAAGGGTCCCGAAGAATATCGGCCAGAGGCTCACCCAGGCGAGCACGGCCACCTTCGCGACCTCGCCCGCCCCGAAGAACACCACGAACAGGGGGAAGACGCAGTAGGGGTTTATGAGAGCGAAGACCCTGAGGAGCGCCTCGACCCGTTCGGCGACCCCGGGGAAAACCCTGCCCAGGAGATACGCCGAGGGGACGCCTATCAGCGCCGCGGCGAGGAGTCCGGCGGTCACCCGCGCGAGGGAGACCATGACGTGCATGAACAGATGCGTCCTCTCCCACATCTCGAAGACCGCGACCAGCGTGGCCGAGAGGCTCGGCATGAACGCCTGGTCCACCCAGCCGAGCCTCCCCGAGAGTTCCCAGAGGGCCAGGAGCGCCGCGAGCGCCCAGTACCTCGCGAGGGCGTCATTCGCGTCCCGCCTGACCGACCCGGCGCGTCGCCGCATCACATCTCCTTGGCCTCTTTCCAGACCACCACCTTCCTTTCCAGGAACTTGAAGAGCCAGTCGATCAGGATCCCGAAGACCACGATCACCAGGGTCCCGGTATAGAGCTTTGGGATCTGGTAGTTCACCTGAGCGTTCATGATGAGCCAGCCCAGCCCGCGTGATGCCCCCATCATCTCGGCGGGGATGAGCATGAAGAAGCTCGTCGCCGCCGCGAGCCTCAGTCCCGCGAACAGGAACGACGCCGAGCTGGGTATGACTATCTTCCACAGCAGTTTCACCCTGCCCATGCCCATGGAACGGGCGAGCTTCACGTGGAGGGGATCCACGGTCTTCACCCCCAGCGACGCGTTGAAGAGGACCGGCCAGATGGCCACCCAGAAGATCATGGCCACCTTGGAAACTTCGCCTATGCCGAACAGGAGGAGGAACACCGAGAAGAGCGCGAATGGGTTGAACTGGCCCAGAAACGTCAGAAGGGGGCCCACGACCCTCTCGAAGTTCATGAACCATCCCCCCAGCATGAAGCCTATCGGCACCGCCACTGCCACCGCCAGCACGAACCCGTAGAAGGCCCTCGAGAGCGACACGATCGAATTCCGGTAAAGGGAGCCGTCCTGCGCGTACTGCCAAAGCGTCTTCAGGATAGTTACGGGGGAAGCCACGAAGGTCTCCGGCGCAAGTCCCGCGGAGCAGCTCAGCTGCCAGAGCAAAACGAAGAGGACTATCGCACCTGCGCGGTAAAACAGCGAGACCGCGGTCTCTTTCGCCCTGTACAGCTTCATTTCGTCTCCCCGGCCTGACGGCCTGAAACGGTCTCTTTCCGCTTCAAGAAATGGGCTCTCCGGCATTTCCGCCCGTCCCCGGGCCTTTCTCCTGCCCCGGTATCACGCACCCGCCGGGAAATC
>JAISFS010000052.1 GCA_031263485.1 Deltaproteobacteria bacterium | reverse complement strand
TCCGCCATTCCATGCCCGGCCTCCGGCAGTCCCGCCGCGGCCTCCGGCTGTCCCGTAACGGCCTCCGGCTGCCCCGTCGCGGCCTCCGGCAGTCCCGCAGCGGCCTCCGGCTGTCCCGCCGCGGCCTCCGGCTGTCCCGCAGCGGCCTCCGGCTGTCCCGTAACGGCCTCCGGCTGTCCCGCCGCTGCCTCCGGCTGTCCCGCCGCAGCCTCCGGCTTTCCATGCCCGGCCTCCGGCTGTCTCGCCGCGGCCTCCGGCTTTCCATGCCCGGCCTCCGGCTGTCCCGCCGCAGCCTCCGCCTTTCCATGCCCGGCATCCGGCTGTCCCGCCGCAGCCTCCGGCTGTCCCGTAGCGGCATCCGGCTGTCCTGCCGAAGCCTCCGGCTGTCCCGCCCCGGCCTCCGGCTGTCCCGGCCCATCGATTAAATCAGTCATATTTAACTTTTCCATAAAAGAAGCCCTAATTTTTACGGGCTATAAAAATATACAATAAATACCTCATCAGATCAAGCTCTATTTCGATGCAATCAAAAGGTTTCAGTTATTTCGGCAAAATATGTAAATATACTAGTTTATAGATAATCCTTAGCCAGCAACACAATATATGGTATTATTTATATATAGAAATCGAATTGGCTATATATTAATAGTGCCTATTGAGCTATTTTAATAGTCTTTTATATCTTTTAATAATAATTTATGTGTTTCAATCAATCTGTCTGAGTAATATACATTTACTGGTAGCTGGCATATCGTACCCCCCATTACAATGGTCCAGTAAGACTTCCGGCGATACCTCGAAACTTCCTTGCGGCCCTGCCCACTCTCCTCCTAAGGCTTGGGCAAACGTCATTCAGTTTTTGATTTCTATAAGAAATGAAATCAATTTCTTTTAATTTTCATATTTTATCTTTGGGTGTTAACTATATAGAATCACACGTAAATATATGAATGTATTTATTATTGATCTATATCAATTATCCATTGTTTAATAACGGAAGCCTATATATAAGGCCAGTTTAAGGACCCTTTTCATGATTTATTTATTAGCATTTGTTTTAAGGAGGAATAAAATAGCACAAAAAAATAATGGGAATTACGGTTTAATGTTTTACTGCCGAAATTATTAAGAGTATTTTTCAACTGGCTACCCCTAACTTCGCGTTTTCTCCAAACGAAAGGCTCCGTGCCTTCATTATAGCTAACCCGCTGACGAAGTCTCGTCCGCTTAGTTACGGCTGAAGAGGCGGGTCTTTTATCTCCCCCGTTTCGCGGGGATTTAAGGCGAGCGATCTGGTTCCGCGCTTTGGGCCGCTTCGCGCTCAAGCCAAGGGCTGCCCCGTCCGGGCGGGTTTTCCCAAGGTGCCTTTTGAGGAGGTCTAGCAGACTTTTTGACTTTAGCTGATTCTCTGGTAATGCCTTTTGCAACAGTCTGCTAGCCCCCCGCCATCGCAAAGCTTGAAGGCGGACTGACCCGGCTGAGAGTTCTCAATCTGTTTAATGGTCAACATTTCCGTCCCCGGAAGGAATGATTTTGGCTGCGAGGCGACTTTCCTACAAACATACCTACCGAGGTCCCGGCTGTCAACGACAGAAATCGATGGCATACGAAAACGGGGATCCGCCTAAACCCTTATGGATCCAGGAGAATCCCCGTTCAGAGGACGTCGTCGACTATGCCGAAAGACGCAGTTGGAGCGGGAAACGGGATTTGAACCCGCGACTTCAACCTTGGCAAGGTTGCACTCTACCACTGAGTTATTCCCGCAAAAGATCACATGCGGGCAGGATCATGGGAACCTTCGCCCGTAATCAGGATTTATACTCCAGAGGGAGTCCGATGTCAACACTTGTTTGGCTTTCCCCGGCATTTTCCTCTTCAGCCCGGTACGGGGCCGGATGGAACGCCCCGAAGCGTTCCGGGCATGGTCAGGGCTGCCTGCGTGCTCTATCTGGCCTCAAAGGTCTTCATCATTTCCGTCGGTCGTGCCTTCGTGCTTGGCCGGGGCAAGGCGGCCTTTTCCGGCCTTCCGAGGTGCCGTGGCCTTCTGCGGCCCGCCGGTTCCAGGGCTTCCGGCTTCAATTACCCCGGCGTCCTTTGCCGCCTCGCCTCGGCCACCGGGCGTCCCGCCGTCCGCGAGGAGCAGGTACTTGCCCAGGGTGTAGGCCCCGGAGTAATACCAGCACAGGCACCAGCCTGCCGGGCCGTCCAGGAGCCCGAGCTTCAGGAGCGACATCTTCAGGAACGCGAACGCCGCCCTCGTGAAGGCCTTGAGCGGGGTGGCCGATCTCCCCCGGCGGCGGGCGTTCTCGGCCCACAGCCGGGCGTAGAGGGCCTGCTTCGCGATGTAGGTTCCGAAGTCAGGGTAGGTGTGGTGGACTACTGAGCCCCGGAGCCTGGCGACGGGCAGGGAGGTGAGAGGCCTTTCGTGAACCAGCCCCTCCCAGCGGACCTCGCCTCGGGGGAAGAGCCGTATCACCCTGTCCGGCCACAGCGGCCCGAAACGCATTACCCTCC
Organism: Deltaproteobacteria bacterium; assembly: GCA_031263485.1. Taxonomy (GTDB): domain Bacteria; phylum Desulfobacterota; class Desulfarculia; order Adiutricales; family Adiutricaceae; genus JAIRZX01. The sequence continues at coordinate 11,116 of JAISFS010000052.1, read as the reverse complement.
CGAAGGCCCGGTTGCGTCTCCGGAACGACGCGGCCTCGCGGCGCCCGCCCTCCAGGTGCGCCGCTATCTCCCCGGCCAGCCCCGGCGTCATCCTCTCGTCCGCGTCCAGAAACAGGATCCAGTCCCCCTTCGCCTCGTCGATCGCCATGTTGCGGGCGAGGGAGATGTCGGCAAGCTCCTCCGGGATTACCCGGCATCCCAGCCCGGCCGCCAGTTCCTGGGTGCCGTCGGAGCTGGAGTGGTCCACTACCAGGATTTCCCCGGGAAGCCCGGCGCAGCTCCTGACGGCGTCCTCTATGTTCCTGCGTTCGTTTCTGGTCATGATGACGGTGGAGAGGAGCATGGTTCGGTTCCGGGCCTCAGTTCTGGGTGACATCGCGGCGGGCCTGCGGTTGGGGAGGCCGGTGGCGACAGGGTGCGGACGGCAACAGGGGCCTGCGGCTCCGACTTGCCGATGGCAAAGAAGGCAGTCGCCGGGAGAGGGGCGGCGAGTGCTCAGGTTAGCGGCAGAAACGTGTTGGTAGCAACAAGGCATCGACTGCAAGGACTGACCACTGACAACAACGTGGAGGCGGCAACGATGAGGGGGGGCCAGTTTGAGAATTATGATTCCACTGCAAAAAACCTCCCCCTCACCTCCTGGCAGTCATTTGAGGGCCGAGTATCTGGATAAAGGGTGCGCAGATGTGCGGTGGTTTAAGGCTTTAGCGCAAGGATGCCAATGCTATGGCCGCATAAAGTTCCGCTTCCCTGTCGAGGTGGAGGGTTTTCGCAGTGGAATCAATTATATCACCAGAGGGGGCATGGCATGGCACTGCCGGTTAGGGTAGCCAAGGCCGCGCGGCACGGCCAGTTTGAGAAGTTATTTCAAATGGGCACGGTCGGCTCCGGCTCCTGGCGCAGTCGAGCGTGGGCACACGGCGGCGATGTCTCTGCCCCTGTTGAGACGGCACGCTCGTCCCGGCATGCGCCGTTCAAGGGCACCGTAGCGTTGGGCGAAGAGAGTTGATTATGGTTCGATTTGAGCGCACGCGATGAGCTGTATGACTGATGCGGGGCAGCTTGCGTCCGCCACGAAAGGCTTCCGGATGCGCCCAGAGGTGACAGCGCCACTCAAGGCGGGCTTGCGGCAGTATGGTCCGGGAACGTAGCCTGAGGTTGCTTACGGCATCGGCGGCATCGGGGAAAGTCCGCTTCGGGGCTCGGTCGGTCTGTCTCCTGCGCCGCAACAGGACTTCAACGCCAGCAATCCTCAAGCCCTCAAGTTCGTAATCCTCAAGCCCGGCGCGATTGACGGGTGCAGGGGGGCTCTGTTAGAATAAACGTCTCCGGACGCGGGCGCGCAAGGCTCAAACTGGATCCGCCCGCTCGCGGGAGGCCCGCCCGCCTGGCGCGGCCGGAGGCCGCGCCGGAAGGTCCCTAAAGCAGGCAATGACGTCCTCACCCGCGCGCCGCCGCCGCGGAAGGCGCGGCGGCGTGCCGGGTGGCGAGAAAATGGATCTGGCGGCCTTTCTGGAGCCGGGGCTCCACCCCGTCTTCCTCCACAGCGCCGGCGCCCGCGCCGGGCACTGGGGTCATGTCCTGAAACGGCCCGGACGCAGGGCGAGCTTCATCGCCCGCGGCGAGGGACCCGTGCGCGGGGCCTTCACGCTGGCGCTGGACGTCCCCGGCTTCAGGCTCTCGGAGGACGGGTCGCTGTGCCCGGCTCCCGGCGAGCTGGCCCCCGTGCGCCTGGCCTGCCAGGTCTCCTCCGCCCGCCCCTGGCCGGGCCGGGCTCTGTTCGTGCTGAGGTTCAGGCGGCTCGTGAGGGTACTGGATTGACACCCCGGGCCTCCGGGGGGCGCCTGCCCCAGGCCCTTGAGGCCCCTGCGGGGGCCGTTGCGAGGCTTCGATGAGCGAAAGTCCCCGGGTCATCGGTTTCGAGGTCGGTGTGGGCGAGTTCCGGATCAGCACCGGAGACGTCATCTACGAGATACGGGTCATCCCCGAGCTGGTCAGGGCCAACACCGCGATGGGAGTGCTGAGCCCAGTGAGCTCCCAGCTTCCGCAGGCCCGCCAGGTCCCCGCGGCCCCGCAGGCCCTCCCTGCGGCCCCAGACCCGCTTCCTGCGGCGCTCCCCAAGGGGGCGGACGCGGGCGGTTTCTTTCAGGAGATCTCCCAGGAGCTCTTCGGGCGCATCGGCCAGCTGGCCCGCCAGCTCTCCATCTCCGTGACCGAGCTTCCCGTGGAGGATTCCGGGCTCTCGCGCACCGGGGCGGATCTGGAGAACGCCAAGGGGCAGCTGGAAGAGGTCGTGGAGATAACCGAGAAGGCCTCCCTCCAGATCATGGACATAGCGGACCTGATCCAGGCCGACATGGAGAGCCTGAACGGCGAGCTCAGGGCCATGAGTTCGCTGGCCTTCCTGATACCGTCCGCCGACGTCTCGTCCGGCCCCGGAGCCGCCGATGCCTCTCCCGGCCCCGCAGGTGCCGATTCCGGAGAGTTCATGCGGAAGTTCTCGCGGCTCAGGGAGCTGGCCAGGACGCTCGCGGTCGAGGCGCAAGGGAGCCCTTCCGCGGCGCCGGACGCCGCAGGGCCGGAGGCGCCGCCCCACCCGGAGCCGCAGGCGCCACCCCTCGCGGAGCCGAAGTTCAGGGTCTCCTTCCAGCTGGACGTGGTCTTCCAGACGCTCTACGAGTTCTGCACCAACGAGACCGTGAAGGATCACATCAAGAAGATGCGCCAGGACGCCTCCGAGGGCGGTTTCGATGCCGAAGGCGCGGCCGAGGGGCTTTCGGCCATGGCGCTCAAGGCCGGCGAGGACGACGGCTACTACAACCTGCCCATCCCGGATCTCCTGAAGCTTCTTTACACCCACACGGCCAACGAGGAGAACAGGACCACCCTCAAGAAGATGAACCAGACCGCGGGCACCATCTTCCTGGACCAGGTCCTGCCCCTGGAAGGCGTGAAGGAGGAGCTCCCAGCCGAGGCGCTGGATCCAGCCCCCGGGCCGGAGGCCGCTCCCGAACCGGAGGCCGCACCCGCTCCCTCGCCGGACGCTGGCTCCGGCGGGGCGCTTCAGGCGGGCCTGGCGGAGATAGGGGAGCTGGTCGGGGAGCTGGACGGCCTGATCGTTGCGGGGGCCGTGCCGGGCGGAGGGGGCGGCAACGGGACCGGCGGCGGGGGCGCCTACACCTCCATCCTCACCAAGGACCGGGACGCCGTGGCGACCGCGGTCGCCTCGTCGGAGAACCTCATCCAGAACACGACCAAGCACCTCACCAACATCATGGAGGCGCTCTCCTTTCAGGACCTTTCCGGACAGCGCATCAAGAAGATAGTCGGCATGATAAGCGACATCCAGGTCCAGCTCCTCTCCATGCTGGTCGCGGTGGACACCAAGATCAAGGCCCACCACGAAGACGCGGAGTCGAACAGGCCCAAGGAGGAGACCGAGAAGTTCGCCCAGGAGGAGGTCGACAAGATGCTCGAGAAGCTCTCCGGCGAGCCGTCCGAGCTCATGGGCCCCGGCGCCGAGAACAGGCTGGACCAGGGCGCGGTGAACGATCTCCTTTCCCAGCTGGGCTTTTGAACTCGCGCAGCGTAGCCTTTGCCGGAAAGCCCGATGGACGGTCGTTTTCGGCCTGCTGGGGCTTCCGGCTTTCGCATTGCGCAATCGGTCTTGCGCTATCCGGCTTGTGTTATCGGCCTTGCGCTATCAGGATTGCGCAATCGGCCTTGCATTATCCGGCTTGTGCAATCGCCCTAACTCTATCCTGTTTACGCAATATGCCTTGTTCAATCTGCCTTACACTATATGCCTTGTTCAATTGGCCTTGTGCAATATGTCTCGCTCTATTCGCATAGCTCCTTGATCTTTAACCTTCGATTTGCGAATTATGCCTTGTGCTATCAGCAATATTGTTTGCTTTTTCGACTTGCTCTAGAGCAATTCTGCCTTGCGCCTTCCGCCTTCTGCCTTACACCTTGCGCCTTACGTCTTCCAACATGTGCCTTGCGTCATGTAGTGCATCCACACGTTGTTTCATCGCGATCGGTCACGTCCGATACCGTCAGTCATGGATTTCCCCGCGCCTTGGGATTTCCACCCGGTTCCTGACGCCTTTCCGGGGACGCCACACGTACCGACGTCCTCCCGCAAGTGCGCGTCCATGCCCCGCTTGGCGCGATGCGCCGTTCAGATGCCCCACCGGGCTCCTTTTTCGGCCTTTTGTCCCTCGGTTTTCCGGGTTTTCAAGTTCCGTCTTCAGGGCTTCGATTTCGGGGCCCGTCTTCAGCGCCTTGATCTTCGGAAACAAGCCTTGCCGTTTGCATCCGGAGAGCCGTCGATGCGCCGGAACGCAGGCCGCCCGAACTCCGGGCGCCCCGCTCCGGTCGTCCGCATTGGCCGTTAGCGTCCCCCTGCTTCGTCCGTTCAAATCCCCGGCGCTTGCGCCGTCACCCAATGCCTCGCCGCTTAACCGGGCGTCCCCGACCGCCCCGATGAGCCCACCCATGCGAAACTCGACAGACCGCCACCGTCCTGCCCGTTTCCCGCTCCTCCCCGGCCTCCTGGCCCTCGCGGCCCTTCTTGCGCTTCCGTCCTGCATCCAGCTGAGCACCTTCCCCGACGGCGGCACGCCCGGGACCGCCCCGTCCGGGGGACCCTCCCAGACGGCGGACCCCCTCCTCGCCCAGGGGGCGGAGGCCTTCAGGAAAGGCGACTACGCGGGTGCGGCCAGGGCCTACTCGGCCTTCCTGGACCGCAACCCGTCCTCCCCCGCGACCCAGGACGCGCTCTTCGGGGCGGGGGTCTCCTCGGAGTTGGCCCGGGACTACGACTCGGCGTACAGGCGCTACACGGCCCTGGCCTCCGGCTATCCCGACGGGGTCCGGACGCTCGAGGCCCGCCAGAGGATCCCGCAGGTCCTGGTGAGCCTGGGACGGCCCCAGGAAGCCCTGGAGGCGGCCAGGGCCAACCTCGAGCGGGCAAGCGGCGCGGGCGCCCGCGAGCTCGCTCCGCAGAAGCTGAGCGAGGGCAACGCCCTGTGGCTTCTCGGCCGGTACCCCGCTGCGGCGGAGTCGTACGCGGCCGCGCTCGCCTCCGACTCCCCGGAAGTGAAGGGCGCGGCCCAGCGCGGCCTGAACGCGAGCTTCCGGAACCTGTCCCAGGACGAACTGGGGCAGTTCGCGAAGCGTTACGGGCAGAATTCCCCCGGCCCCGAGGCCGTGTGGTTCATGGCGTACCAGTCGGCCATGGCCGGCGACTCCACAACCCTCGCGGCGCAGGCCCAGTATTTCCGCACGTACTTCCCCAGCCACCCCTGGGGCGAGAGGCTCTCCGCGCTGGAGGCCGCGGCGGGCCAGAGCCCCCCGCCGCCGCCCGACGCCGACTTCGATCCCAAGGCCTGGACGCCGTCCGTCCTCTCGGCGCCGCTGGCGGGCGTCGCGGCCGCCGCGGTCGGCGGTCCCGGAACGGGGAGCCTGGTGGCCGCTATCCTGCCGCTTTCCGGCGACAACAACTCCCGGTTCGCGGTCGAGGTCCTGGAGGGTCTGAGGCTGGCCGCCGCCGCGTCCGGCGGGGCCGTCTCGATCCTGGAGATGGACACCGGCGGCGTCCCCGCCTCGGCGGTGCGCCTGGTGAACCAGGCGGCCGCCGACCCCAGGGTGGTGGCGGTGGTGGGCCCGCTCGCGAGCCCCGAGGCACTGGCGGCGGCTCAGACCGCCCAGCAGGTCGGGATGCCGCTCATCGCCGTCTCCCAGCGCCTGGGGCTCGTGAACGGTCGGAGCCTCGTCTTCAGGATCTTCTTCACGCCCAAGCACCAGGCCGAGGCCGCCGCGTCCTACGCAGTCCAGGAGCTCAAGGCCTCGTCCCTGGGCATCATGTACCCGGACGACGTCTACGGGCAGGCCATGCTGGGCTTCTTCTCCGAAGAGGCGACGCGCCGCGGCGCGACGGTCACCGTCAGGGAGGCCTATTCCCTGGCCGCCGGAAACCTCCAGCAGGCTGTGGACCGCGCGACCGGCGCGGGCGCCGTGCGGCAGGCCTCCAGCTCCTATCAGGCCCCAGTCGGCTTCTCCGCGCTTTACCTCCCGGACTCCGCCCCCGCCGTAGCCCAGATCCTGCCGCTTCTGGCCTACAACGATCTCACCAGGATGACGTTTCTGGGGAGCCCCCTTTGGGTGACGCCCGATCTCCCCGCCAACTCCGGCCGCTACCTGAAGGGCTGCGTGATCCCCGTGCCCTTCACCATCCTTTCGGCCCGTCCCCAGGCACAGGCCTTCGTCCAGGCCTTCCGCGCCGCGCACCAGCGGGACCCCGGGCAGTTCGCCGCCTACGGCTACGACGCTGGGCTGGCGGTCATCTCCGCCGTGAGCGCGGGCGCGACCGGACACGGCGATCTGGCCCGCCACCTTTCGACCATGCCCCCCGTGCAGGGCGCCACGGGACCATTCTCCTTCGATGCCGAAGGGGAGTATACGGTCAGGCCAGCCTACCTCACCGTGGACGACAACGCCTTCAAGCTCCTCCGCGACGCGGGCGAGTGAGCCGGGGCGCGGAGCCCGTCCCGGGTCCGCGCCTGAGGCATGCGGTCGCCCTACCGGCTTACGGGCCGGGGGGGCCTTCATGATGCGACTTCCGGTACGGCCCGGCCCTGGCGGGTACCGGGTATGCCCGCCGGGCGCCCCGTTCGCAGGGCAGGGTGCCGGGTCAGCCTGCCCGGGTGCCTGGTCAGTTCGCCGGAGCCGCGTTCGCCTGGCCGGGTGCCGTGTCAGACCTCGCGGAAGACGCGTTCGCGCGATCTCTTGTTGCGGCTTCGGCGGGGCGCCTCGGGTGCCTGTGGGTTCCCCCTTTCGCCGCTGGCTTCGGTTACTCCCCGGGACGTCCGCTTGCGCCCAGCCTTCGGGCGAGGAGTCTCGGCCCCGGCTCGGACGCATGGTGCCCCGCCTTCGGGAAAGGAGCCCCGGCCCCGGCTCGGACGCACGCGCGGTGCCCCGACTTCGGGGGAGGGGGCTCGTCCCCGGCCTGGACCCCCGCTCGGCGCCCCGCCTCCCTTCGTCTTGGCACCGGATTACGCGCTCGCGTCATGGTTATTGCCCGGCTTCCGCCACAGGGCGCGGCCCTGGCTTGGGACGGGACCCTGCGGGCAGGGCGGTTCCGGGCGGAGCTGGCGATGCGGTGTCGGTCCGGAGCGGGCAGGGCGGTTCCGGGCGAAGCGGGTGATACGGTGCCGGTCTTGAGCGGGCGATGCGGTGCCGGTCCGGAGCGCATGGTGCGGCGCCGGGCCCGGACGCCGCAGGGCGGTCCTGCCGTGTTCGTTCAGTCCATTAGAGGCGAAACTTTCTTTTTCTGAGAACGTTCCCCGTCCCGCAGGGCTCCCGCAGGCGCCCCGTGCCGGGCGTCCTGCGGGCGGGCCCATGCCAGCCAGGGCCCGGAGCCGGATCGCGGCATTTCTGTCCGCCCGGAACTTGAGTGCGGCGCCAAGAACGGCGATAATGATCCCGGTCGCTCCCGTCAAGCCCGGAGGCTTCGGGCGCCGGGCCCGGGCGCCTGCGGCGGCCCCGCCCTTACGCGCCGGATCCCGGGGAGAGCGGCCCGGCTCCGGGAACCCGCTAAGAAAAAACCTGAGCCCCCGGCCCGGGGGCCCCTCCGGCCTGCGGGGCCGGCGGCATCACGGCCCCTCATGGGCCAAAACGCGAGGTGTCTTAATGACGATTCAGGACGTGCTGGCCAGGGAGATACTGGATTCCCGGGGCAATCCCACGGTGGAGGTGGACGTGTGGCTCAAGGACGGTTACCTGGGCCGCGCGGCCGTGCCCTCCGGCGCCTCCACCGGGAGCCACGAGGCCCTGGAGCTCCGCGACAAGGACCCCAAGCGCTACGGCGGCAAGGGGGTGCTCACGGCCGTGAAGAACGTGAACGATGTGATAGCCCCGGCGATAGTCGGCCGGGACGCGCTGAGCCAGGGGGGCATCGACAGGCTCATGATCGAGCTGGATGGCACCCCCGACAAGTCCAAGCTGGGCGCCAACGCGCTCCTGGGCGTCTCAATGGCCGTGGCCCGCGCCGCGGCCGCCTCGGCGGGGCTGCCGCTGTACCGCTATCTGGGCGGGGCGGGGGCCTTCGAGCTCCCCCGGCCCATGATGAACGTGGTGAACGGCGGGGCGCACGCGAGCAACAACCTGGACTTCCAGGAGTTCATGATCATGCCGCTGTTCGGGGACACTTTCGCCGAGGCCCTGCGGTGCGGCGCGGAGGTCTTCCACGCGCTGAAGGCCATCCTCTCCAAGGACGGCCAGTCCACGGCGGTCGGCGACGAGGGCGGCTTCGCGCCCGACTTCAAGGACAACCAGGCGGCACTGGACTACCTGGTCAAGGCCGTCGAGGCCGCGGGCTACAAGGCCGGCAAGGACGTGGTCTTCTGCCTGGACGTGGCCGCCTCCGAGTTCTACGATGCCAAGAAGAAGCAGTACGTCTTCAAGAAGTCCGACAAGAGCTCCCACAGCGCCCAGGAACTGACCAAGGTCTACGAGGGGTGGCTGGGGAAGTACCCCATCAAGTCCATCGAGGACGGCCTGGCCGAGGACGACTGGGACGGCTGGGCTCATCTGACCTCGGAGCTGCGCGGCAAGGCGCAGCTGGTCGGGGACGACATCTTCGTCACCAACCTCAAGCGCCTGGAGAAGGGCATCGACACCGGCGTCGCGAACTCCATCCTCATCAAGGTGAACCAGATAGGCACCGTGACCGAGACCCTGGAGTGCATCGCCAGGGCCCACAAGGCCGGTTACACCGCGGTGGTCTCCCACCGCTCGGGCGAGACGGAGGATACCTTCATAGCCGATCTGGCGGTGGCCGCAGGCACGGGCCAGATCAAGACCGGCAGCCTCAGCAGAAGCGAGAGGATCTGCAAGTACAACAGGCTCCTCCAGATCGAGGAGGAGCTCGGGGCGGCCGCGGTCCTCAGGCGCCCGTTCTGACGGGACGCGGGCGGGCGGGTCGGGATGCCGGCCCGCACCGACCCGCCCGGCGATCCGGTGCCCTGTCGGGGTCCGGTGCCCAGTCCGTTGCCGGGGGCGGCATCGGACATCTCGGGACGGCACGGAAACGCGTCCGCGCCATTTGTGCCGTCCGAACGCCTTTTCGCGCGGGCAACCCCGGCGGAGGGCTCGGACATCTTCGTTGCAAGCATAGGCTTATAAAGACTCCGTGTCTTCACCGTTGCAGTAACGGCACACCTGTTCGTTTTTGTCACTGGGCCATTGCGGATCATCTGTTTGCTTATGTCATGGGTACCAGGCGGATCATCGGTTTGTTTATATCATGTGTCCATCGCGGCGCATCGGTTTGTTTCTCCAGGATGCGCGTGACGGTACGTCGGTTCGTTTATGAGGCTCATATCCATCACGGCGCCCAGGTTAGTATCGGTTGCGTGACCCACCTTTCCGATGGTCTGCCGCCTTTGGGATATGCCGTATCTGATCGCGCGGAATATTGGACGTCGCAGGGCCGGGTCTTCCGGACTGAATCCTCAGGACGGCGTCTTCCGGACTGAGTCCTCCTGAGAAGCATCTCAGTCGAACGCGAGAGCCGTTGGCATCGATGGCCATGGTGATCCGCGCCCATCGCACGCGCAGGAAGGTGTCCGCCCCTCGCGGCGCCCCGAAGTCCGGCCTGCGGACCGGCTCGCAGGAGCGCTATGGAGACAGTCTTCGCTTTCAGAACCGAGGATCTCGCCCCGTACCTCCTGTGCGGAGGCTCGTTGGGCATTCTCGCGGGCATACTTGCCGTCATGTCCCTGAGGCGGACGGGTTTTTTCAGGCGGCCCGGTCGCGTCTGGAACGTCCTCGTCAAGGCGGACTACCTCTGGTTGCCCCTAGCGTTCGCGGGAGGCTTCGCGGCCCTGGCCGGCGTATGGGGCATGTCGCATCTGACGCGTTCCTTCATCGCGTCGGACGTTGCCGCCGTGTCGAGATCCGCCGCGGACTCCGTGGATGCCGTCCTGGACGAGGTCGCCGGCAACATCCGAGGGTCGGGCATGGGCGAGGAGGCCTTCCCGGAGATAGTGAGGGTCACGGTAGATGCGGCTACCGAGGGCGTATACCGGGGGCTTGCTGTCGATCAGGGATACTCATCGGTGGTGGGTCCCGTCAGAGGGCGGGTGAACGCCCTTTTCAAGGATTTCTTCGAGCGTAAGGTCGATGAGGCGGTGGTGAACGGGGCCGTCACAGACGCCTCCGTCCTGTGCGAGGTGGCCAGGCCCCAGCTGAAGGAGGCGCTCATGGGCGGCGCCGCGGCGAGGATAATGCGCGAGGCCACCTCGGGACTGTTCACGCCCCTTTACCTTTACGCGCTGGCGGCCTTCGTCGTCCTGTGCATGCCCTCGGTCATGGAGTTCCTCTGCTACTTGCTGTTCAGCACGACTGCGGCATCGGTCCCGATCTTGAAACGCTGACCGCCGTCCTGCAACGCGTCTCCACTGGTTGCCCTTCCGCAGTCCCGGCAGGCCCAAAGAGGTCGGGATGGTCGCGGCAGGCTGAAATCGCGCCGAGGATCCGCCTCGGCTGACTGTTACAGCAGGCATCCTCAGTCTGGACGCGGCCGACGGCAGGCCGTACCTCATCTCGGATCGAATCTAATTCCCGCGCCGCGCGGGCGGATCATCCGAGCGGATGGGGTCCCGTGCGCTGCCAGGCATAAGCTATGATGAGGCTATGATTTTGGAGAAAGCCACCTGCACCGTCAGTGTCCGAATTCGGCACCATGATTCCTCTATCAATCGCAATCGTTAACCTCCTGCCTCTCTCATCCATCCCGCCTTGATGGCGATATCCCTGCAGGCTTGTCCTTTCAACAATCCAGCCGTATCATTCCATTGTCCCGGTTCCGGCGGCACAGCTACAATTCTCTCTCACTCCATCCGACAGCATCAGCAATTCCCTCTCCCCTTCATACGGTTCTGCCCGACTATACGTGGACGCGGGACTGCAGGTAAACGGCCACGGCCTCCGGGTAAGGCACGTTCAGGCCTAATCGGGAATGACCCTGGACTTCTTATAATACGGGGCGGAGTCGTCCTGAGCCCTTGACAGCGTATGCTGCAGCGTCTGCCCACCGGCTACCCTCACC
>JAISFS010000251.1 GCA_031263485.1 Deltaproteobacteria bacterium | reverse complement strand
GCTTGCCGTTGTCTTCGAGCTGGCCCTGGAGACGGCGGCGCTCGTATATATGCTGAGGCGGCTGGAACTTTCCGGCAGACCGGGGATTCTGGCAGCGCTCCTGTTTTTCGGGGCCAGGTCTTACCAGACGGGCTTGCTGTCCGGCATGGGGTTCTCCCGAGACGCCTCCTTTTACACGGCAGTCTTCCTCACGGTGGGATACCTGGCGGCGGCATCATCGGGGATACGGGGACGCGCCGAAAGGACGCTGAAATTCGCGCTTCCGGGAGCGGCATTCATGTTCGGGCTCTCGTCGGCGGTGATGCTCGTGACTCTCTACCTGCCGCTCCTTATCCGGTGCCTGTGGAGGGCAATCGCGTCATTAGGGCCGCCGGACGGATCATCGGCGGTCGGAAAGGATGGAGCGCCTGTTGGCGGGCCATGGAAAGCGAAATGCGATCTTGCGGGGGAGATAGCGCTCTGGAACGGCTGTTTCGTTGCGGGATACCTCCTGCTGACCTTAGCCGTGGTCCCGAGGGGCTTGGGCCCCGAAACTCTCACCTCAGGCGAGAGCGTGGGCTTGTTTTATGCCGTTTCGGTGAACCTCCCGCAGCTTTTTGCCCAGTTTGCGGCAAGGACCCCGCTCGCCGCCGTCCTGGGCACGTCCGCCTTCATTTCGCTGGGATGGTACGCTGGCTTCTCCTTCTTCGCCATGACGGTCATTGTCCTGTGGAAGACCCCATGGGCGATCAGGAGGGCTCCCGGTTTGGCGGGCTCGGCCCTTCGGTCGCTTGCGTTTTGCCTCGCCGCAGCGGCACTGTTTACGACCGCGCATCTTGACGAGACGCGGGCGGACATAAGGTACCTCCTGCCACTCTGGCCCTACGCGGCCATACTGTTGTCGCTTCTCTACCTCAGGCTCCGCGTCGAACGGCCCGGTTCGGCGCGGCTTCTGTTCCGCTTCCTGGCATTCGCGGTGCTGATGACAAGCGCGAACAACATTGCCTCACTCCCTCGAGAGGTTGCCCAGAACCCCAGCCGCGCCGCGTCCAAGCATGCAGAGGCCGTAGCCGACCTCCTCGCCGGGAACGGCATCGTCAGGGCTTATGCCCTTTACTGGGACTCCCATGTCATGGAGGTCCTGAGCTCCGGAAAGGTGAGTTCCGCCGCGCTGGACGGGAGCCTGAGGCCTTATCTCAAGAACGCCTCGCTCGATGATTTCGGCACGGGGGCCGGGGCAGGACGGGCTGCCTTCGTGCGTTCCCGGAACCCCAGGCCTTGGGCTGACTCCTCCCTGGAGCTCCAGGACACCTCCCGCGCCCTGCTGGAGTCCGCGATCGCCGTGGCGGAGATAGAGGATGCCGCAAATCCCGTCCGGGTCTACATCTTTGACCGGAACCCCTTCACCTTCGAGGCGGTTTCGCTAAGGAGCTCCGAACAGCCTCCTTTGGCAGAGAACGGGGATGGAAGCGATGCGACAGGAATCCGTCCGCCCGAAGGCGCTATGACGGGAAGCTCCCCGCAAGGACCTACGGAAGCGGAAAGCTCCCCAAACGGAGGGACAGGGCCGGGTTCGGACGCTCGGTCGGACACTGAACGTGGAGCGATTCCGGAAGCTAGCCGCAGGGAGACTTTCCGGATGGATGTCGGCGTGTCTGCGGAAGAGGGAGATAGCGGCACGGGCGCCGTTGTGGGGAGCGGCGGGATAGGGGTGGACGGCGACGCTCCAGCCGAGGATGCCTCTCCGGGAAAGAGATTGCCGTAGCCATCCGGAGAGGATGCGGGTGCGGTGCCGCATCCGGCGAAGGGCGGAGGGACTCCTCCTGCGTGGGAGTGTGTTGCCGTTGCCTCAGGCGCAGGGGGAAACCTTTTCCCAGGGCGCTCTGGGCGTTTCAGGTTCAGCTTCAGGTCACGATGGCTGATAATCGACCGCCCTGGCGTCCCTCCTTGGACAGTATCGGGCGGGAGGTCAGGCGAGAGAGGTCCTGCGTCAGCCCGGAAACCGCAAGGCCAGGCCGGGGGAGGAGGGTTAAGGAATTATGCTACCGAGAAGGTACGTGAACGCGAGGCTCGAGCTTCTTGACCGCTCGGCGATGGCCCTGTGCCTTGCCGTAACTGCGGCGACATACCTTCTCTACGTCTTCCACAACGATCTGCTCATGAGCGCGGCGCAGGCTTCCGATGTCTTGGCGGGTTTCGAGATGTTTCGGGCGAAGAGCCTCGTCCTGACCGACTGGTCTTACGGGAGCGAGGTATTCACCCTGAGGAGCCCGCTGTTCGTGGCGCTGTTCTCCGCTTTTACCGACAACATGATCTGGGCGCACCGGATTTCGGTTATTTTCGAGCTCGCTCTCGAGACTGCGGCAATGATCTACATGCTCAACAGGCTTGACCTGCGGGGACGCCCAGGGGTGATTGCGCTGGCGCTTTTCTTCGGCGCGAGATCCTACCAGTCGGGGATCGGCTGTGGCATGGGTTTCTCCCAGGACGCCTCGTTTTACGTCTGCCTGTTCTTGACCGTTGGCTACTGCGCGGCTTCGGCAACCGCCGTGAGGGGCAGGGCCGAGAAGATCCTTAAGTTCGCCCTGCCTGTGGCGGCGTTCCTCTTCGGGCTCTCTTCGATCATCTTGTTCGCCATCCTTTATTTCCCGCTTCTGATCTGCTATGCGGCCCGGGCGGCGGCATCGAGCAGGGGAACGGGGATTACGGGACAGGCGGCGAGGGTATCCGGAAAGGGGCAGTCATCGGCGGGCGGTAGTCCCGTCAGGCCGGCGACAACTGTCAATCCCGGACGGCTTCCGGAGCGGGCGCTATTCCGCGAGGTCGCCGTCTGGAATATCATGTTTATCATGGGGTATCTCACGCTGAGCTTCGGCGTGGCATCCCGCGGCCTGGGCCCCGTTCTTCTGGGCACGGGACCGAGCGTGGGATTCCAGGCGATGGCGTCCGAAATTCCCCCGCTCATAGGCCAGTTCGTGGACTGGACACCCCTCCTGTCCATCAAGGGTGCAGTCGCGATTAGGTCCTGGGGCTGGCTCGGGGGGTGGTCATTCCTGTTCTTCATTGGTTACGCGGCCTGGATGACGCCCAGGGCCATCAGGGAAGCCGGCGGTCCCGCCGGGGACGCCGTCCGGGCCTTGGGCGTCTGCCTCGCGAGCGCCTTTGTGTTCATGACCGTGCATCTGGAGTCGGCGCTCGTCTCCATCAGGTACCTCATGTTCGTCCTTGTCTTCGCGGCGGTGCTCCTGGCGTGGCTCTATCGCGAGATTGAGCTGGTCAACGGCGGGCTGGCGCGGCTGCTTCTCTTCTGCATAGCTTTCACGGTGGTGACCAACTGCGCGAACAACATGACCGGCTTGGGATGGCAGATCGAAATGGGTCAGAGCGTCGCCACTTCCAAGTACGCGGAGACGGTATCACGGATTCTGGCCGAGCGTGGAGTGAACAGGGTTTACGCCCTCTTCTGGGACTCCTACAACCTAGAGGTCTTGAGCGGAGGGCGGCTGAAGGTTGCCGCCGTGGACGGCCGGATGAGGCCGTTTATCAGGAACACGTCTATTCTTAACTACGCTGGGGAGACGGCTGCCGACCGGACTGCCTTCGTCTTCTCGCGGAACCCCAGGACCTGGGCCCCGGACGCTTTGAACCTCCAGGACGCCACTCTATTGGATGCGGCGGAGGAGACCGTGAGGATCGAGGATCCCGACAACCCGGTGTTCGTCTGCGTCTTTCCCGACAACCCCTTCACCTTCGATGCCGCGGCAGAAAGGGCGTTCCTGACGCCCGCCGAGGAAGGCGCCTTCGGCATAGGCGGAGACTGGGAAGCCCAGGTTATGGACGGCGGGGAGCAAGGGACGTCGATGCTGACCCTGCTTTCGCAGGATAACGGAGGGGCTGAGCCGGTCGATATCGAGAAGCAGGGAGCAGGCGTGCCTGAATCCCCGGGCGCGGCTTGGTCCGCTGATGCGGACGGGGAGATACCGTCGCCCGAAACCGTCGCGGAAACCACTGCTGCAGAAACCGCAGGCAAGCCTGCGGGACAGGCGGCAGGCATAGCCGCTGGCCGGGAAAGCGACCGCTCATCCGACACCGACGGGACGGCTTCGGACGAAGCGCCCGTTCCGGGGAACTAATGCCTGTGTACGGGATCGGTTCCGGTTCCCCGAAAACCGTTCGTTCAACATCCCACCGGATGGCAGGACACGGCGAGCTGTTTGACAGGATTCTGATCCTATGCGCGTTCGTGTCCGTGGCGGCCTGTTACGCGTTCTATCTCGGCCGGACAGAACTGATCATCCATTCCGACATGGCGACGGAGATTCTGACAGGCAGGGAGATGTTCCTGCAGAAGACCCCGTTTCTCAAGGAATACTACCACTCTACGGAGATTTTCCTGATAAGGACCTCGCTTTTCGTGGCGCTTTGGCTGTTCGCGACGGACACGCTCATGTCGGCGTTCAGACTCGCAGTCGTGACCGATATAGTCCTTCAGATTGCGGGATACCTGTACATGACGAAAAGGCTGGGGGTGTCCGGCAAGGCCGCGGCTCTGGGGCTTCTGGCATTCTTCGGCGCCAGGACATACGTGAGCGGGGAGTTCGCGGGCATGGGTGCCTCATCATACGGCACGATGTACGCGGCCGTGTTCGCAACCGTTGGCTTCTACGCCGCATTGAGACTCGGGACGCTGAACAGAACCGACTCGTTCGTGCGTCTTCTTCTTCCCGTCCTTGCCCTCCTTTTCGGAATCTCCAGCATGAGATTCCTTTACACGGTGATTGGGCCTCTCATCCTGGCGCACGTCGCGGCCAAGATCTGGTCCAGGTTGCCGCATGACTGGACGCGGGACAAGGTCTTGCGAGAGCTCATGATCTGGGCGGCACTCGCGGCCGGAGGCTGGCTGTATACCCGGTACGTCATAATGCCGAGAGGATTCGGACCGTTGGAGAAACAGACGCTGGCCGCCAACGGACTGGCCGGAGTTTGGACGGATACCCTTCCCAGACTCGTCCTGGAACTGGTGAGGTTCAATCCGTTGGACAAGGCGGCGGGAGAGTTCCGGTTCACTTCGATCGCGGGGGCGGCAGGGGTTTTATGTGTTCTGTTTTACGCCGCCTGTCTCTGGGGACTAATCCGTACGTCCAGGCCGGTTTTCCCCACCCGTTGTACCATATACAGGTTCTTCATCATATCTATAGCAATAATGGCGCTTTCTTCGCTGACGCTCCTGAACTCCATAGAGGTGAAGCTCAGGTACCTTGCCATGATCTATGCGCTCGCGGCACTGGTTCCAGCGGTGCATTACGGCGATCTGTCCAGTGAGAAACCGGGGCTCGCGCGAGCGTTCCTAGCCTTGTCCTGCGTTTTTTTCATCGTGAACAGTCTACAGACCATACGGGAATTCCCGATCGCCCAGGCCGTGAACCCTTCGCGTGTGGCCGTCCGTCGTACCGGGGAAATCGAGGATTCCTTGAGGCGACACGGAATCAATCGGGCATACTCTCTGTACTGGCAGTCGGCCGTAGAGACGGTGCTCACAAACGGAAGGATCGAGGTCTGTGGAGTTTTTGGCGACATGACGCCTGTCCGGTATATGGCCAACTATGATGTCTATTCTCCTGAACGGTCCTCTGAAAGAACGGCATATATCCTGGTGGATATACCTGTCGCAGAGGGTTTTGAGGGTATGGTGCAGTTCGGGGTGACCGACCGCACTCTCCTGAACGAGGCGGAATCGTCCGAAATCATCCGTGATACTGAGGGTGATGTCACTATTTTCTATTTTGACCGTAATCCTTTCGTGTTCCCCCAAAGTCACGATCCTTCCAAGGACTTTGTCCCCGCATATCTCGTGAATTGATTTGTCAGTGGCATAGGAGCCTGTTGCATGAATCGCAGAAGCATTGCCATGAATATATTTGTTGAGAAAGGCTTTTTCCTTGCCTGCCACATTAGTTCTCATGTCCTTCAACAATACATTTGATGTTACGGACTCCTTGGAAGATAAGGGATGGAGAATGGACGGCTGTTTCCCGCTCCAGGCTATAGGTGTCCAGGTCTATGGGCTATGAGCGGCGTACTGGGCATCCCTTGCAACTGGACTCGATAAGCCGCAACTGGAATATAAATTCCTCTGAAAAACCTTTCCCCGCGACAGAGAAGTGAGACGCTATACGGCCATCGCATTGGCTCCTTTGAGCTTAGGCCTTAAACAATCGCTCGTCTTTGTACCCATTACCCAGACATTCTGTCCTCAAATGATTGCCAAGAGGCGAGAGGTGGGGTTGCAATGGAATCGATATAGTCCTTTGAACACAGCTGAGCGTTATGGATTGTTTTGAGGATAGACCAGCTTCAAACGTTTGATTGTGCTGTTAGGGTCACGTTCAGTATGATCGGTAATGGACCTAACGCCGTTAAGTCATTGGTCTAAACAGGCTAAAGACTGGCGGATGTGTTGTATGAGTCGGAATTTCCATAAATTCTCGACATCATTTTGGTCTGAAGACGCATGATCGCAGTGATCTATTAGGTTCCACATTTGAAGAGTATCCGTTACGGCCAATATAGAACTGTGAGTTGTGCAAGTCAGATGTCTGTGACGGCAGATTGGTGGACAGAAATTTTCGTCTAACGGCTTTGTCTTTAGTCGATTGCGTAGGTTGTCACTGTCATGATAAACGGACGTAAGAAAAAAGCATGGATAATTTAAACTGGCTACTATGAATATGGCAAAGAATATTGCTCAAATTACCGATATTTTCAATGTAAATTTTATATTTCTGACGAGCCAGTGAATATTGCGCGATAAAATTAAACTCAGTACAAGTGAGAAGCGGCGTTGCCGTACAGTTAATCAGGCCCGTACAGGAGAATGTTTTTCCATCGTTCTTGCGTCTTCGAGGGATTCTAGGATTTTGCCCAAATTATCTCTTGAAAATGATGATTTTACAACTATTTGACATCTATCGGAATCCCGCTTTACAAGAGCGGCGTAAAACCACTCGCATGAGCACGGACCATAGGAAAAACCTCATGTTCAAAGGCCTCACTTTCCTTGCCGCGTTTAGCGTGTTGGCCATAGTCGCCGGCATTCTGATCGTCATCTTCAAGGAGTCCGTGCCGGCCCTGAAACGATTCGGAATCCTGAAATTCTTGAGTGGGACAGAATGGAACTACTCCAATGAAGTGTACGGTGCTCTGAGGCCGTTAACGGGAACCGTGATTTCCACGGGAATCGCACTTCTCGCGGCGGTCCCCCTATCGTTGGGGACTGCGGTCTTTCTTACCGAAGTCTGTCCGCACCGTCTTCGTGCGGAATTCGGGGCCGCAATAGAACTTCTGGCAGCGATCCCAAGCATCATATACGGGATGTGGGGGCTTTTCGTGCTGGCGCCTTTCTTGGATGCCTGGGTTCAGCCTGCAGTGGGTGCCGCCCTGGGGAGGGTCCCTCTCGCTGGCGGCTTCTTCGTCACGAGATCGGCGGGCGGAGTGAACCTCTTTTCCGCGTCCATGGTGCTTGCGGTGATGATAATTCCGTTCATCACGAGCATCGCGCGGGATGCTTTCGAGCAGGTTCCGGACGTCCTCAAGGAGTCCTCATACGCCCTTGGGGCCACACGCTGGGAGACGGTGCGTAAGGTGGTTTCGGCGGAGTCGGCATCTGCGGTGGGGGGAGGAGTCATCATCGCTATGGGCCGGGCCTTGGGCGAGACCATGGCTGTCGCATACGTGATCGGCAACCGTCACGCCTCGCTGGACTCGCTCTTCACACCTTACACTACCATCACCTCCGTCATTGCCAACGAGTTCAACGAGGCGGGCGGCATCCAGCTCAGTTCGCTGTTCACCCTGGCGCTGGTGCTTTTCCTGGCGAATTTCATGGCGCTGGGCATAGGAAGAATGCTCGTCAAGAGGAAAGCGAAATGAAAGGGTTGGGGCAGAGGCGTTTGAGGAATGCGATCGCCATGACCCTTTGCACCGCGTGCGCCGTGGTTGGGCTCGGACTCCTGTTGCTGATCCTTTACGACGTGCTCCGCAACGGGATTGAGTCGGTCGGCTGGGACCTGTTCTCGCGCGATCCGGCGCCACCCGGCATGGAGGGTGGGGGCTTGAGGAGCGCTATCCTGGGCCAGGCGCTTCTCACGATAACCGCGCTTGCGGTAGGAGTGCCCGCGGGGGTGCTTGCCGGAACATTCCTGTCCGAGTACGGCAGGAACATGCGGCTTTCCAAAGCCATCTCCGCCGTCTCGGACATGGCGGTGAGCATTCCTTCGATCGTCACCGGCGCCTTCGTGTACGCGGTGGTGGTGAAGCCGTTCGGCGGTTTCAACGGCTGGGCAGGCGCTGCGGCTTTGGCGGTCATTGTCCTTCCGATCATAGTCAGGACCACCGAGAGCATGACCGCGATGGTGCCCTGGAGCCTGCGTGAGGCGGCCTTCGCGCTTGGAGCGCCGTACCACCGCGTGATCATGGGTGTGGTCTGGCGGTCGGCAGCGGGCGGGATCTTCACGGGAGTGCTCCTCGCCGCCGCGAGAGCTGCGGGGGAGACGGCTCCTCTCCTATTCACGTCCTTCAACAGCGGTCATTTTTCGCTCAACATGTCGAAGCCCGTGCCGTCCCTTACAGTAACCATCTATCAGTATGCCGCCTCTCCTTACGAATCCTGGGTGTCGCTTGCCTGGGGAGCAGCCTTCGCGGTGACCGCTGCGGTGCTGTTCTTGAACGTCACCGGCAGGCTTTTGATCAAGTTCAGGCAGGGGAAATAGCCGGACTGCATACTTCGGGAACGAAAATCACTGAAATGCTTGCCGGGTCCCTTGGAGCCTGTTGCATAAACCGCGACAGTATTGTCACGAATCAAGCGGTTGTGAGAGCACTTCCTCTTGTCTTCCATATTTGCTATCCAATGTCAACAACTTAAGAGGAACGAAGTCTGGCAAGCAACTGATATCATTGATAAAAATATCTGAGAAACTGCCGATTTCTGCCTTAAGTTGTTGACATTGATTTGCTATCACGCCTTTCATCAAAACCGCTTATGCAACAGGCTCCTAGGCCCGATGCTTCCGGCCTTGAGTAGGCATCGGAGAACTGGAATGACGGATCTTCTCACTGTAAAGAACCTCAGCTTCTATTACGGGGCCAACAAGTCGCTTCAGGGAGTCTCGCTCCCCATCCGTCGCCACTGCGTGACCTCTCTAATCGGGCCCTCTGGGTGCGGCAAGACCACGCTTTTGAGATGTTTCAACCGCATGCACGATCTCTACCCCGGCAACCGCTACGAGGGCCAGATCCTGATGGAAGGCAGGAACATCCTGGAGAAGGGCGAGGACCTCATCACGCTCAGGAGTGCGCTCGGCATGGTCTTCCAGAAGCCCACGCCCTTCCCCATGAGCGTGTTCGAGAACATCGCTTACGGCCTGAGGCTCCGGAAGGTGAGGAATTCCGCCTTCATCCGCGAGAAGGTAGAAAAGTCGCTCAGGCAGGCTGCCCTGTGGGATGAGGTCAAGGACAGGCTCAAGGAGAGCGCGTTGGGACTTTCAGGTGGACAGCAACAGAGGCTGGTGATAGCGAGGACGCTTGCGGTCGATCCGGAGGCGGTGCTCTTCGACGAGTCGACCAGCGCCCTGGACCCCGTCTCGACACAGAAGATTGAGGATCTTATGGTTGAGCTTAAGAAAGAGGTGACCATCGTGGCAGTCACCCACAACATGCAGCAGGCGGCTCGTATATCCGATTTCACGGCACTCATGTATATCGGGAAGCTGGTGGAATACGATCGCACGGACATAATCTTCACCAAACCTAAGCACAAGATGACCGAGGAGTATGTCCTGGGCAGGTTCGGCTGATCAGTCCTGGAACGGACATGGTAGGGGCGAGATGGAACAGGCGGCAATGTGCCTAGGTCGTCAGGTGCGAGTCGGGTCTTTTGAGGGGAAGGAAGCTCAAGTGAAATGGGAGACTCGACGGAAGTCTTTGCGCCCGCTCTCCGTCTGGGATTGCGGAGTAAGCTTCTTTCGAACCTCTGGGTACCGGCAACAGAAAAATGGAAGGGGTAGGCATGCTTGCAGAGGAAGAGAAGCTCAAGAAAATCAAGGTGAAGTCCGCCGAGATGAGTTCTCATGTCGTGGAGATGTTCGGGGGTGCCGTAAGGGCGGTAACGTCCCACGATTTGAGTCTGGGGGGCGAGGTGCGCGACCGGGACGATATGGTCGACGAGCTGGAGGTGGAACTGGAGGCAATGTGCCTCACGTTTCTGGCGCTATATGCGCCCAAGGCCTGGGAGCTCAGGTACGTTGCGGCTGTCCTGAGGCTCATCTGCGATTTGGAGCGGGTTGGCGACCACAGCGCCATTATCGCCTCTTCCGTCTTCAGGCACAGTTACCTGCCCCTCCTGGAAAGCCTCCCCGATTTTGGTAAGATGGCCGACAAGGCCGGACGGATGCTCGCGTCCGCCGCGGAGTCCTTCTTCGCCCGTGATCCGGGAAAGTACGGGGAGCTCTGCGGGGAGGACGTGGAGATAGGCAGGTTCCAGTCCGGGCTCAACAAGAGCCTCGTCGGACTCATCACCAAGGAACCGGCGGGAGCCATAGACGCCGTCTCTCTCATCAACGACATCCGACGGATAGAGCGGGTGGCGGATCACGCCAAGAACATCGCCGCCCTGGCCCCCTACGTGGTCAACGGGACCGTGGCCAGGCACGGCGGAGCAAGGGTGAAGGAGGCCGATCCGGGCGACTGATAACGATGCAGATACTCGTGATTGAAGACGAGAGAGAACTCCGCGAGCTCCTGGAATACGGCCTCTCCAGGCTGAACTTCAAGGTGACCGGGGCGGGCAACGCAAACGATGCCCTCATCATGGTGGAAGAGGCCGTGCCCGACCTCATCCTCCTCGATCTGATGCTTCCGGGGCTGCAGGGCCTGCAGTTCCTGGACATCGTGCGCCGCAAGAACCAGACGGTGCCGATCATAATCATTTCCGCAAGGACCGGGGAGGACGACATCATCAAGGGGCTGGAACACGGGGCGGACGACTACCTGCCCAAGCCCTTCAGCATGCGGCTGCTGGAAGCCAAGATCAACGCAGCACTGAGGAGGGCCGGGGGTGCGCCGCCCTCGGATAGGCTCACGAGCGGGGACGTTGCCATAGACCCCGACTCGCGGAGGGCGAGCGTCGCGGGGGAAAGCCTCCAGTTAACCCAAAAGGAGTTCGACCTCCTGAGCCTATTCGTCAGAAAGCCGGAGAAGGTCTTCACCCGTAACCAGCTCCTGAACATCATCTGGGGTTACGAGGCGGAGCTCGTGAGCCGGACCGTGGACGCCCACGTGGCCATGTTGCGGAAGAAGCTGGGGTCCAGGGGCGCCTGCATCAAGACCCTCCCCAAGATCGGCTATCTGTGGTCCGCGGAAGGCTAGGGGACGCGGCGGCGATGGGCGCCGGAGGTCCGTGCGCCGGATCTGCCGGATCTACCGGTTCGAGGGGGAGAACGGAGTGATATCGAAACACAGGATTTTCCTGCTCATCTTCCTCCCGGCGGCGATCATTCTCGCGGCGGGTGCCGTCCTGGTCCAGGAGAAGAACAAGGCGCTCAGCGCCGAGCAGTTCGAGGCGCTTCTGAAAAACCAGTGGCTACTGGTGTCCATGCTGGACGGGCGGGAGGGCGGTCGCGAGACATACGGGCGGATTGCTGCAGGGACAGGGCTCAGGATAACTTTGGTATCGGCGGCGGGGGAGGTGCTCTATGACTCCTCTGCGGCGGACGGAAGGCTCGAGAGCCACTCCGATCGCGCGGAAATCAAGGGGGCCTTCGCGGGGAGCCCCACCATGGCGATGCGCAGGAGCGAATCGACCGGCGTTCCCACCATCTACTTCGCCGACAGGCTCGACGCTGAAACGGCTCTGAGGGTCGCCTACCCTGCAGAGTACTACGAGAGGCAGGAAAGGGCGCTCCTGGGCCAGACCTTGGGAGGGCTGTGCGTTCTGGCCGCGGCCGTCGCCGCCTTCGCGCTTCTGGCTTACAGGAGGGCATCGATGACCATGCGCGAGCTGGGGGAGGCCGTTGACGTGGCCAGGAAGGGGGGGGAGGCAGCGGCGTCCTTCGGGAACGAGTGCCTGGACGGGGCCTTGAACTCGCTTTCCGGAGCGACAAGGCGGCTCAGGGAACTCGACCGGGAGCGCGCCGCGCTTAACCGCCGCCTCGAGTACATCCTTGAGAACATCCGCGACGGGGTCATCCTCTTCCGCGGGGACGAGATCCTTTACTCCAACGCGAGCGCTGCCCGAGTGCTGGGGGCGGAGGTCCCCGGAGCCGTGAGTGAGGCGGGAGATCCGGCCATAATCACGGTCCTGGAGGCCCTGGCCACGAGGGAGGCGGCAGGCGAGTTGCGGGCCGGCGGCAGGGTGATAGCCGTGTCCGTCGCGGGAGAGGGCGACCGGGATGACGGCATGGCCCAAAACGGCAGGGAGGGCGAGGGGAGGGTGGTTATCCTCCACGACCTTACCGACCGCGAGAAGTACGACATCTACAAGTCGGATCTGGCTGGCAACATCTCCCACGAGCTTAAGACCCCGCTCGCGGTCATCCTCACCGCCTCCGAGGTGACCATAAGGGAGCCCGGCATGCCTGAGGAGACACGCATGGGATTCCTGGAGACCATACGGCGCAATGTCCTGAGGCTTTCGGCAATCCTGGACGATCTGAATTACCTCCAGCGACTGGAGACCGTGGACGAGGCGGCGGGGGCGGAGGCAGACCTGGAAGCGGCCATGACAGAGGCGAAGGAGAACGCTGGCTCCAACGGCAAGAAGGTGGTGCTCGCTACGGACGGCGAAACGGTCGCGGTTTACGGGCCGCATCTGGAAAGCGTTGCCGCGAACCTCATCGCCAACGCCGTCAAGTACTCGGACGGCGATACGGTGAACGTCAGGGCCGCTGCCGCGAACGGCACGGTCACCATCGAGGTGGAGGACGGGGGCCCGGCCATACCGGCTTCAGAGAGGGAAAGGATCTTCGAACGGTTCTATTCGCTCTCCAAGTCCAGGAATCGCGAAAAGTCGGGCTCGGGGCTTGGGCTTTCCATCGTGAAGCACATCGCCATGATTTACGACGGCGAGGCGGTCGTCCTCGATAACGCGAGGGGGGGAAACACTTTCCGCGTGAGTCTCAAGGAGAGGCGGCGGCAGACGGCAGAGTTTCGGGGCGGGTCGGGGGACAGACAGGTCGTTGCGAGGACGCGTCCGGAGGAGGCAAGGAAATCGAAGTGAACCGCGAAAACGAAGGACGCCAGTCTGGCGAAAACGGCGCTGACTGACATTGCGGAGGAGAGGGCGGGCCAGACTTCTCTGGCGAGCCTTAGGCCGGTGTTCCTGTGGCATCCTGCGGTTCGGGAGGCGCATGAGCCTGTGACGAAGTGATTTCAGGCAGCATCCCCGGTTTCCATTATCGCGCGATAAGCGCCATCGCAGCCGATGGACGGCTCCTCCGGGCCGAGGAGCGTTTCCGCGAATCGAAGATTTTGGCTTTTCGATCGCTTGCGGGCAACCCCGGACGCGGAGGACGCCTGCGGCATGTCTCAGCCCGCTCTAGCGGGAATACCAAACGCACGCGTAAGGGCACGCGCGCATACGCGAGTGAAGCGTGCCCCCTGAGAACTGAATTCCGCGCGATCGCGGCCAATACGTGCGCCTCGCGCGGAGGAGGGAAACCAATGTATCGCTATCTAGCCTTAATCGCGGCGCTCCTTGTCGCGATGCCGGCCGCGGCGCAGGCCGACGACCTGAACGGCGCCGGAGCCTCCTTCCCCTACCCCATCTACTCAGCATGGGCCTTCGCCTACGAGAAGGACACGGGCTCCAGGGTCAACTACCAGTCCATAGGCTCCGGCGGAGGCATCAAGCAGGTGACCGAGGACACGGTGGACTTCGGGGCCTCGGACGATCCTCTCACCGTGGAGGAGCTCGCCAAGACCGGGCTCATCCAGTTCCCGGCGGTGTTGGGCGGGGTTGTGGCCGTGGTCAACCTGGACGGATTCGCCAACAACGAGCTGGTCCTCTCCGGGCCTGTCCTGGCCGACGTCTTCCAGGGAAAGATCCCCAAGTGGAACGATCCGGCCATAGCCGCGCTGAATCCCGGCAAGACGCTTCCGGACGTTGCCATAAACGTGGTATACCGTTCCGATAGCTCCGGCACTTCCGCCATCTTCACAAACTACCTCTCGGTGGTATCAAGCGGCTGGAAGGACGCCATAGGGGCAGGCAAGTCGGTCAATTGGCCTGTTGGCGTTGGTGCCAAGGGCAACGATGGAGTGGCAGGAAGCGTCAAAAGGGTGAAGAACAGCATCGGATATGTGGAGTACGCCTACGCCGCGGAGAACAAGATAACCTGGGCGGCGCTGGTCAACAAGGCAGGAAAGACCGTCTCGCCTTCCATCGAGGCCTTCACCGCGGCGGCCGCCAGCGCCCGGTGGGACAGGAGCAAGGCCTATTTCATCTGGCTGGTTGAGGCGGAGGGCGACACGGCCTGGCCTATAGCGGCGGCCACCTTTATCCTTGTGAAGACCGCCGACAAACGGGTCCTTAAAAACGTGACCGACTTCTTTGAGTGGTGCTTCCAGAAAGGCGATTCCGAGGCGGTAAGGCTCCAGTACGTGCCCCTGCCCGCCAGCCTGAAGGACGATGTCCGTGGCTACTGGCAGGCGGCGGCGAAATAGATGTGGATGTGGCAATGGCCCCCGGTCGTCCTGGCGTCAGTTTTAGCGCGAAAGTAATTTTGGAGCTAGGTTCTGGCGGCTTCGGGGCTGCCAGAGACTGAGCGATACGCCCTCGAGCACGGGTTCGAGGGCGTTTCTGTCTCATGTCCCCTCGTGCGTGACGTGGTGATCCGGCTACGTCTGGCTCGGCCAAGGGTAGCTTCGGGCAGGATCGAGGGGAGGAACCGGGAGGAGGTAGAATCTGGCAGGCATAATGCTATATTATCCCAAAAATATTATGTTCTAAAGATTGTTACGCATTGTCAACAACTTAAGACAGAAATCGACTGTTGAATAGATATTTTCATCAGTGATATCAGTCGCTTGTCAGACGCGCTCCTCTTAAGTTGTTGACATTGGATTGTTATGTTCAAAAGATTGACGGATCGTTGTGAGGTTCCGGGCACACAGGCCCGGTGCCTCCGGACATTCCATGAATCGGTCCTGAATCCTTCAAAAGGAGACCGAATGCCCCAGACTTTGCCCGTCCCATGCCCTCCGGAGAACCTTTCCTGGAGCACTTTCCCTTCTTGTTTCGGCGGGGGCTCGGATGTTTTCGTAGCCCACCTCTGCAGACCCTATCGGCGGCTCCGGTTGCCCGAATCGTTTTCCCGAGCGGATGCTTCCGGCTTTTCCTGGGTTGCGGACAGGGCGGTCGGGAAGGACGCAAAGGAGACGCCCTGCCGGCAGCCTTGTTCCCAGGAGTCAGAACGCAAATTATTGCCTCTCTTTTCCGGAGCGTCCCACCGTTCCGACAAGATTCCCTGGAATCCGGCCGGAGGAGCCCTTGCATCGGCGTATTGTTGCGCCGCCCTTCCGCAACATGGCAATAGCCAGTATCGATTTGCGGGGCCGATGCCCTTTTCAGACAGCCGGGCTCTTGCGTCTATTCCGGAGAATAGGGGTCTACGATGAAAGGCCACGCCGGAGAAGCGGGGACCTGGACGGCGTTCAGGTTCAAGGCAGGGGCCTACAAGCTCTGGGCTGTCGCGATCCTTGTCGCGTTAAGTCTGTGCGGGGCCGAGGTGACCTTCGATGGTAATCGGGACGTGCCGGCAGGTGACTTGAGGAATCACCTCGTCCTGTCGGCCAGCATGGCCGAGTCGTTTCTGGAAGGGAGCTTCCCCCCTCGGGTCTCCCCGCTTCTCTCGGATGGTCTGGGGAATCCCTATCACCAGTTCTACTCGCCCCTGAGTCACGGCTACGTGGCGATGACGGCCATCCTCCTTGGCGATCTGGTGAATGGCTTCACGTACGGTTCTGTGTTCATACTGGCTGTGGCATTCGTGTATTCTTTCAGGCTCGGACGTTACCTCACGCTGTCGGACCGTTGCGCGGTATTCGCCGCGTTCCTGTTTGTTACTGCGCCTTACCTTTCCACCGACAGGGCTCTCCGAGGCAATTTCGCGGAGTATTTTGCCTTCTGCCTTTTGCCGGCGGCACTTTACTACAATCTGCGAGCGCTACCGCCAAAGAATTTCTCGTCGTGGGCACGGGCCGTCCTGGCCACGGCGGCGGTGCTCCTCGCCCATCTCATTACAGGTTTCTATTTCCTGCTGTTTTACGCCTTTTTCCTCCTTTTCGCAGCAGCCGCCTGGCTGGTCCGTTTCTCCCACGCGGCGAAGGCATCGGCGGGGCAAGAAAAGGTTGGCTTTTCCGGCCTTCAGGAGCCGAGAACGCACGTCACGCAAGAGGCGCGGTCCCGGACTCAAATCCTACCGCGGGCCGCGCCGTTTCTCAGGAAGGGGCTTTCAGCCGCATCAGTAGCCGTGAGCGCGATCCTGCTGGACATGTACTGCTTGGGCCCCGTCATTTTTTATGATGACATCATCATGAAATCGAACCTCGCGGGTGGCTCCATGGCGGCAAGCGCATTCATGACGCCTGTCCTGGGCGTCTTCAGCTTGACGGACACCTCCTGGTCCTTCAGCTCGAATCTGACCATCTTGCCGAGGTTCCAGGCAGGGCTTCTCCTGCTCGCGTCATTCGCCGCATTCGTCTTCTTCCACGCGAGAAGGGGAGGGGCGTGGACTCTCTCCTTCGCCTTGACCGGGGGCCTGGCGCTGCTGCTGGTGATTCGGCCTGAGGCGTTCCTGTACCCGCCATTGAAGTACGTGGACATCGCCCAGTTCTCATACAGGTTACTGGCCGTCTTCACGTTGGCGGGCATGGTTGCGGGCGCCTTGGCCCTGAGGGCCTTCTTCCGCTCGAGCGATGGCCTCACGCGAGGGTCCGAATCGGTTGCCGTGCTCGCCCTCGCCGCTCTTTCTCTGGCTTTGGCGGCGCCATACGTCTATCCCCGCTACACCGACAACAATGTCGCCCGGAGGCTGAATACCGCGGATATCTATCAGTTGCCCAGGCTCAGGTACGGAGAGGACGCCTATCAGCGCATGCCGCCCGCCGAGGAAGCGTACGAATGGGTGGAGCCGGACCGCGTGGCCGTCCCTTGGGCCGGGAAAGCCGGCGACTGGACCTTCAGCGCCGATCTCGCGGATTATTACCGGGCATCTGGCGGACCTTCGGGTGAGGTGCTTCTGGGTGTGCTCTATTACCCGGGTCTTCAGGACATCGAGATCAAGATCAACGGGGAGGCCGCTTCTTTGGGGCTAGACACCTACTGGCAAAGGACTGACGCCTTGCGGGGCAGGGGCCAGGATATGTCCGGCATTCTTCATGGACTGAAGATTTCCGGTGCGCCGGCTAAGGGCATTTTGGAGGCCAGGGTACGCTTCACGGGCTTCAGGTGGGCTAACTGGACAAGTCTTGCCCTTTCCGTGTTCCTCCTGGGGGGAGCGGTAAACTCCGCCTTGCGTCGCCGGATGCGCGGACGGGTGACCGGGGCGCGGGTATCAGGCGATGCCGAGAGAAAGCCGGATGGCAGTACTGCTCTGAGAGGCGCCTGATCCGGAAAGGCGGTTGCGGGGAAGCATGTGCCGGGAAACAAGAGCAGACGGCTGGCCGGTCTGCCATGGTGTCGCGTCGCCAGGTCTTCGCGTTCACGAAGGTAGCACTTGCACTCAAGGAGGTTTAACGGGACTCGGTGCCAGGCTTCCCATTTCGTGAGGTATTGCTCGGTCAGACATGGCGTTCCGAGGGAACGGTGACAGGCGATGGTTGCCTGCCGTTGAACGCCTTAATGCTGGTCTATGCTCAGTTTTACGGGTTGAGACTCAGGCCGGTTGTCAGGCTCCCTTTAGTCATGAACGTGAACGTCGTAACGGTCGCCGTCTTTCGGCTGAGGGAGCCATCGGCGTTCCGCCAAGCGAGGCACCGTTTTTGGAAGCGATTTACGCATTCTAGTGCGTGCGCTTTGCAGTCAATGGTATCGGAGGGACCGTTCTGTTGGCAGCCCTGGCATGACTTTGTCGGCCCGGCTTACCATTACCGGTGATAATTGCACACGTGTCGTGGATTGTGGGAACGCCGAAGGCAAGGGATAATTCTTGGTCGTTAAGAACGGAACCGGTGCATGAATCTCAGTATGGCCCGATTCATCGTCCCGGCGGAGCCGAGGACAGGGCGACCGGGAAGAGCGCTGAACACCATACCGTACTTTACGATAGGAACGGGTCGCCGCTGAAACCATGTGTTCCTAGCTTTGAGGAATTGATTGACCTTTTCGGAGTCAAACGCAGGCGGGCTGATATGGTAAGCAGTGTACCCGGCCAGGCGATTTTGTCGCGGTCATCCGGGGAGTCTGTACCTCCGGAGTTTTCGCCGGGATTATAGACCGTTAGATTCGTACGTACAGCTTGAGAGGCGCGATTCCCCCCTATGAACCTGTCGAATACATCGCGACAACATTGCCATGAATCAATCGGTTGTGGGAGCGCTGCCTCTTGACGGCCATATTTGCTATCGCGCCCTTCATCATAACATCACCGGTTATGCAACAGGTTCCTAGGAACCGGGGGCGGCACCGATACTTTGGCCCGGGTTCCTGAATGATCCGTTCGGAGCTCGCCGAAGCCCGCGAAAGCAGGGCGGGGCGGAATGGCGGGGAACGGGAGCGGGGTCAGGTGGAGCGAGGGGCAATGGGGTTAGGGTTGAAACTTGCAAGAGATCGGCATATCATTCTTATCCCATGAGCATTCGGTGGGAGCAGTTTCCTGACTCGGCTCGGGCACTAACCCGGCGAAGCCGCAAATCCTCGCCTCTCCCGTGGCTACCCTTTCCAGCAACCAAAAGCAAACCACTGTCCCGGTTTCCTCCTAACGTCCTGGACGATGCGCCTGTTAAGGCGGCGATAATCGCCCGGCTTCCGTGATTCTTCGGGAAGAAATTCGGCTAGCCTGCCAGCACCGGAAAGGCTGACACCGATATCCGCCCTGCTCGCGCTTGTCCGGGCGAACCGTTCGAAGATGAGCGTCTTGGTCTCCGACGTGTCCTGACGGCCCGGCCATGTGCCTGCCGCCAATGTCTGGACTGAGTTGATGATGTCCATGTCAAATCCCTATGTCCGGGACGCTTTCCGTGTCCAATGCGGACGGTCTAACCACGTTGATCGCAGGGACGTCTTCGGCCCGCCTCTCGGTCGCGTCCGCTACGAAATGGTGCAACGATGCATGATCTTCACTTATCCTCCGGATCGCGGGCGGTTTTCGGATTAAAAGCCGGGGCGCTCAAGCTCTGGGCTTTGGCGATCCTGGTTGCTGTGACACTGTGTGGGGCGGAGGTGAACTTCCGGGGTCACAGGGACGTCCTGGCACACGACCAGATGGGCCATCTGGTCCTTACGGCCAGCATGGCCGAAACCTTCCTGGAGGGGACGTTCCCTCCGAGGGTGTCGCCAATTCTTTCCGATGGCCTCGGGAATCCATACCACCAGTTCTACTCGCCCCTCAGCCACATGTATTCCGCTGCCGTTTCCTTGCTCGTTGGGGACGTGATGACTGGATTCTCGTTATGCACCGTCTTCATTCTGGCCCTGGCTTTTGTTTATGCGTTCAAGCTGGGCAGGTATCTCACCCTGTCGAGCCATTGCGCAGCCGTGGCCGCCTTCCTCTTCGTGACGGCGCCGTACCTTTCCACTGACAGGGTACTCAGGGGGGCTTTTGCCGAATATGTGGCTTTCTGCCTCTTGCCGATGGCGCTATACTACAACCTCAGGGCGCTCCCGCTCAACAGCTTCAAATTCTGGGCTCTTGCGGCTCTGTCCACCGCCGCGCTGTTGCTCGCCCACCTCATCACGGGTTTTTTCTTCCTGTTCTTTTACGCCGTCTTTTTCATCCTGTCCGGACTGTCGCTCCTGGCTCGCCGCTACGTCAGCCGCGGCGGGGTAGGAGTGGGGGCGCCGTCGCGGATCCGGCCATTCCTGAGAAAGTCGTTTGCTGCGGCCACGATATGCCTGTTCGCGACTTTGTTAGGTTTGTACTGTCTGGGACCGGCGATATTTTACGGTGACCTAATCATGAAACGGCAGGAGCTCGCCGGAGTGTCTTCTGCCGCCAGCGGGTACATGACGCCGATCCTGAGCCTATTCAGCCTCACCGACACCTCCTGGGACTACGAATCGAGCTTCATGATACATGCCAGGTTCCAGACGGGGTTCGCGCTTCTCGCGTCCTTCGGTGCCTTCGTCTACCTCCTGGCTCGATGGCGTACGTCCTGGGCATTTCCGTTCGCCTTGACCGCGGGGTTGGTGCTCGTTACTGTGGCGAGGCCTGCGGTATTCCTCTATCCGCCTTTAAAGTACGTGGACATCGCCCAGTTCTCCTACAGGTTCCTGAGCCTGTTCACGCTTTCGGCCGCATGCTCCGGGGCACTTGCGTTGAGGGCCGTCTTCAGGGCAAGCCCGGGCTTCACCCCGGCTACCAGGACCGCCGCGGCGATGGCCATAATCGCGATTTCGGTAGCCCTTGGTGTACCTTACGTCTATCCAAAGCCCGTCCAGCAGGGCCGATTGGGCTTGAATCTCAACTCGTCTATTCTCTACGACAACTCCAGGCTCTTCGACGGCGAGAACGCTTATCTGCGCGTGCCTCCCCCTGACGGTTCCGATGACTGGGTTGCTCCTGAAAGTGTGTCCGTGAGGTGGCGCGGGAAGCCCGGCGACTGGACTTTCCGTGCCGATCTCAATGAATATTACAGCATGTCTGGAGGTCAGCCGGGAGAGGTGCTCCTGGATGTACTGTATTATCCCGGTCTTCAGGACATAGAGATCCGGGTGGATGGCAAGCCTGTGGGCGCGTTCTTGGACACCTGGTGGCAGAGACGGGACTCCGTGAGGGGGGCTTTCTATAACGAGATCGGCGGCTTCCACGGCCTCAAGATATCCGGAGCTCCGGAAAAGGGGATACTGGAGGCAAGGGTGCGTTTCATAGGGTACAAGTGGGCAAACTGGATCAGCTTGTCAGCGTTCGCCTTTCTCCTGGGGGGGTTTATGTTTTCTGCATGGCGCACCCGTTGCAAAAAGGTTAGGGGCACCGTGGCTGCGTCTTCCGGCACGGACGTGGGCCGTTTGCCACAGGAACCCGGAGCGTAGCGTGATGCTTGTCTGCCGCCGCCGCCATCGGCGGCGATCGAAACAAGCCGGGAACTTTCCGCGCGGCGCGTTCATCGAACGCGACATGCGAGATCTTTGACGGTGGCATTGGTGCGAGATCCTTGCCAAGAGCGATGGTAATTATTTCGCGATACCGCCGGTGCCGAGATACGTAGATGATTGCGGAGCAGACGATGGACTTGAAGGTCGATCAGCTTCCTGGACAGTCGCTGTCGGCTTTGTTGACTTTTGAAATCATCTCCAGACCGAAAGAAAAACTTGCCTGAACATGATGTATTTAACATGTGCGCGATAGGAATAGCCAGGAGGGGAACCTGCGGCGGTGAGTAGGGTTCTGGCATTCTGAACCAGCTTACTGCGCGGGTGGGTTATCTGTCAAGATATGGGATAAATATCGACCTCACTGTGGGAAATTCTCATGAACAGCCAAGAAATAACAGTTAAAACAACTAAGCTATTTCGTTAAACCAGCTTCGAGCTTGTGGCTGAGCCGAATACCCGTGGGGAGTCAAGCATGGAACGGCATATCATGGGGTCAGATTGCGGATTCTGATTCGTTTCCCTAAGTGTCATAAATTTCTGATATCAAGTCATCTCGCAGATAGCTAGGGTTAACTGTGAATCTTTGAATATTATATTCAACTTCCGGAAGCAGCGACGATGCCTTCGCGTTCACTCGCCATGAACATTGAAATTACCCCGTCCGGGGGTTTTCCAACCTCTCGCAGTTCCAGATTTTCCGGATGGCATGCCGAAGTGTTTACCTCCAATATCAGATGGATCGGGATAGTTTTGGGGGGGCGGCAGAATGAATTCGTCCTTTCGCGCTGACCGGTCTGCTTTTGGTTCGTTGCGTTGTTCTTTGACTCGAGACCTGGGTGCGACGTACGTTTCAGGACGACTTTGTCTTGCCCTTCGAGTCGCGGGTCCATGCCCGATACGCCTGAAGTTTTTTCTCGGGTCGGACGTAATTTTTCCATCGCGGTTTCGGTTCCTGTGAACTTATGAGTTGCAATCGGTCCTTTTCATTTTCTGGACACAATTTTCACCATTTACGTAACCATTCAGGTCTATATTCTGTTTCAGATAAATTTATGTAGCCGTATGAGCTATAGTCAATTGGTTTCATGAGGCTGATATTGCTTAATATATATGGATAAAAAACAATTATTCAAATACAACTTTTAGCTTTGGATATTTTGATTTCAATCTATAAATTTTGCTTGATTAATGTAATTCATGATTTTGATTATCTTTGAGGTTTTCTGATCTGAATATATTATGCAGAATCTATTGATCAAATTTTATGATTGTTTTTTATAGGCTAAGTATCTTTGCATCACAAAAAATTATTTGAGCATGACATACTAAACCAACTCTCTTTGTTAGTCAGAGGTGACATTTCTAGGCTGCCTTCTTGGACATCGTCACCGGAGACAACTCCAACCACTTGCGGATGAATCCGGGCGTCTTGCCAGCGAGGAGTGCTTTAACGGCAGCGCGAGCCCGTATCCCGTTCTTACGGCTTGAATCAATATACATCATCAGGTCAACGAAGTTCTGCGCAGACTTCTCATTAATGAAGGTGCCAGAGATTTTCAGATGGTTCTTGAGAGGCCTCAGGGCCCGTTCGGCTAAATTGTTCGTGAATGGCACAAGCTCATCGAATGCAAATCTCAGAATGCAGTCCTGGTGTTTGTCCAGACACAGGACCATGTTCCTCTCTGGCGATCTCCTGGGCCTCCCTTTCTTGCGAGGAGTTGTGGGCTGATTCCGGCCACCGGTCTCGGCGTAGCCCTGATTGACGAGCCTTCTGTACCGGCCAATTGCCCAGGCCTCCTTCTCTTCGGGAATCTTGCCTCCGTTCTCCTTCGCCATAAGTCTCAGTTTCAAAAGATGATCCCGCATCTTCGGGGCATACTTGCTGCCGGTTTGCTCTAATGCGAGCAGATCCCTTACGAGGTGAGCACAACAGAAAGCATGATCGCATTCGAAGATCTCGTTCTGATACTGCGGAAACCTGTCATGAACGGCTACCCCATGAAAATGAGGCATGACATTGGCTGCTACCGTGGCTGAAATCCCCCGTGTCACGGAGACATGCATCAGGGAGCACCGGTCGTTGCCAGCGTAATGAACCCACCACGGTTCTCCGTTAACGCTCGACCGGGTCTCATCGAAATGCGCCACGTAGGATTGCGCCATGAACTTGACGGCAGCCTCTTTGTGTTGAGTCAGGACGGGGGACTTGATCCCCCTTGCGACAATGTTCACCGCGGTGCTCTTGCTCATTCGAAAGTTACAGAAGAAATCCATGCCATCCACTATCTTCTCGTACGGCAGACCCTGAGCAATCCGATCGAACAACACCTTGGCCTGAACGTTTGGTCCGAACTGGAATGGCGCGTTAACCCCGGGCGGGAATTTCGCGGTCACCACCTTCCCGTTGGAACGTGCAGGTAACGGGAAGCCACGTAATTTGTGAGATATGGCACGATCCGGAAATCCTTAACCTGTCTAATCTCGGGCGGGAGTTTCTGATACTCGGGATCCGCATCCCGGTCTTTCCCATCCTTGAATTCGACTGGAATGGATTCGTTCGGATTAGGCTCCTGCTTGTGAGTAGTACCCTTGTGGTTCTTGACGCCTCCGCGCTTCCGCTTCCGCTTCCGGTTGCCCGTGTTCTTCTTCTGATTGGGCTTTGCGAGATCCATGCTGGGGGGAACGTGGCCGTTGACGGAACCCTTGACTACGGCCAACTGGCCGATAATCTCCTGTGCCGAAGCCACTTCCGCCAGAACCGGCTCCAGGCGCTTCCGGATGGCCGGCAGTTTCGCCAATACGTTCAGGACCACAGTGACCAGGGCTAAGATACGCGTAAGACAACCGGTCAACTCGGTCACCTGCTTGGCTGTGATTCTGGGTCGGCGATTTTTTGACATATCCAAGCCCGTGCAGGTAATCCGTTGGTGATAACCACTGAGTCGCCATCCGAGCGCGATGGAATCTGATTGACCACTACTTTATATAAAAGCTCTATAAAATGCAACCTTTTCCTTTAAGATCATCTGTTTTGGCCTGATAGAGTCACTTCCACCATTGTATGAGGTTCATTAAGCCCTGGGTTATGCTCTAACTCCTTCATATAAGTTGATTGTTCCTGAGACGCCCCATCCACGCCATTGGGGAGGGAGGTTGCCTTGGGGCCTGTTTGATTCCACTGCATAGGCCTCATCCCCCCTCCTGGGCCCCCCCCTCCTGGGGGCCCCCCCCTCCTCCTGGGGGCCCCCCCCTCCTGGGGGCCCCCCCCCTCCTGGGGGCCTCTTTCAGAGGAGGCGGAGGTCTACCCCTCCTTAATGGAGGGGGGGTTATTCCCTCGGTAGAGATAAGGCACTAAGGGGGAGATGAGAGTGACTTTTGGATTAATTTTAGATGCTGATTAAAGTGATATCCTAGTAAGGCCGCTGATGAAGGATGCCTTTAAATGATGTGTACTGTAAACGACATAAATTTTAAAAAATTTACAAATACACCTGAATGGTTACCTGTAAACGACATAAATTTTAAAAAATTTACAAATACACCTGAATGGTTACCCATTTACGTCCCGATGTTCCTCGAAGCGAGCGATAGATCCATTAGAGGTTCCGAGAGCATAGGGGAGAGGCCTCGCCTGCTGTATGGCGGAGCAGGGTGGCGTCCGGTTCCGGCGCGGCCGCGGTCTTGCCGTGATGGGCTCTGTAGGTCGGGTTCCACCCCAGTTCTCCTTGAAAGAAGGCGGCAATGGGGAAGCATTCCGGGGTTGCCGATACGCGTTTTGCGTCAGTATACGGATCCGGCCGCCTTCAAGCTCTGAATGGCAGCGATACTGGTAGCGATAACCTTATGGGGATTTGATGTGACATGCCGCGGCCGTAGGGACGCCTTGTCCTCCGATCAGGTGAACAATCCGGTGCTTACTGCAAGTATGGTCGATACCCTCATTGAAGGAGGTTTTCCTCCGAGGGTGTCGCTTTTCATCTCCGATGGTCTCGGGTAGCCATACCACCAGTTTGACTCTACCTTATCCCACATTTACTCCGCAGCAGCATCTCTGCTTCCGGGTGACATATTGACGGGATTCTCGCTCTGTACGGTCTCTATCCCGGCGCTGTCGTTTGTTTTCGCCTTAAGATTAATAAAATACCTGTCGTTGTCGTGCCACTTCGCCACGGTGGCCGCACTCCTTTTCATGACTGCCCCGAACCTTTCCGCGGACGGAGCGCTCAGTGGGGTCTTCCCCGAATACGTTGCGTTTTGCCTCCTTCCGATGGTGCTTTACTATAACCTTGATTCCACTGCAAAAACCCTCCCCCTCGACAGAGAAGCAGAACGCTATGTGGCCATCGCACTGGCACCCTTACGCTTTAACCTCAAACCACCGCCCATCTGGCGCACCCATTAACCGTCACTCTGCCCTCAAATGACTGCCAGGAGGAGAGAGAGGGGGGGTTTTCAGGGTGGAATCATCCTTCGGGTGATGTCGTCAAGAAGTTTCAGGTTCTGGCCCCTTGCAACTCTGTCCACTGCGGCGTAGCTCCTGACATACCTTATTACCGATTACCGGCTTTTTTTTCCTGTTTTTCTATGCCGTCTTCATTCTCATTTCCACGGTATCGCTTCTGGTCCTCAGCTATGCAACCAGTAGCGGAACGGTAAAGCCATCCTTGCCGTGACTCGGGCTCGGGCGTTTCATGAGAAAGGCTGTTGCCGCGGCTACGATATGCCTGTACGCGACGCTCATAGGCATGTACTGTCCGAGCCCTGTCATATTTTACGGGGACCAGATCATGAAACGACAGATGCTTGCTTGCGCTTCCCCGGCTGTCAGCGGGCACATGATTCTTCTGCAGAGTCTTTTAAGCGTTACCGATACCTCATGGGACAACAAGTCTAACCTCGGCACCATTTTCGGATTCCAGACTGGATTCGTGATTCTGGTCTCATACGCCGCTTTTGATTATTTTCTTGCCCGAAAGGGCGCGTCCTGGGCTTTCCCCTTCTCCGTGACTGCGGGACTGATACTCGTGACGGTGGCGCGGCCTTCGATTGTCCTGTATCCGCCGCTGAAGTATGGGGATATTGCCCAGTTATCGTATAGTTTCCAGAGCCTTCTGACCCTCTCCGGCGCATTCGCCGGCGCGGTGACACTCATGGCCATCTTCGGGATGACTCAGGGATTCACGCCGATAGCCAGACCCGTTGCGGCTCTGGCAGCGGTAACGCTCTCTATCACGTTTGTAGTTCCAAACCTTTATCCCGAGACTGTCATGAATCAGTATGTGATGAACCTAGATGCCTACCTGGTACGTAGTCATCCCAGGCTCGTGTATGGCGGGAGCGCTTACTTTCACTCGCCCCCTCCGGTAGATTCCGGCGAATTGGCGGATCAAGGGCGCGGTTCCTAATGTTGATTCCATTGCAAAAAATAAATCCTCACCTTCTTACAGTCGTTTTCGGGCATTATTCTAGGTAAAGGGTGCTCAGATTGGCGGTGATATAAGGCTTTGCGCAGTGGTGCCAATGCGATGGCCGTATAGCGTTCAGCTTCCCTGTCGAGGGGGAGGATTTTTGCAATGGAATCAAGGTTGAGTCGGGATGCCCGGCGATGGGGTCTTCCGGGCCGATCTCGGGGAGTATTACCCGGGCTCGGGCGGTCCGCCGGGCGGGGTGCTACTGAGTATGCAGTATTTTCCTGGCCTTCAGGACATAGAGATATCCATGGACGGTTAAGCCGATTGACGCGAGCTTGGGCACCTGGTGGCAAATGCGGGACGACTTCACAGATTTTGAAGAAACGATGGTCGCTTTCCACGGCCTGAGAACCACCGGAGCCCTTGAAAAAGGGAACCTGGAGGCCAGGGCCCGTTTCGCGGGCTACAGGTGGGCCAACTGGATCAGCATTGTCGCGCTCGCCCTTCTCCTGGGATGGACGATTCTATTGGCATGGCAGGGTCGTTGCCGGAGGGCAGCGGGGGTCGTCAGGCTGCATCGCAGAACGGACACGCACCCCGGAGTGGCTGAAACGGACGCTTGGCAGAAAGGTGTCTGAATCCGCATCGGTCCTTGAGCGGCTCTACATGAGTCCGTTAGTCGCGGACTCGGACGGCAATCTGACTTCGTCGAGGCCTTCAGTCCAGCCGTCTTTAGGGTCCGGACTTCTATTCGGGCGATGTCTCTTCTTCAGGAGCCGACGTGATCCCGTATGCTTCGCTCGCTCCCGGAGTCCAGTCGCTGAAAGTGCCTGCGGCCCTCGCCGCCCTTGCGCTATGGCAGGTTTCTTCCGCCACCTCGAACGGTCTTTCGGGTTTAAGGAGACGGTGTTCCCGCATGAGGAGGATGTTCGGGCCTTGTGAGGTCGGGAACCAGGCCCGCGCGACGATCAGGTAGTCATCCGGGACTCTTGCACCCTGTGCCATGAGTAATCTGTGATCCAGCGGGTGGAGCAGGGGGGCCATGTCCGCGATAAGCCAAGCCGAGGCGATCTCTCCGCAACTCATCCTGTCGAGAGCCCGGGCGAACATGGACTGGGTGCCGGGGTAGCCGGCGGGGTTCCACAGGGTTCCGGGCGTGAACCCTCCCAGGGCGTAGGCGGCACCCGGGATGCGGCCGGAGAGGTCCAGTATTGGGGTTCCTTCCCTGAATCCCGCCGCCTCGGCGCCGGTTTGGAGGGCGGCGACGAAACCGGCCGCCTCCGGTGAGAGGAGCAGGACGCCGCCCTCTGTCGGTATCCTGACGGGAGAGATCTGGAGCCACAGCGGCATGTCCTGACGATAGGTCTGGCCTGCGGAGCAGTAGACTATACCCCCCGCCACGAAGATCCCCGCCCAGGCCAGTCGCGCGAGGAGTTTCGGCAGGAGGGCAATCGGGGCGAGACGGGCAGCCAGTAAGGTGAAGCCCAGGGCCGGGAAAAAGGCCGCAGTGGAGGTGGCGATGATCAATGGGTTGTTGCTTCCCAGCGAGTAGGCCGGGGGCAGGACGAGGAGAACGGCGGCGGCGAGGCCCGTCCGGCCGACGGGATGCCATTCCTTCCGATGAGTCAAAAGCTCCCTGACGAAGGCGCCGCAGGGCGGGGCCCAGAGATGGTGGCCTGAGATAGCCTTTGGCCAGCCCAAAAGCGTCAGGAGGAACGGAGTGAAGATTAAGGCGATCAGCGCGGTCGGCGGCAAGAGCATGGACAGGAGACTCCGCGTCGAGTCCTCGCCGCGGACGGGCGCCATGGCGAAGCCGCAGAGCCATAGGGACAGGAAGAGCGGAGTGAAGGGGCCCTTGAGGAACGCCCAGGTAAATTCCGGGGCAGCGGTCACGAGTTTCATCGGATGGTGGCTTCCGAGGATCGTCGCGTCACGGGATGCCTCCAGGAACCTATCAATAAAGGTCAGGAGCGAGCCGTCCGCGTAAAGGGCCGTCGCGATCAGAAGGAAGAAAGATAGCGTCGCCGGCAGGACGAGTTGCCGCGCCCGCCCGGCGCGGGTAACGGCGAGCGCGGCCACGAGTATCAGTGCGGGAGCCGTGAAGGGGCGACCCAGGAAAGAGAGCCACACCCCTAACGCCAAAAGGAGAAGCGGGCGCAACCCGGGCTGCGATGCAGCGGTTATACTGCCGTTGCCCTCCTGGCGGAACGGGTAGGCTCCGGCGGTGTCCGCGCTTGGTTTCGTACGCGACGGCTCAGGCCATGCAACGAGTTCCAGAAGCCCGGCGGCGAAAAGGCATATGGCGGCGAAATTCAGGCTGTTGTAATTCGGGGTCGGGAGCCAGATAGTGAGGAAGGCGGCGGACCATGAAGCGAAAGAAACGGAGAGGTATCGGAGGGCACGGGACGGTGGCGGGCTTCCTTGAAGGGACCAGGCTGATTTCAGGAAGGAGCGGGTGAGGGCCAGAGCCGCTGAGAAGGAGATAGCTAGCCAGAGGGTTCGCAACAGGGTCACGTCCTGGCCCAGGCACCAATACAGAGGATGGTACAGGAAGTTTGCCAGCAGGTGGAAAGTCGGGTATTCCTGCGGCCTGGCCATGGCGAGCAGGTAGCTCCCTTCGTCGGAAAAGTCGAATCCTCGGCGGAAGAGTAGGACCAATGCCGCGAGAAGGATGAAAGCCGCAAAAGGTCCGGCTCGGAGCAGGAACGTATCGTAACCGCCGGTAGGTTTTGCCATTGTCGAACTTTCCGGGGGCCGCGTTGCCTCGCGGAGTGCCGACATGGGGGCTACGCGGCCAGGCAAGGAGGCGGTGGCATTTCCGGTGTGGCAGGAAGCTTTCGTTGACGGGAGGTTCAGGGAGGACGGCATGATGGGAGGGCGGCATAAGATGGATATAGGGAGCCGGTCCTCCCGTAGAGGTGACCTGGACTGCCAGGGCGGGTGTGAGCGGGCCCCTTAAACGCGAAGAGCCGGTCAAGGCCCGGTCAAGGTCCTTGCCGACTCCGGCGCGCCAGCTGTAAGACTGGCTTATGGATGGTGCCGAAGGCCGGACTTGAACCGGCACGAGTTTCCTCACCACCCCCTCAAGATGGCGTGTCTACCAATTCCACCACTTCGGCATACCAGGCTGTGAATGGTGGGCGGTAGAGGATTCGAACCTCCGACTTCCACCGTGTGAGGATGGCACTCTAGCCGCTGAGTTAACCGCCCGCAAGACAGAAGCCGTTGCCCTGCCAAACACGCGTACTGTAATACATCCTGCAGTAGAATGCAAGGGCCAGGTAGTGACTGAGGGGGGTGCCTGGGCGGTCTGCGGGCCTTCATGTGGCCCTTTCTTGGGTCGGCTCGCGAGAGGCCTGAGGGGCGTTTCATCATGACTTCCACGGTGAACATATATCAATCCATAAGTTATTGGAAAAAGGGAATATAATGTAGACATCATTCTAATTTTGGCTTATAGCGTTGACTATACCATTTATGTCTGATAGAGTGATAATGAGATTGTTATGT
The DNA here is from genome assembly GCA_031263485.1 of Deltaproteobacteria bacterium. Lineage (GTDB taxonomy): Bacteria > Desulfobacterota > Desulfarculia > Adiutricales > Adiutricaceae > JAIRZX01. Next base: position 446 of record JAISFS010000251.1, on the reverse strand, counting down.
AGTCATTCACTATATCCGCTAATTTTGGGTGAGGGAAAATCGGCATGAGCCTCGATGAAATTAAAAATAGAAATGGCACTAGCTCCTGGTGGATCCGGGAGTCCTACCGTGAGGACGGCAAAGTGAAAAAAAGGGCCATACAGAACGTCACCGCCTATACCCCGGAAGAGAGACGGGCATTGTTGGATATTCACAGGCGCAGACTTAACGAACGAAGCCCTTTGAGCTCAGGACTGTTCAACGGGCCGTTGGAGATAATCAAATCGGTCCCCGCAGGTCATGTCTCCGCTATCCTGAAGGCTATGGATCTTCTTGGCATGAAGGAAATTGTCTGCCCCAAGCCCTGCCCCTCAAGGGACATAGTTCTGGGGCTTCTTGCCGCGAGGATCATCGATCCCAAAAGCAAGCTGTCCACCGTCGACGTCTGGTCCGGCTGTTCCCTGGGC
>JAISFS010000326.1 GCA_031263485.1 Deltaproteobacteria bacterium | reverse complement strand
CCTAAGATCAGCCTATCATACCGGGCATAAGAACGCAAACCGGGGTGGATCCGATATTTGATGTATCGGCGCATATAGAATCCGAAGTCCGGCAGTCTGGGCGATGTGGCCGTCGGCATGTCGGCGCCGTAACACGCCGAGGGAGGATTCATGGTGACGATCCGCCTGTGCGGCGGGGCGGTAACGGCGGTTACCGGCCACACTCGCCGATAACGTTCCCCTTACTCGCGCAAGGCCATGGGAGTCGAGGTCAACCGGAGGGGAAACCACGTCGACGATCCGGCGGCATGGAAGTTCGGTCGGCCCATCAGGAAAGCGACAGAGAGAGGACCCGACATCCAGGCCATGGTCGGCGCATGCGTGCCCTCCCGCAGGTACGGCCTGCACGGTCTGGGAGCTTCTCAGATCGCGTTGGAGTCTTGCCTGACGGTGATCCCGAGGGGGAAAGGGTTCAGGAGAGGTGGGCATGCGATCTCGGCGGCCCGTGCGATCGGGGGGACGGGACTGTCGGCGGGCAGGAGATTCTTTAGCTGCTCAGGGTGTCAACCGCAACTGGGCGACACATGGGTTCGTGCATCCCCGGCATCGCCTGGGCGACGCTCAGTGATGCGGCCGATGAGCCCTGATAGCGCGGTGAGGTCGTCGATGACAGTGCGCGGTGACGTCATTGGCATACCGCCCGGTACAAGGCTTGTGCCTGGGATCAACGGCGGTCACATCATTACGACCTCACCGCCGTCCGCCAGGAGGCCCGCGCCGATCGCACCAACGATTTCGGAAGAGGCCGCAACTTGCCCAAGGCGAATACGGGATGGCCCTTGACTCTCGCTGTAGCGGTCGATGGGAACAGCCGCGTCGTCAGCGTCCGGTTACAGGATGGCAACGTGTCGGAGTTGTTGGCTTCTGGGACATGTTGATCGGCAGCGGGATCCGGGACGGGGACCCCGATGAGCTCTTTGTGGATAAAGGCATTTCCACATGGTCTGAACCGGTGCGTTTGGAGTCGTTAGGTCTCGAGCCCCTGACCGTCGGCTATCGGCTGTCTGGCGATGAAGGTATTCGAAGATCGGAGTGAGTTCGGTTTCGAGTAAAGGCCGGGATAGCAGGCCGCGGCTACCTAACGGAGGTGAAATCAGGATCCTTCGGAGAATCATGCGTAAAATCTTCGTCGGGGAGTGGGGCCCCTGACATCATCGGGGCGAGGCGCGAAAGATTTTCCGCCGAGATCTGAGGATCCGATCCGCCCTTCCCCCCCATGTCGGTTAAGCCATGTACCGCGTATGCTGGCTGTCGGGCGTGATCGGGAAGACCCGACGGGCAGTCGGACGCTCAAGGGCGAGTGGCATCGGAGGCGCCTTGCCGGACGGCTGACATGGGGCTCAGACCTGAGAAGAGTGGGGTGTAGGTTCTCCCGCCGGGCTTGGATTGAGGATTGGCCCCACGCCGTTCAACGAAAACTTCGGAAAGTGCATGGTGTCGAGGCCGGAACCGGCGCCAACATCGATAAGTCCGGTTTCCGAAGCCGTGATGCCGCCTTCAGGCGAGGGCATCGGCGTTTCCCGGACAACGGCGTTCATAGGGGGAAGGGGCCTTGGGGCAGTAGCAAGATCGCGGAGAATTGCCAAACTGGGGCGATAAAGACGAAATACAATCTTGAAATTGAGATTCAAATTTTACGGCATGGGAGGGGCGATCTGAAACTCGCCTGCGTATCGAACCTTACTGATGTCACGGGAAAAGTCAGGGTGTGCAGTCACAGGGGGAGAAGAGTTCCGATTTCATTGGCTTGAACGGAAACGGATTGTGTCCGTCAGAACGGCAGGCGAAGACCCACTTCCAGACGGAATGAACCGAAACGGCGGCGGCTCGCGTCTGCCGCAGATACATTTCAATGGCTTAGCGACTGAAGGTTGATTCCAATGTAAATCCCCACCTCACGTCCGGGAGTCATTTGAGGGTAGAGTGTCTGGGTATAGGGTGCGAAGATGGGAGTGGTTTAAGGCTTAAGCGCGAAGGTGCGGATGCGATGGCCGCATAGCGTTCCGTTTCTCTGTATAGGATGATGTTTTTTACGGTGGAATCAAGGTTGCTTTTCAGGGATTGGTGTTTCTGGACTTTGGGAAACGTCCTCAAAAAGCTCTATTGTTCGTTTAAGCTCTTCCAACTCGAGTCTTGCGATGAAACTTAAGAACCGGTTGTCGGAAATGTAGTTATCGTCCGTGGTTTCCTGCAGATGAGCCAGGTCCAGGGCATTGAAATACGTTGACCTGTCACCAGGTTCGATGTTGATGATCTGGTAGCCTCTGTTGACGAGGATCAGATTCATCAGCAAACGGGAGGTACGGCCGTTCCCGTCGATGAAGGGGTGAATTCTGACCAATCTCAGGTGAGCGTAGGCCGCAAGAATGACCGGATGAAGGCTGTCTTTGAGTTCCGCGAAAGTCGAGCGGAAGGAGTCCATCATCATGAGAAGTTTGTGAGGTGGAGGCGGCAGGAGACTCGCGTTGACGATCCTCACTTGCTGGTCGCGGTAGACGCCGGCGAATCTGAAGTCTATCATCCGGTAGAATTCGCGATGTAAGTCTTGGATAATGACGAGCAGGTCCCTCGAGATGTCATCTATGGACATCTCGCGGGCGGTCGCGAGCATGTAATCGAAGGCTTTCGCATGGCCATCGACTTCGTAAAGCTCGTTCCGTGTCTTCCCATTTACCGTTATCCCGTCCTCCAGCCACATTTTCGTATCCCGTAAAGAGAATGTGTTTCCTTCGATGGCGTTTGAGGTGAAAGTGTTGTAGAGGCGGGAATAGGCATCGTGATACCGTTGCGCGTCTGCAAGCTGATTGCCGTATTTCCTTAACGACTCGCGTTTGCAGTCGATTTCGCTAAGAAGATCCGATATAGACATGGTGTTTTCCGTTGGTGATGTTGATATTCCAGGCGTCTGCGGTTCCGTCGAATTTTGGGTTCGGCTATCGGTTCCTGATTCGGTAGCCATAATGCCACCTCAATATGCCGGAAAAGGATTCATGACGAGGTTCCGGATTGGGCGGCAGGGACAAAACAGACGGGTTAGGCAGTAACCTTCCGATAAAGGGACAGTCAGTGTTGTTCCAGAACCCATGAGGCCGAAGACTGTGGGCGAAAGCAACCAAAGATAGCCGCGATGGCACGTTAAGGTTCAGTGATCAATAGGTTAGGAGCGAATAAGTATCGCCGGAAGGATTCGTCAAACGGATAGCCAGAGCTCAGCTCACTTGCCGGGTTTCCTGGTAACGGATCTGCCTCTGAAAATGAAAAACTTGCAATCGTGGCCTTTTTCGGTTCTTGCACCCTGTCAAACTCGTGGTGATCCTATGTGACCACGATACCAGGGAAAGCATGGCGTGCGCGACCAATATCGAATCTGCAAGAGATACGCGGGCATATTCAGCCTTAAGGCTACCGGCAATATCGAATTTCTCATCGTCCAGGTCGGGAACAACGCCTGAGAATGGTGGGAACGTCAAAGAGTCCTCATCTACCTCCTCCACAATCATGTACTCGTTGTGAAACTCTTTTTCTATCATCTCCAGAAGCTTGGCTTTCTTCAGCAAGACTCCAGGTATCGCGCTCCCCCCTCTCATAGATGTCGGATCCGTAATATGTCGGGACGGCAACCTCGGGCTGGCAATGCCCCTGGTCATTGGACTCAGGGAAGCTGAAGTGTTGTCAAATCACACCAGTTATTGGGGCATAACCGCACGATCGTCCTGATTGGTCTACTGCCGGCATGACCGGCTTTTCATCCTGAATACCTCGCTGACTTATTACGGTGGTATCATCAATGATGAACGGCAAATGAATTTTGTCACATAAATTTCAAGTCTTACAGTAACATGTTTGAGGTAAAAAATCAAGATGGCGATAAGGCGATTATTGCATTCGGGGTGGCAAGATATCAGGGGCAATTTGTTTCCCTTCCCTGGGCGAACGCGTCGGTTCCAAGGAGGCGGAGCACCGTATCGCGACGCCGAATCTGGCGGGCATGGTTTCCCTCAGCGAATCGTCCTGCGGGGGCGGCATTTTGCCTTCCCTGAGTACCGGTGGGGACCTACGCGATGCAATTGCCTGTCGGCTTGGGGGCCCCCCTGGCCCTTTCGTGGGGGAACGCCCGCCAAGTTCTAGCCGGTCGCGATGTCGAACGAGCCGGTCCTCCGTCCTCTCGTTGTTCCGGGGTAAAGTCACTAGATCGGAGCGATAACTGAGGTCTGTGAAAAAAGACCCTCCGAGCCTGAAGAGAAGGGCAAAAGCACATGCCTATCAATCAGGCCGGACTTCAATGTCGGATTGGGAGAAATATTGTCTCTGAGGTGAATACAGATGCGTTAGGGGCATAGCTTGAATGGAAAGGCGCATTGTTTCCGTGAAGTCCAATTCATACTTTTTACACATACCTCATAACTGCAGAACACTGGATGTCCGTGTGGCCCCTTCGGCCTTGACGTCCACCGTGCCGTCCCTGGCGCGGAGGGTCTCGTCCGTTTCCAGCCAGAGCTCAGGCGCGGAGTGCTTCATGGCCTCGGTGGCCTCTTCCCTCGAGGTATTCGAGCGGGACAGGAAATGGGTCGCGAGCCGCACGAGCTCACGGGCCGTAAGGGTAAGGAACGTCAAGTCGAGCTTGGCAAGGCTCCCCTTGAGGTTCAGCCCGCCGACCGCATGAGGGTTTCGGAATTGATTAACGTCAGGGTGTCGGAAGAGACGGTGAGCCTTCCTCCCAGGATCCTGGTCGTTTCGGGGAGCGTCACCACGGCTGGCCCGGCGCGTTCCAGGACGGCGAGCAGGTAGCTGGCGGCCGCAGTCCGGCAGACGAGCACCTTGTCCCTCGGCTGGAGGGCCAGGAGACTGGAGGGCGTCACGCGGCAGGTTATCTCCTCGCCGTCCATGTCGCACGTGACCCGGTCTCCCGCCTCGCCCACCGTGCCTGCCGCGAGCCTGGGCGGCGGGGGACACGGCGGGTATCGTCGGATTAGTCGGCGGCGGAGCGGGCACGGCGACTGGCGCGTCCGGTACCGGTTCCGGTGTTGGTGCCGGGACGGGCTCGAACGGGCGGAGCGTTGGCAGATCCGGGAAGCCTTCGACCCCGCTGAAGAAGAGTTCCCGGGGGCCTTCGGTGCCTTGGCCGGGAGTCGCAAGCGCCGCGGCCAGGCCCCAGACGTTCCCGCCCGCGGCGTCCTCCAGCCCCAGCGATCCGTGCCAGATCATGATGCCGGCCCCGAAGAGCGGGAAGAGCCAGACGGTGTCGAGGGCGAGCGCCGGCTCCTCGAAGAGGAGGCCTTCCGGCGGGGCGGCCGGTTCCGGCATGGGCGCGTCCGGTCCCGGGGAGATATCAGGCGGCTAGGGCGGTTCGATGCCCGGAGGGAACTTGGCTATCACCATCCGGGGCACGAGTCCCGGAAGGCGGGATTTCAGCTCCCGGCGCCGCGGGTGCAGCCGAGGACCGATACGGCCTCGTTTCCCGCGAAATTGCCTTCGACAAGGATCTGGGCGCCTTGGGCCATGTTCAGGGCGTTCAGGTCGAAGTCCGCGGGGAAGCCCGGCCAGGCTACCAAAAGCCAGTCGCGGTCGCCGGTCCCTGATCCGGCGACAGCGGAGCCGAAGGGCTCGGGCAAGGGCGAGGCCGCTTGCGGCCAGTCCGTCTTGAGGGCCACCCCGACTCGCGGCGGTCCGTCACCATAGGGTAGTCCAGGACGGCCCCGTAGGACGTGAGCGTCTCCCCCGGACCTGGCCGCAGGATTAACCGCGGAGCGGGCGGTGCGGTCCCAGTCCAGGGGGAGTTGCCTGAAGGGGGCCGGATCCCCGGGGGCGGGGCCGAGCTGGGGCGCCTCGCCTGTCGCCAGGAACTCGCGGTATGGAGGCCCGATCCGGAGGGAGGCGGCTACCGAGCCGGCCCGGTCGGCTCCCGGAGCGGAGTTTATACGTTGCCGCAGGCCAGAAATTCCAACTGGGCTTGGTGAACCCAGGATCGAAGACAACGCCCTGGTCCAGGACGGGCGCGAGCGACTTGGCGGACGCCCCAAGGCGTCCCCGTAGCCCCGTCCACCTTGAAGCCCGGGAAGGCGGTTGCCGCAAGGAACGGCCGGCCGCCGAAGCGCGTCGGCTGCAAGGAGCCGAGAAGCGGGCTCTGCACGGATTAGCGTGATTTCATCGGTTCGCGCGGCATGTTCTTCGATGAGCCGCGTCCCCCTTGGGATTGTCTGGCTGACAGCGTCCATGCGGGCAGGGCCGTCCTTCGTGGTTGCGGGGGCTGGCATGGGACCGTCCTGCGGGGTTGAGGTCAGCATGGGAGCACAGGGTCCCTTCACTTTGGTCGGCGGGCGATGGCGGGCGGCGGTCCTGAGGCTCCGGCAGGCGGCTTGGCGGGTCGGGTGTCCATTGCACGCGCGGAGGCTGTGCCGGTCCGGATCTTGAGACGAGCGGATAAACCCGGCGGGATTCGGCGAAGCGCGGACCCGCCGGAAGGCGCGCCCGGCTTCCGGTGTCGGGATCTCCGCCAAACTCCGCCGGACGCCTCCGGCAGGCGACGGGATCCTTGCCGCCTGGTTTCGGCGGCGGACGCTTGATTACCCCAGATTCAGGATTTGCGCTTTAAAATCGGCGAAGGCCTCGGTCGACAACTTGAAACCTTGAGCGTTCAGATTGACGGACGTTGCTCCTCCCTTAAGGTTCAACTCCATGCCGTGCTCCATGGTGACGTTCTGGTCGTTGAAGGCGAGGCTGTTCGTACCGCTCTGGGAGAGTTTCACCTCCCCGGTCGCAGTCATGGCCAGCTTTTTCTGGTCATCGGCTTTGAGGGTCACGCCTTGCTGGTTCATCACGAGCGAGGCGTCCCGGCTTTCCCGGAGGACCGTGCCGTCTCCGTTGTCGAAGGTGAGGCTGCGGCATCCGTCCGCATCGGAGGATCCGCAGAGGATAGCCACGGGAGCGGAAGGCTGTGTGGTCTGGATAATGAGCGCCGCATTCGGGTCCGTGGTGGTGATGTCTATTCCCTTTTCGTACGTGGGGATGTAGTTGAACTTCACGTTTCTGGAAGCCAGGGTTTCCAGGCCCGAGGGAGTGGCGTCGATGACATCGAATCCAGCGGGGACCTCCGGGGCGGGGGCCTCCTCCGGGGCGGGGGCCTGCATGATCAATACCTTGCCGGGCGATTTGGCCGCCACGATGTCCTTTGCGGAAAGGCTCAGCTCATCGCAGAACGTGCGGACGAGCTTTCCGTGGAGGAGCACGGCGCTCTCTAACAAGGGCGATACGGATGACGCGCCCGTGGATTCGGACCCAAGGCATTCGGGGAGCGTCGCCAGCACTGAGGGTAAAGAGCAACGCAGATCGTCTGCCGCCCGTTGCGGGCTCGACTCCAGGACGAGCGGCCCGGTCTTGGCCGACACCCCGGCCCAGGTCTCGGCCAGGACATCCACGTAGGAGTCCTTGTTGTGGATCAGGATCCCCTTGGCGGTCAGTTTGCCCTCGGCGCCCCACAGGGCCTTTATCAAGGTGTACGTGGACAAGACGTCGCACACGACCTCCGAGAGCCCCGTCGTGACGGCCACCCCCTTGGCGGCATGTTTGAGGCGCTCGTCCTGTTTACTGAAGCCGTCCGGCTCGTCGCCGATCGAGAAGAGGGGGAGTATGTCGTCCGCGGCGGGTTGCAAGTGCCTTGCCGGCTTCATGAGCAGAAGGAACGTCGTGAGCAGTTTATCCAATGTCCCGAAAGGGTTCTTGCTTTTCCAGGTGGTCCTGGAGCCTTCGGCGTCACCCACGATGGCCAGGAGGTTCGAGTCCGGGAGCCGCAGGTCCGGCGGTTCGGCGTTTTGGTTGGCTAGAACCCCGATGATCGGATCTGCGGCGTCGATGAGGAAGTCAACTGTGTTCGTGACGTTGTTGCACATCACTGCCGGGGAATAATCGCGGGAGTCGTCCCGGAAGCCTTGGTAGTACGCGGCCTCCTGGGAGGCCGCGGCCATCGTCTCGAATGTCTCCCTCAGGGCGCCCAGAATGAGCGTCAACTTCCTCATCTTGGCGTCGCCGGCGCCGATCTCGTACCTGTAGCCCGCCGTGTTGTTGGACATGAACATGTTGGTCGTGCTGTTCACAGTGGACGTGGTGGACGTCACGTCCGCGTACATGGCCGCCGTCGTGGGCGAGCCGGACGCGATGGTGAAAAACCCGCGGTCGGAACCGGCGGACAGGGTGACGTTCTGCTTCTCGGGATCGTTCCCGAACACGAGCGACCCGCCTCCCTTGGATCCGAGGGCGGCCTGGTTAGGGTTCGAGGCGTTGACCAGGTTCCCCGTCTCGGCGTTCGGCACGGCGCCCGTGATGACGGGGCGGTCCGGGTTCCCGTCCACGAACGAGATGAGCACCTCCGTGCCGGGCGTGAGCGGGAAGTGCTGGCCGTATCCCATTCCCACGTACGGCTGGGCCATGCGGATCCAGGAGCTCGCCTTGCCGTCCCCCCTCCCCGAGACGTCCAGGGGGAAGAGAATCTTGTAGCGGCCCCAGCCGTCCGTCTCGGGGGTGTCCCCCGAGCCCGCTCCGTCGATCCAGGCGGTCACCTGGCCGGAAATCCTGGGCACGGGCGTGGCCCTGCGCGGGCGCCAGGGGATCTCGAGGCGAGAGAGCGCGAGGGAGTGGGTGAGGCCGTCCTCCTCGCC